>NZ_CP145905.1:3982500-4312500 GCF_036894955.1 Paenibacillus sp. KS-LC4 | reverse complement strand
GTGCTCAAGAAACGGAGCGACTGCCTCTGCCTGCATTATTGGCACTCGCTATGGCGGGCTTTATATGTATTTTGACGGAGACGATTCCCGCTGGCCTGCTGCCGCAAATCAGTGAGGGACTCCATATTTCCGAGGCGCTTGCGGGTCAATTGGTTACCGCATACGCGCTGGGCACCCTGTTGACAGCTATCCCTTTGACGGCGGCTACGAGCAGCTGGCGAAGGCGGCCTCTGCTGCTGCTTTGTATGTCGGGCTTCCTGCTGTTCAACAGTGTAACGGCGTTATCCTCCAGCTATGGGCTGACCATAATGGCCCGTTTTATGGCGGGGGTAAGCTCCGGTATATTATGGGGCATGTCGGCAGGCTATGCTCGCCGCATGGTGCCTGATGCGCTGAAGGGCCGCGCTATGGCTATAGCGATGCTCGGAGCGCCTATCGCGCTTGCGCTTGGTGTTCCTGCCGGTACTTTCCTTGGTGTGTTTGCGGGCTGGCGAATTGTATTTGGAATTATGTCGCTGCTTGCTGTGCTGCTCATCTTATGGGTGATAAGAAAGATGCCGGACTTTGCAGGACAAGCTTCGACCAAGAGACGATCCCTTTTTCGTGTATTTATTATGCCGGGAGTAAGGCCCATCTTAGCCGTTGTTCTAGCCTGGGTGCTTGCACACAACATTCTTTATACGTATATAGCGCCTTTTTTGGCTGCGCTTGGACTTGTGGAGCGCGTAGATGTCGTTTTACTCGTGTTTGGCGTAACATCGGTGGCGGGCATCGCCCTTATTGGCTTGTTGATCGACCGCATGCAGCGGGCTATGGTCTTAATTAGCCTTGCGGGCTTCGCTGTCGCCTCTATCCTGCTAGGGATCGGCAGCAGCACGCCTATGCTCATTTATGTGGCCGTTGCTTTATGGGGGCTGACCTTCGGCGGAGCGGCAACGCTTCTGCAAACGGCGCTTGCAGAAGCTGCTGGCGACCATGCGGATGTGGCGCAAGCCATGCTGGTGACAGCTTGGAATTTAGCGATTGGCGGAGGCGGTTTAATCGGTGCGATTTTGCTAGAGATGCTTGGCGTGATGACCTTCCCTTGGGCGCTGCTCCTGCTTGTAATCGTTGCTCTGCTCATCGCTTGGCTGGCCAAGGAGCATGGATTCCGCTCGAAGCGAGGCTGAGGCCTTTCTTCTCCAGACGACGGACTCCTTCATGTGATCTTAACAAGCGATAGCTCTTCTTTAATAGATTGAATCATCTGCTGCTTCGTTGTTGCCGTATAAACCTCCTTGCGCGACTGTAGCAAGCCAATGGGAATGGATGCATCCTGGAGCTTTACATCAAGGGTCACAAGATTCGGTGAAAGCTCTGTTGAAGTAAGAACAGCACCTACTGTGTCTGTCTGCTGGATAAAGGCTGGGATCGCAGAAATTTGACTGACCGTATGCAGCATGGGAGCTTCGTCATAGCGAGCAAGCTGCTTGGATAAACGTAAATAATAAAGGCAGGTGCTTCCTCCAATAAGAAGTGGATAGCCAAGCAGCTCTGAAAAATCGAGCTCGTTCCTGCTTGCCAGTGGATGGCCGCTTGCTGCCACAAAAGCTATTTTTTCGTGGAATAAAGGCTCAAAGCGAAAGGAGGTCGAATCCGCAGGCTCCCCGCATATGGCAAAGTCGAGCTCGCCTTGCAGGACAGCGCGGGACAGCGCATCCGTGTTGCCTACAACAAAATGACAGGAGACACGAGGCTTATGCACCTGAAAGCGCTGAAATGAAGCGGGCAGTATTTGCTTGGCAAGAGATTCTATCGCCCCTAAGCTGACCGTTCCGATTTCTTCTTGCTGCAAAGCCTTCGCCTGCTCCGCTACATATTGCCAATGACCGATAAGCTTGTCCACTTCATCTGCGAAAAGCTGCCCGGCGGCCGTAAGCTCGGCATCCCAGCCCCGATTGAACAGCTGAATGCCAAGCTCCTTCTCCAGTCGCTGCACTTGATTAGTGATAGTGGACTGAGCATAATGCAGCTTAAGGGCGGCCTTGGAAAAGTTGCCTTCTTGAACAATCGTTTGAAACGTCGTTAGCTCCTTCAAATCCATGCTGAACAGCTCCTTATTTATAGCTATTTATCTTATTCGACATAACTGAACAAGTATATGAATTTAATCAATTATACAAATAAATGGCGAGGACGTACAATGAGGGCATCCAATTGAAGGAGGAAGTCAGCATGCCATTCGTCAGAGTCAGTTATTTGGAGAGTAAATATGATGAACCGCAGTTGTCGGCTATAAGCCAAGTTATTATGCAGGCACTTATGGAGCATTTTCATGTGCCGGAGGACGATTTTTTTCAAGTATTCCATGGGCATCGATCAGGCGAGTTTTTTTATAGTCCCGATTATTTAAATATTAGGCGGAGCGATGGATTGCTTTATATTCAAATTACATTGAAATCGGGAAGAAGCACATTGCAGAAGCAGCATTTTTATAAAAGGGTAGCGGAACGTATGGAGCGCGAGCTAGCGATTAGAGAGGAGGACATTTTCATCTTACTCGTAGGGACGGAGCTTGCGGACTGGACGTTCGGCAGCGGAATTGCCCAAATGCTGGTGCCTCAAGGAGAGATGGCTTCGGACGTCCGGCAAACGTTCGGGGATATTGCGCCCGCATTCGCCAAATATTCGGAGGAGGTGCTCTTTGGCGAGGTGTGGAACAGAGAGCAGCTGTCGCGGCGGGATCGCAGCTTGCTTACGATAGCCGCCTTAGTGGCAGGTGGAGCCACAGAGCAGCTGCCCTTCCATCTTCGGCTAGGTCAGCAGCACGGGTTGACGGAGGAGCAGGTGGTAGAAGCCTTAACCCACCTGGCTTTTTATGCGGGCTGGCCGCGAGCCGCAGCTGCTATCGAAGCTGCGAAGCAGCAGTTCCAAGAAAATAGCTAATCCCCCAAAATGGAGGATTTTCCAATGGCTTGCTTCATAAAATGATAAATAACAATACAGCATTGTTTTTTTCTGATGACATAAAATGACGCAATTTGCCTCTCAAGGCATCAGCCGAGCTGCCAAGCTTGGCAATACCAGCGAAGCGATCAAATGGCATAATAAAAGCATTTAAAGAAAGCTGGGTGTGAGCAATCGCATCCAGGCGCTGCATGTCGCAAAGGCAGCACATATTTTGCTGTCATAGCCTTGTAAGACGGCTTATTCTATAAGGCTGCTAAAAGATACGGAAGGAGGCCTTCCGTATCTTTTTTTAATCAATAAATATATTTAATGCGCCAATTGCTCTACATTTGGCTGTAGTTTATTGCGCAGCACATAGAGCATGACCGCCCCGACAAGGAAGGCGACAGCATCCGCTATGACCAGCGACCAGACAACGCCATGGAAGCCATTCATGCGATTTGCGATATACAAGACGGGGATGAGCGTTGCACCTTGCACGATTGCCATTACGAAAGCCGCTTTTGCTTGACCCGTCGCTTGGAAAATACCTGTGAACAGCGTTGTCGTCCCGGAAATGAATAAGGATAAAAAGGTGACATGCAGAATATAGCTGCCTAGTTCAATTAATTGCGGATCGTTCGTGAAGAAGCCAATCAAATGATCCGAGGTTAAATACACGATAACACCGAAGACCGCAGCCAAAGCAGCAACCATCTTAATCGTGAAGCTAATCGTTTTTTTCATCCGCAGCTTATTGGCCGTGAAGGAAAAGGCGATGAGCGGCACAACCCCTTCACACAGCCCCATTAGAATCACTTCAGGGAATTGCAGCAATCGTGATGAAATGCCATATCCAGCAACGGCTTGATTGCCATATTCAATAAGGTAATGGTTGAAAATAAGTCCCATTGCACCTAGAAACATGCTCATAATAAATACGGGGGTGCCAATTTTAAAAATGTTGCTTATTATTTCTTTAGATGCTTTGAAGCACTTCAACGATAGGCTGAGGAACTTGCTTGTTCTTCCGATATAGATAGCGTAAAAGAGGCTTGCTGCTGCGTTGGAAATGACTGTTGCTGCTGCAACCTCCATTACATCCCCATGGAACACAAAAATAACGAGTGCATCGAGTATAATATTGACGACAACGCTTAGAATCATCCCAATCATGGAGGTCATAGCCGCTCCTTCGGCGCGGACGATGTTTTCCAAGGAGAAAAATAAGACGACAAACGGCGAGCCGATGAGCATCATGGTGACATAGTCTTTCGTGAATGCGAAGGAGCTGGCCGTTGCCCCAAGCCCATGAACAATCTGGTCGATAAGCGGTAGTCCAGCAATCATCAATAAAATACCGAGCCCAAGACTTGTAAAGAAGGAGAAGGAGGACACCTGCTTCACCACATCATACCTTTTTTCACCTAATAATCTGGAGATGAATGTACCTGCGCCTATGCCAACCAGATTACCCAGCGCCATAAAGGCTGCGAACAACGGTAGGGTAAGCGCTAGCGCCGTTAGCATTTCGGTATTGTGCAGGGTGCCCAGAAAATAGGCGTTTAAAATAGAGTAAATGACACTCATTGACATGCCGAGCATCATAGGAACGGCGAAATGGGCAATCGCTTTGTAAATCGGTGCTTTTTCAAAATAATGGAGGTTTTCAGTATCCATGGGGGTCACCACTTTCTCAATTATGGTTTGCAGTTAATTAGTTAGAAATCTAACTATATGTCAATCATAATCCCTTCCCTTCATTCGAAAGGAGGGGCTACGAGGATGCTAAAATGATGATTTGCGCCCAACGGAGTTCGCCGTATCTTCTTCAATATTGGCTTCAATGCGCGAAAGGAACCTGAACAGCAAGTTGGTTTCATCTTCGGTGAAGCCTTCCAGCAGCGTATGCTCAAAATCTTCAAAATATTGATTGAACGAGCCAAGCAGCTCTTTCGCAGCTGGGGTTACACGCAGCAGGTTGCGGCGCTCATCTTTCGGATCAGACTTGCGAACAATAAGGCCTTTCTTCTCTAAATTGTTGACCAGACTGCTGATAGAGGAGCCTTTGCGGTTAAAGGTAATTTCGAGGTCCTTCTGCGAAAGTCCCCCTTCCTCATGCTCATTAATATACCGAATGGCATGCCCTTGCTCTACCGTTAACCCGTACATCTCCAACTTCTTATTGACGTTGAGCTTCATCATTAGACCGATCATACGAAACTTATACTGCAGATTGCGGTCTTGCTGCATAGTTATCACCTTCTGTTTAAATAAATTAGACATCTAATAGTTAGAGTGCTAACTAAATATATCGTGATGGATTTCGTTTGTCAAATCGTTTTTTATTTTTTCAATACATCGAATATGGTATGATTACGGTCACGAGTCACCGTCACAATGAATCCAAGCTCTTAGGCAAAAAGGAGAACAAAATCATGTCCAGCATTATAGAGAAGCCCTTCGATCAAGAAATGCAAAATACACTCAGCGAGATTACAACGACCTACCATGCAAGCGAACTCAGCAAGAAGGACCAATCGGAGCTGCCGGCAAGCATCTATGTCATTGAAGCAGAAGAGACGATGGTTGGCTACGGCGTCATTTGGGAGTATGCGAGCGGCAAGCAGCTCATCGAAAAAGCGGAAAATGATTATTTTAGCGATGACGAAAAATATTTGGAAAAGGATTTTTATATTGATGTTAAAAATAAAAGGGATTTTGTTTTTATAGAAGCGCTGGATGTGCTGAAGGAATATGAAGGCAAGGGACATGCGGCCTCCTTTATCAACTGGCTTAAAGCGAAATATCCGAAAAAGAGAATGTATGTGTACACGCTGGATAAATCGCGCAACTTTTGGTATAAGCAGAACTTTGAAGCGCTCGGCACGACAGCCTGGATGACCTTTAATTAGCCGATGAACATTGAATTTGAAAATCAAACGATATCGTTTCATGTTGAATACGGCAATCGGGAGAAAAAAATATCGATTCAGATTGAGCCGTCAGGCTTCATCACCGTTAAAGCCCCGAAAGCAGCAAGTGAAGAGGTCATTAAACGATCAGTCGAGCGGCATGGGAAATGGATTTTGGAGCAAAGGAAGCAGCTTGCGGAGGCAACAAAAACGCCGCAAACGAAGCAATATCAAGAGAAAGAGAAATTTCTCTATCTTGGCAAGGAGCGTTTGCTGCATGAGTTAATGGAGACTGAGGGTTTATCAGAGGAGGAGCTTCGAAAAAACCTTAAGAAGTTTTATTTTGCAAGCTGTAAAAAGATTGTAGGGGAACGCCTGCCTATTTATCAGGCGCAGCTGAGAATAAAGCCTAAATCTGTTGAGATTGTCGAGTCCACGACCAAGTGGGGAAGCTGCAGCTCAAGCAAGCATTTAACCTTCAATTATCGTTTGGCGATGGCTCCATTGGATGTAATTGATTACGTCATTATCCATGAGCTTTGCCACTTGTTTCATATGAACCATGACCGCTCCTTCTGGAGGCGCGTCGGCAGCATAATGCCGGATTATAAAGAAAAAGAACAATATTTGGCCAGGTACGGCGGCTTCATGACACTCTAACGCTCGGCAGTCAAAGAGAACGTCCTAATGATTGTCGAGTCTGAAGCGTCTGGGGTGCGCCAGCCCCAGCCCCAGCCCCAGCCCCAGCCCGATTTGGAATCTACGACACCTCTCTAAGCTTGCTTGTGCAAGCTCCTCTATATTCTTTAAGTTCCTCATTGAATGAAAAAACCTTTCATTGGCTCACCAACACTGTATTTTTTGGTTGAATATGTAAATTTGTAAAGATTCTAATGAATTATTAATGTGTAACTATAAAACTTTAGTGACGCTTTACCGATATTCTTTTTTATAAAGGTGAACTCGCGGAAGGGCGGGGACGCAAAGCTTCGAGTCGAATGACCTAAGCACGATGCTAGTCGGGTCGTCGACTAAGGAAGGGGTATGTGTACGCAAATCCAGTCTATTCGGTCCGGATTTTTTTCGTATTCAAAAATTTACGAAGGAAAAAGAGTGATTACAATGAAACTAACCATCAAAAGCAGCCTGATTACCACTCTATTAATGACCGTATCACTAAGCTGTGTGTCCTTCCTTGGCTATGATAGAGCCAAAACGACATTGGAGGCAAACTTTAAGAAACAGGCAGAGCAGCAGCTGACTGTGGTTCAAAACTACATTGATATATGGATACAGGGTACACAGGCCAAATACGAGGCATTAAGTCAGTCTGATGATGTGAGGAACCGAGATATTCCTAAAATTCTCGCCTACAGCAACAGGATGACAAAGATTACCGATAACCCGGACGAATTTGCATTTATTGCTCCTGACGGCACGCTTTATTTGCCGGGAGCAACGACTAGCGTTAAGGATTACCCCCATTTTCAAAGAGCGATCAAGGGTGAGACGGTGACGATTGATCCTGTAGACTCAAAATCTCCGGGCGTGGAGGGAACTCCGATTGTGCTTACGGCTACGCCTGTAAGGGATGATCAAGGAAATATCGTTGGAGTCGGCAATGGGGGTCAGCCCATTCAGGACCTGATTGATCTTATCTCCAAAGTGAAATTAGGAGAAAGCGGTCATGCGATTGTTTATACAAAGGACGGGACGGTTGTGGCTAGTCAAAAACCCGAGGAGACCTTGCAGAAAAATATGGCCGATTACGACAATGAGGCGTTAAATAAAATGGTAACGGACAGCACAAATGGCGATACGGGTTTAGGTGAAGCCGTCATTAACGGCTCGGAGCATATGATCGTTTATGGCAAATCTAACATGATGGATTGGGGCATTGCCATTTTGGTTCCCAAAAGCGAAGCCTATGCCCAAGCGAACGCCTTGCTGCGGTTTTCGATTTTTATAACCATTGTGTGTCTTCTGATTTCCGCAGCCATCATCTATACGGTCATGCGCAAAACGCTAAAGCCGCTTTCCATCATGAATGAAAAGCTGAAGGGGCTATCTGCCAGCGAAGGCGACTTGTCCTCCAGACTGGCATTTGAAACGAAGGATGAGATCGGCGAGCTTTCCAGAAGCTTTAACGGGATGCTTGAAAATTTGCAAGGGCTGATCCTTTCTATTTTGGATAAGGGACAGATTGTTGCCAGCTCCTCGTCGCATCTATTGGGCAATGTGGATCAAATATCAACAACCGTTCAGCAAACCACCACTAACATTCAGCAAGCAAACGCCGGCTTGCAGGGTCAAATGATGGGCTATGAAAGGAATTTGGGGTTGATTGGTAATATTAGTGAAGGCGTATATGGCATACTAAATATATCTAACGATACCTCTGGCATAGCCGCTGAAGCTTCCAAGGGAGCCAAAACAGGCAATGAGGCCGTCGATGCCTTGGCCAATCAAATGGACTCCATCCAACAGACGGTTAATGAAGCTGCTGAGGACATTAAAAGATTGGGCGAGCGTTCGATGGAGATCGGCAACATTACGTCTGCCATTACATCTATTGCTTCTCAAACTAATATTTTGGCGCTCAATGCTTCAATCGAGGCCGTCAGAGCGGGAGCTCATGGAAAAGGGTTTGCGGTAGTGGCGGAGGAAATTCGCAAGCTTGCGGAGCAATCAACCGAATCCTCCAATCAGATTGCGAGTCTCATTCAACAGGTACAGGCCGACACGAATCATGCCGTGGGGACAATGGACAAAGGCACAGGTGAAGTTGCGCTTGGTTTGGAGCAAGTAGATAAGGTCGGCGTTTTATTCCAGACGCTAGTGACAACAACGACGGACGTATCCACGCATATGGAGAAAATTGCCTCAGCCGCCGAACAGCTAAATGCCAATACGGAGCGTGTGGAATCCGAGATTAAACAAAGTGTGCAAATCAGCAAGGACTCATCCCAAAGCTTTGAGACGATTGCCGCCATGTCGGAAGAGCAACTTGCTTCCATTATGGAAATAAACAGCTCTGTGGAACAGCTGACACGCACAGCGGATGAGCTAAAAACGATGCTTAATCGGTTTAAAGTGTAGTTCAATAACGATGAGGCCATGCCCAAAGTCGACCTGCTGTCGCTATGGCATGGCCTTTTTTGTGCGAATCGAAAGCTAACGAGCGTTATGGCCCTTTCATCTAGTTGGAGACCACAACGCCATATTGTTTGAAAAAGTTTAAAATTGCCGCTTTATCCATTCGCGAATTTGGCAAGTCCTCGGGGTAATAAACGCCGGGAGCTATCGGTTCGTTGTTAGGCATTAGCAGCAGCTTCTCGGCTTGGACAGCCGCACCAAGGGCGGTAAGGTGAGTTTGACCAAGCGGGTCCGAAATAGCGACTCGCCGCTCGACGGGGCGGCCATTAGGGCCTGTTCCCTTTAGGTGGATAAGCACATGATGGGTGCTGCCGGTGCCTGGATTGTAGAGCAGGCGCTGCCTGAACGATCGGAACCTTTTGCCGCTAATCATTTTCCATAGCCCGCTGTTAACGAGCGCTACAAGCAAGGAGGTAGATGTTTTGCTGTCGAAGCTAATACGGAAGCTAGCTGTGTCAATATGGTTATCTTTAAGCAGGGTCATATGATCAGGCGTATCGAGCCGATAGCATTTTGCCTCATAGCCATTGGGAAACTGGACCTTGACGGGATCGGTCATCGGATGTACAAGGCGGCTTTTTCCCGCTTCCGTAATATGAAAGGGAATCGTCAGTCGATCCATATAAGCGGTAGAATCGGGTCCCGCTTTATCCTGCAGAGAGTATAGGGCATGAATATCGACAGCTACGTTCTGAAGCGATTCGGCATACAGCTTAGCGAATAGAGAGGCTGTTCCCGCCATCCAGCCTGAGGATAGCACGACAGGCGCATGCAGCTTTACCTTTTTCAATTTAGCAGAGGCTTGCTCAAATAATTCCGTCCAGCGAGTCACATCAATGAATGGGATTTTTCTTTTCACGGCTGCCAGCAGCAGCTTGTCTTGCAAATCGTTAACGGCGCTGATGATGAGCGAGATAGGCTCATCTACATGCTGAAGAGGGTCCTCCGTGTTCGTATCTACAACAACAGTATGTACGCGTTCAGATTCTAAGGCGGCTGCTTTCCCGGGCGACCTTCCTCCCAATACAATGTCCAAATCTTCATGCCGATCCAATAAAATCTGGGCAATCTGTCGGCCAACCTCGCCATAACCTCCAACAATAAGAACGTTTCTTTTTTGCATATTATGAACCTCCGATTAAATGTTTATACGTTTAAGTTTTTCGACATATTAAGCTTTGAAAAAGGAATGTCAGCATGCTGGCCTAAATTTTGGCACTAGCATTGGCATTCCTCTTCCACGAATTGGACAAGCTGCTTCATAAGCGCAATAGCGTCATTGATTTCGAGCCGGTAGTACATTTCAGTTCCTTTCTTCTGAACGGTCAGCAGCTTTGCTTGGCGCAATATCTTTAGATGATGGGAAACGGTAGGTCGTGACATCGGGATTTGCTCGGCAATTTGCGTCACATTCATACTATCTTTGTCGATAAGCAGCGATATAATTTGCTGGCGAACAGGGTCCCCCAAGCCTTGAAAATAAGGGCTTAAGCTTTCAAAAATGTGAATCGCCTTCTGATTGCCGGTAAATTCGCTCATGGCTCCACTCCGCTATATGGTTCAATTGTTTAAACGTATTGCTAAGTATAAGTGATTTTCTAGCAAAATTCAAATGACTACGAAATGTCACCAATAACGGATGTTCCTCGTGACAAGATGAAACGAATCAAGTGAAGAAAATTCGACTGCACCGCAGCCGCAATTCATGTAAAATAAAAGGGCTGACAGGCTGGTCAACAGCTCGTCAGCCCTTTAAGCTAGTGATGGAGGCGATGAAAACGGAAATTTATGCTGCTTATCAAAACGTAACGAGCATATCTGAATTATATGCGACGCTCTTTCAATTGGATAAAATCGTTAAAAACAAGCAGGCCTATTTATTTGAGCTTGCGTTTGAGAAGCGCCAGAATAAACTCAGGATACAGAGCGACGTCGCTTGGCTTCAGAAGCTGCTCGTTTATGTACGAAGCGAATAGGTCTATCGTGGATAAAATTCAATATTTGTCGCAATTTAATCTGCTTCATTCGTTGTCGATGGAAGATTTAATCGAGATGGAGGAGCTAACCGTCATTACGCCTTTTTCGAAAAATACATTTATTCAGACGCCGGCGACATTTGCCGAAGGGCTTTATTTTGTGAAAAAAGGCAAGGTTCGCTTGTATAAGCTCAGCGCGGAGGGCAAGCAGTTCACTTCGGATATTTTGAGCGAAGGCAATGTATTTGGGGAAATGGCGATGATTTCGTTTGGAACGCGAAACCATTACATTGAAGCAGCTGAAGACAGCGATATTTGCTTGATGGACCCGAAGCGCTTTGAAAATTTTCTGCTTCATCGGCCCCGGTTTATGCTGTCCTTGCTTGAGGTATTAAGCGACCGCTTGAACGGCATGAGCCAGTTGACGGAGCATTTGGCGCTGGGGAACCTGCATGATAAAATTTTGCATGCGCTGATGCGGCTTGGCAAGGACTTCGGATTTACTAGCGCGGGCGAATTCGATAAAATAAACTTTCCGCTCTCGCATCAGGAAATTGCCCATCTCGTTGGTGCGAGCCGGGAATCCGTAACGGTCGCCCTTCAAGAGCTCGTGAAAGAGGGCTACATCAGCACCGGCTTCAGAACCATTTGTATCCACCAAGGCAAGCTTATGAAGCGCCTGATGACTTAGCTGCAAAACGAAACAAAACAAAACGAAAGCTGTAAGCTGCCTTACAGCTTTTACGCTCCCTTATCGCGTATTTTATAAATAGCAGCTTGCTTGGAAGGCATTATCGGCTATTATCCGACGATGCTTGCTGGCACGCTGGTATTATTTAGTAGGAAAGGGAGAGTGTTATGGATACCGAAACGCTGATACCTGATGCTATTTTGCACCGTAAGGGAGCGCGTAAAATAGATGATATTCCGCCCAAGGTTGCTAGTCTGCTCAATGAGGGCAAGCTTGAAAGCGTCAATTTGACCGAATGGCTGGCTGTTGATCATAAATCTCTGCTGCATGCGGTTACAGCTGAAATGAGCCTTGGGCAGGACGCTGAATCGTTGCTTCTGAGAATTAATGCATTCAGCGAGCGTAAAATCATGAAGCTCATTCCAGCCATTGCCGAAGAGTGGCTCGTATGGTTGGAAGGCCGGTGTGCTGCGGAGCGATCCGGTCTTTACGAGGCGCTGGCGGGTCACCGCTCGGATAGTGTCCGCTGCTGGGCTGCATACATGATCGGTCTCGATGCCCGATTGAGCTTGGAGCAGAAATTGGCTGGCATTCGTCCGTTCGCGGCAGATCAACATTTTGGCGTACGTGAAATAGCTTGGATGGCTGTAAGGGAGCCCATTATTCGCGAATTAAGAGAAGCATTGGTTTATTTCGCAGGCTGGGTAATAGATGCTGATGCCAATATTCGGCGCTTTGCCATTGAGGCTACGCGTCCAGTAGGTGTATGGGCAAAGCATATCGTGGCTTTAAAGGAAGAGCCTGCTCCAGCTTTGCCGCTATTGGAAGCGGTTTGCTCCGACCCGGCAAAATATGTGCAGGACTCTGTGAGCAATTGGCTGAATGATGCCGGTAAAACGAATCCAGATTGGGTACTTCAGGTATGCAATCGTTGGCAGGAGCAGTCTGATACGAAGCAAACGAAGCGAATTGTAACGAGGGCAAAGCGCAATCTGCTGAAAGAATCATAAAAGGCACCGCGGCATAAATTTAGAGGAATAGTTAAAAAGAAGAGCATGCGCTTTGGGCATCTGCTCTTCTTTTTAACTTTAATTGAGAAGTTTTATCATTTATAATAGGGAAAAAGGGGTTTAGCTACAGTAGGAGAGAAGCAGCATGAAGCTGGGTGAACATATAGCCGTATGGAATCATACGGCGGTGAAAATATTTGATATAAGGCATATGGTCATGAATGCTGGGGAACGGCTGAGTGATTATCGTTTTCCGGCTAGCGGTTTTTTGTATGGGGTAAAAGGAGCGGCGAATTTGCGTCTGGACGGCCATTTTTATCAGTCGCGGCGTTTTTATTTGCTGCATGGCGCAAAGGGAATGCACCTGGGAATCGAAGCGCAGGAAGAATTTGAATTTTATTTGCTGTATTATCGGGCAAAGCTCGCTTTCTCGGGCTGGAGGGAAATTCGCCAGCTGCTGGAGCGCCGAAGCCCTTTTGAAACCCAATATGGGTTTGAGCCCGATGAGCCACTGGCCATGCTCGCGCTGATGTCAACGATGAATCAGACGCTCAGAAATGAAGGGAGTCTCGGCAGCGTGCAAATTAAGGGGCTTTTCTACCAATTTGTACATGAGGTGCTGGGCCAGCTGAAAACAAAGGAGATGGCGAGCGGCGAGCCGGATCTAGTTACTCAGGCGATACGTTTTCTGCATGAGCATTATCAAGAAGGGATCTCGCTGGATGAGCTTGCCAATCGCTTTAATTATAGTCCGCGTTATCTGTCGATGAAATTCAAGAAGCAGACGGGCGAAAGCCCAATTGATTATCTCATTCAAATTCGCATTAAGGAAGCGAAAAAGCTGCTGCTGGAATCGGGAGCGACGCTTCGGGATATCGCAGCCTATGTCGGTTATACGGATGAATATTATTTCAGCCGTTTATTTAAGAAGCAGACGGGCCTATCGCCAGCACGTTATCAAGCCAAGGAGCGGGGCAGCAGCATAAAGGAAGATAGTCCATTGGGAAATGCCAAATTGTCCATTGGATCGTACGAACGGCAACGTTATAGTATGGATGGTGGTGATAATCATTATCAATATTATGGCGGAGGGTTTACAGATATGAAAAGAAATAAAAATGCAGCACTCGTATTGAGCATGCTGCTCAGCTTGACATTAGTGCTTGGCGCTTGCTCTACTGGAGGAACCAATGCGGGTTCAAACACATCCCAGACTGCGGCGAACGTAACCGCAACTACTGCGGCTAATGCCAATACTGCTAGTGAAGCGAGTACACGGACTATATCCACGGTAAAAGGTGATGTTGTTGTTCCAGCGGAGCCAAAGCGTATCGTTGTGCTGTATATGCTCGGTGATGCAGTTGCTCTTGGCATTAAGCCAATCGGCATTTCTGAAGTTTATGATGGCGCAGCCTTCTCAGAGCAATTGGAAGGTGTGGAATCGCTGGGCCACTGGAATGAAACGAACCCGGAAGCGGTCATGGCGCTTGATCCGGATCTGATAATCGCCAATTCCGAGGATAATTACAGGGTGCTTAAGGATATTGCGCCAACCGTGCTCATTCCTGCCGATCAAGTATCCACAGTAGAGCGGATTACGAAGCTTGGTGAAGTGTTTGGCAAGGAAAAGGAAGCGCAGGCGCTGCTGGATAGCTTCCAAAGCAAGGTGGAAGAGAGCAAAGAAAAGCTTCGCTCGGCTGGCTTGCTGGACAAGACAATTACGATTATCGAAGGCGGCACGAAAGAAATGCTGATCGTTGAAAGCAAGGAATATGGTCGGGGCTCGCAAATTGTGTATGATTATTTAGGCATGAAAGCGCCGGAAATCATTCAGCAGAAGCTGGAGAAGGCGAAAACGGTAGAAAGCGAAATGGTATCCATGGAAGTGCTGTCGCAATTTGCGGGCGATTATGTGATACGCTCCTCTTGGGAGGGGATGGATGATCTGTCGGGACATCCGGTTTGGAGCAGCTTGCCTGCGGTGAAGGCCGGGCATGTCCTCGATGCGGATTTCGGCTTGTTTTATTACACCGATCTTTTTTCGCTGAATACGCAACTGGATGTCATTACGAACGCTTTGCTGGCGACAACATCGAGCAAGTAACCATAAGTTAGCTAGGTTAAAAATCTAACGGGGCTGTCCCAAAAGTAAGTTCGCTCACTTGAGGAAACAGCTCGCTTCATGAAAAATAGGCAAAAATAAAGAAATAGCGGTGCTAGGGAGGTCATCCCTGCACCGCTATTTTTGACTTTTGGTCTATTGTCGCTTTCTTGAGCAAATTGTGGGCAAGCGAAAGCCACCCGACCTCCAGGCTTACCTTAGGCAGGCCACGAAGCAGAAAACGTCTGAATCCCCGGTTGTTCTTCAGTTGTCCAAATACACTCTCGGGCTCGATCATTCGTCGAACCGCCAGAGCGTATCCCTCGTCGCTCCTGAGTTTCTCGCGTACTTGCTGCTTGTACCGCAAATACTTGAGACTCACGCTGATTTCCCGATTCCCTTGTGCTTTTGTACAAGCTTCTTTGAGCGGACAATCTTCGCAGCTTGCGCTACGATAGTGTCGCTTTCTGACTTCATATCCGCTTTCAGTCGTTCCCTTACTTTCATAACGAAACAGCAGCTTGCGCCCTACCGCGCATGTCCAAGTATCTTCGGCTTCAACGTACTGCCAGTTGTCCAGCTTGCTGATATCCTGCTGCCACCTCTTCGATTTTTCCTTGTGGTAAGTACTGTACTTCACTAATGCTTCTAACTGCTCACCTTCTAAGTATGCGTCATTTTCTTCACCGCCGTATCCTGCATCCGCGATGACGGTTTTCGGCAGCTTTCCTAGAGCGGCTTTAACCTTCTCCAAATGAGGTTTGAGGCAACGCGTGTCGGTTGGGCGTTGATGCAAACTGTAGCCGATGATGAACTGGTTTTCTGTTCCGATCTGCACATTGTAGCCAGGTTTCAATTGACCATTTTGCATGTGATCTTCTTTCATTCGCATGAAGGTAGCGTCGGGATCCGTCTTGCTAAAGCTGTTCCGATCCCCAAGAAGCTCTTGCTGCCTTTCATATTTTTGCAAACGAGGGAGCAGGTCTTTACGGAGCGCGCGCACCGCTTTTTTAAGCGGCTTGTCCTTCGGCTGGACTTGCAGTTTAGCTTCCAATTGTTGAACAGCAGCCTCTAGCTTTTCGCTCGTCAGCGCGGATGCCTCGCCAAGCTCGGTGAGGTCTTCTCCAGCCTGTTCCAGCTCTTCTTGCTTCTCCGCTGCTTCAATCGTTGCAAACAGTGTCCGTACTTTCTCTTGCAACTTTGCCTTGTGCTTCACGACGGCTTTGCCCCAGACGAAGGTGTAACGGTTCGCGTTTGCTTCGATCTTCGTGCCATCGACAAAGTAATGCTCAAGCTTCACGTACTTTTCCTCTGCAAGATAATGAAGGATACCTGTGAAGACCGTCTCCAGTACCTCTTTCATTCGTTCGGAACGAAACCGATTCAGCGTTCGAAAGTCTGGTCGTTGTCTGCCTGCGATCCACATGAACATGATATTCTCACGAACCGCTTTGGCGATTTGACGAGAAGAGTAGATTCGCTGTGAGTAGGCGTAAATGATAACTTTGGTGAGCATCTTGGGGTGATAGCTATCTCTTCCGCCTCCGGGATAAGCCGCGTCGAAGATCGCGTCGTCGAGCTGATTAACAGCAGCGTTGACTACACGAACCAAATGGTTAGCGGGTATGTCTTCTTCTAAATCCATTGGTAAGCAAAGTTGATCCATGGTATATTGAATGTACAAAGAAACCGTCTCCTTTGGTAGTTGGTTGGGTGGTACCTCCATTTTACCAAGAAACGGTTTCTTTTTGTTTGACATTATGAAGAAGGGGCGTCCCTAAGTCATTTATGACTTTTGGGACAGCCCCGTTTTTTAAAATATACTGAATACTGCTCATTTAAGTATCCTTACTTGGTTGTTACTAAGAATGATTATCAATTAAAATGGAGAAAAATTTAAATGTTCGGGTGGGCTTGCAACAGGGGGAGTGAAGCGCAAGTATGCAATTAAATGAACATATAAGGCTATGGAATCATGTTTTTATTAAAATTGTTGATATTCGCTATGCGGTGATGGATAAAGGAGAAGAGTTGTCCTCTTATCGGCTGTCAGCGAGTACGTTTATTTACACCGTGCGTGGAAGCGCGAAAATCTGGCTGGACCGCCAACTGCATATGGCTAAGCGATTTCATATTTTTCATAGCGGCAAAGGCATGAACTTGACTATTTTAGCGGAGGATGAGCTGGAATACTATATGATTTTGTACAAGCCGACGCTTGCGCTGCCAAGTGCTCAGCATTTGGCGAAGCGGCTTGAGAAGGATAACCCCTTCCATTATCAATATACGTTTGAGCCGATCGCGCCACTTGCCTTATTCGATATAGTTGAGCGTCTGTATGCGGAGTGGATGCAGGAGAGTGAGCTTGGCAGGCTGCGGGTAAAGGCGAGCTTTTACCAGTTCGTCTATGAGCTGCTTTGGCAATGGCATCAGCAGGATCGGGAGCCCATTCGACCAGACTTGGCGGCAATGGCGGTTCGCTACATCCAGGAGCATTATAATAGACCACTTACGCTGAATGCGATTGCTGGGGCATTGGAGTGCAGTGAAGGGCATCTATCTAGATTGTTCAAAAATAAAACGGGGATTAGCCCTATGCATTACTTAGGCCAGATTCGGACCCAGCGTACGATGCAGCTGCTGCTGCGGACGGATGCCACCTTGCAGGATATTGCTGAAAATGTCGGCTTCCCGGATGCCCATTCCTTAAGCCGGAGCTTCAAAAAATATAAAGGGATTTCTCCAGCACGCTATCGAGAGAAGTATGGCGTGGAAGGGTCAGGTCGGGATATGCCCTTACCGATGCAAGGAATTGCCGTTCTACAGCCTCCCTTTCACGTCTATAATGATATTGAAAATCATTTTCATTATCGGACGGGGAGAGAATTATTGATGCAAAGAAGAACGAAAATAGCTGTGATGGCTTTAGTGATGTGCTTTACCATGCTTGTAAGTGCATGTGGAGGCACTGCTAATACCAATGTTAGTTCATCAGGAGCACCGACTAATCAGTCGGCTGGCGCAGCAAATACAGAGACATCGCCTGCTGCTCAGCAAGTGGATTCAAAAGCAGCGACCCGCATCGTAGCTACGCCTAAAGGTGACGTGGAGGTGCCTGCCAATCCGCAGCGGGTTGCCGCCGATCAATATATGGGTCATTTGCTGAAGCTCGGCATTATTCCAGTTGGGGTCAGAAGTTTTATGCTGAATGAGGCATGGCTTGGGGATTCAGGCATTTCGCAGGATGTACTGGATAGCATCGAGGATTTGGGCGGTTTTCCAATGAATTTGGAGAAGCTGACTTATTTGGAGCCTGATCTAATTATTGGTTCTATTGATGAAAATATTGAGCAATATGAGAAGGTTGGAACGACGGTGTTTCTGCCTTATTGGGAAGAACTGAAGACAGCGGGACCGCTGGAGAAATTTCGGAACGTCAGCAAAATATTCGGGAAGGAGAAGGAAGCCGAACAGTGGATCACAGCGTATGATGCAAAGGTTGAAGAGGCAAAAGCGAAAATAGCCGGAATTGTGAAGGAAGGTGAAACGGTTTCTATCGTTCAATTCGGCTACAAAGCCTTGTATGTCATCGCGGCTGAGGGCGGCAATTATGGCAACTCGACCATTTATCAAATGCTGGATCTGCCGCCAACTCAGCAAGCAAAAGATATGAAGGATGGCTTTGCAAGTATTTCATTGGAGGTTTTGCCGCAATATACGGGCGATCATATTTTCTTATACGGGGCAGAGGATGAGGGCGGCGAAGAAATATTGAACAGCGAGCTGTGGAAGCAGCTGCCTGCCGTGCAAAAGGGTCAAGTATATAAATACGGCACCTTTGGCGAAAATGGCGATGAGTTTGTTATGGAAGACCCGTATTCACTGGAGCTTCAGCTGGAGAAGGTCGTCAGCGTCATGACAGCGAATCAAAAATAGAAGGTAGAAAGCCGCCAGTCCTGTTGAGAGGATTGGCGGCTTTTTAAGGCTTGGAAGAAGCGGTCTAATTAATCGACCGGCAGCTTGACGAACCGCTAAACGCTAGGCTAGGTGCTAGACGCTCAAATTTAGCCTTCCTGCTTAGCGTACAAGGTGCTCGATAATAGCGAGAGCGTTTGCTGATAAGTGGTGTAGGCGGAGGAAACATCACCCAGATGCCCACCCATTTGCAGATGGATGACGCCGTGGAGGGCGCCCCAAACGAGGCGGACTATTTCTGCTGTATCCGTTGGTGCCGCCGCCGACAGGAGACCCTGCTGCTGGGCACTGCCGATTACGTAAATCAATTGCCGCATAGCCGTCACGGTACCTTGCAGGCTTTCCTCATCTGGCTTGAAATCGCCGAATGCTCCGCCAAACATCAGCTTGTAATAGCTGGAGTAACGCTGTGCAAATTGCCAGTAGGTTTCGCCCAAAGCGAGTAAATGCTCTCTCGGATCGGAGAATGCAGGCGTTGCTTCAAACTCGCGAGCCATAATTTTGCAGCCGTCGAGATACAGCTGCTGCGCAAGCCCTTCTTTATTGACAAACAAGCTGTAAATAATTTTGGTGGAGCAGCCCATTTTCTGTGATACTTTACGAATGGTAACCGCTTCAGGGCCTTCCTCCTGCAAAATCGTAGCCGCAGCGTCTACGACGAGCTTGCGGAGATTTTCGGTATTTTGCAGCCGGGCTTCCTGATAGGTTTTCAACTCGCGCTTATTCGTATTAAGGGGATGATCCTGTTCACCCATTTTTATCACCTTCGTCTCGGTCAACCTGTTGTTAATAAGCAACAGGGTTTCCTATTCACTAATCCAAATTCTATACAGACGATGAAGGCTTGTCAATGTGCAGGATAAGGCTTAAGACAAGCTGACTGCTCCCTTTATATTTATCATCAGAGCAAGTTGAATAAAAAAACATTGACATCACTAAGATGTCGGATTACTATGGTTCTATATGGAAACACTGTTACCAATTAAGCGGACGACTCGTTTTAGCTCAAACGTAACGGTGCTTATTTTTAATAGCTTGGTAACAGTGTTTCTTTAAAATACGGTGTATAGAAATTGGAGGACTTTATATGAATATTCAAGGAAAATGGACACTTGTTACAGGAGCATCCTCAGGTATAGGCGAGCAATTCGCCAGGCAATTAGCAGAGAAAGGCAGTCATTTGGTGCTTGTAGCGCGGTCGGAGAGCAAGCTGAATAGCCTTGCCAACGAGCTTAGCAAGAAGCACGGCATTCAAGCAAAGGTCATTGCGCTTGATCTGTCCAAGGATAGTGCGCCGAGCGAGCTGTATAAGCAATGCCAGCAGATGAAGGTGGATATTGAGCTGCTTATTAATAATGCAGGCTTTGCTACGCATGGCTTGTTCGAGCAAGTATCCGGTGAGCGCCAGCATGAGGAGATCATGCTCAATGTTGCGGCGGTAGTAAGCCTGACCCATTTGTTTTTGCCAAGCATGCTGCGCAGAAGTTCAGGTACCGTCATCAATGTAGCTTCCACTGCGGGCTTTCAGCCACTTCCCTATATGGCGGTTTATGGGGCGACCAAAGCTTTCGTCTTATCGTTTACGGATGCTCTATCGTGGGAAAATCGCGAACGCGGCGTAACGTTTTTTGCTTTCTGTCCCGGCTCGACCGATACGGATTTCTTTAAGGTCGTAGGCACGGAATCCGCCTCCGTCGGGAAAAAAGATACGCCGGAAAGAATCGTCAAGCAGGCGCTGCGCAAGCTGGCGCAAGGCAAGACCTATTTTGTACCGGGTATGCAAAATTATATCGGAGCACAGCTGTCGCGGTTCGTAACGCGCAAGCAGTCTCTACGGATCGTAGGCGGCATGCTGAGGCCACGCTAATCCATGCATCAGCCTTCTTATCATCATGAAAAGGGAGATATTCAAATGACATCTACATCGAGAAAAACGAAAGCTAGCTCTAAACGCAAAATGATCAGCAGGGTAGGCTTATCCCTTTTAGGGCTGCTCGTGGCAGGAGCACTGGTCCTTATTATTACGCCATCCCCAGTCGAGCCAGTAAAATGGATCGCGCCAACGGCGCCTTCTTTCGAGGCGGAGGGGCCGTGGCAGCAGAACGACAAGCTCAGCTCCGCCCAACTGGTTACGGATGCTCCGCATTTCCCGGAATTCATTACCTTTGATAAGGAAGGGCGGCTTTATACAGGGGATTCCGACGGTAAAATCTATCAGGTTCCTTTCGATGCACAGGGCAATCCCGGGCCGGCAGTCGTGTATGCAGATACGCAAGGAACACCAAATGGCATGATGTTCGATGCTAACGGGAATCTCATTGTGACCGATGTGCAGAAAGGCCTGCTTGCGGTATCGCAGACAGGGAGCATAGAGGTGCTTGCCGATTCAGTGGACGGCGAGCCGATTTATTTAGCTAATGAGCTCGATATCGCGAAGGATGGCACGGTTTATTTTTCCGATACATCGAATTATGGCAAGGTGACCTTCAAGGAAATGGCGGAAAACAAGCCGCATGGGCGGCTGCTCAAATATGATCCGGCGACGAAGCGAACGTCAGTGCTGCTGGAAGGACTTTATTTTGCCAATGGAATTGCGTTGGCGGCAGATGAGGAGTATGTGCTGGTGGCAGAGTCGTATCGCTATCAGATGACCCGCTATTGGCTTTCAGGGGAGAAGCAGGGGACGGCAGATATTTTTGCTGAAAATATGGCTGGCTTCCCGGACAATGTAACGCGGGATGCGCAAGGAAACTTCTGGGTCGGCATTTTCACGAGCCGCTTGGCATTTGTTGATCAAATGCACAACAGCCCGTGGCTGGCTGGGCTGATGGCTAAAGTGCCGCAAGCGCTGCTGAATGGTGCCAGCGCGCCGGTGAAGCATGGGCTTATTGCCAAATACAGCCCACAAGGGGAACTGCTCGAAAGCTGGCATGAACCGTCAGGCACGCTTTATGGCATAACGACAGCGGTAGATCATAACGGCTATTTATATATCGGGACAGCGCCGGGAGGCAGCGAGGGTGTATACCGCGTACCTTTGTCCAAATAGGCTGTTCTTATTCTTCAATTGTAGCTTGTTGCGAATCGGATTTTTAAATGAGAAAATAAAAAATCTCTATTAGACGGCAGCAGGAAACAGGTGATAAGGTGAATTCAACTTAATTCATACTATGATTAGGTGAATAGTTGTATATTGACTTTGTAACCTGAGAGGAGCAACAAGCATGAAATTTGCATTATTCAGCTTGCTGATGAATATTCCCAATGCCGTCACGGGAGAGGCGCTCACCACGCAGCAAAAATTTCAAAACGTCATAAATCAGGCGGTGCTGGCAGAAAAGCTAGGTTTTGATGCTTATGGCGTGGGGGAGCGGCATGGTGCGCCTTTTTTATCCTCTTCGCCTCCGGTCATTCTCACTGCGATTGCTGCCCGAACCTCACGCATTCGACTGCTCACGACAGTTACCGTATTAAGCGTGCTTGACCCGGTTCGGGTGGCCGAGGATTATGCGACGCTGGATCATCTGTCCGGCGGGCGGCTGGAGCTGATTATTGGCAAGGGCAACGATCCGCGGCATTATCCGCTGTTTGGCATTACGGAGGAGGAGCAATGGGAGTCCATGGCAGAGCGGTATGGATTGCTTAATCGCCTGTGGACAGAGGAAAATGTAAGCTGGGAAGGCCGATTTCGCACTCCACTCGACAAGGTGACAACGCAGCCGCGTCCATTCCAAGCGCGCATTCCGATTTGGCATGGCAGTGCATCAAGCCCATTGTCAACGGAGCTGGCAGCTAAATACGGCGAGCCGATTTTTTCCTCCAACAGCTTCCATCCCCAGGCAAAATATAAGGCGCTTATTGATCATTACCGTGAGCGATGGGCGTATTATGGTCATGATCCGAAGGAGGCGGTCGTTGGCTCGGGAGCTGACAGCTTATATTTGGCGGATACGAATGAAGAGGCGATTCGGCGGTATCGCCCCTATTATAATGCTTTTCAATCTACCGATTCCGCAAAGCACAATCAGTCGCCGTTCAAGGATCTGGAGGATAATATGGCGAATGGGCCCGCCCTTGTTGGCAGTGCGGAGCATGTGATCGAGAAAATATTGGATTACCATCAAGCCTTTGGTCACGAGGTGCTGAGTATTAGCGTGGATGGACTGACGGAGGCGGAGCAGCGCGAGCAGGTGGAGCGTTTTGCCGCCGATGTTATTCCTGTGCTGAAGCGGGAAATTCCGAGCAAGGTTTGGGAAGCCTCGCCATTATTTACGTATCAGAAGGGCCGATAGTTAGGCAATCCGATAACGTTTTATCGTTAAAGATGAAGCCAAGGGGAAATTCCTCTTGGCTTTAGGCGGTTTGAAGGGGGCTGACTCACATTTCAAGGAAGCACGCCGTATTTGAAAACACTTCCTGTTTTTAGTTTGCGAAAGGGGACTACAGGTTTTGGAGCGGCGACTATTATCAACCCTTCATTGACGAATAGAGGATGGTTGTGGTTAAATTGTTTCCAAGGAAACAATTTGCGCAGAGATTGCAGAATATAATTTTTTACCTATATCTAAATTGTTTCCTTTGAAACAAAGTTTCAAGGGTGGAAAATAAAATAGAAGGAGGGTCATTCAATGAGCATTGCAGTTACGATTCGTGAAAGGCGCAGCATTCGGCACTTTAATGAAAAACCGCTTGCGCCGGATATGCTGCTCCAATTGTTAAATGATGCCGTGTGGGCACCTAATCATGGGCTGCGGGAGCCCTGGCGCTTTATTGTAGCTGAACGTATGGAGGCAAAAGCGACGCTGGTCGATCTAATGATGGAGTCGATGGCCCATCTGAAACGCCTGAAGCTAATGCCTGGAAAGTTGAAGCAGATGATGATGCAGCATTACAGCAAAACCCCTGCGTTTCTAATTGTTGTGATGAAAGCAGACAAGGATGCGCATAAGCAGGAGGAGGATTATGGGGCTGTAAGCTGCCTCATTCAAAACTTTCAGCTACTGGCTTGGGAGCAAGGGATCGGGATGGTTTGGTTAACGCTCGAATGTATCCACTCTCCTATATTTTGTGAAGGGCTTGGCGTCAAGCCGGATGAGCGTATTGTTGGTATACTGCTTATGGGCTATTTCGATAAAATGCCGAAAGCAAAGTCGCGTACGCCTGCTGAAAAGAAACTGACCATCCTGTGAGCTGTAGCTGCGGCTGGGGCACAATATTTTTATTAATCAAATTGTTTCTTTGGAAATAATTTATGAGTTATAATGAAAGGAGTGAAGCAAGCAAAGGATGGGTTAAGCGTGGAAAAACATCAAATGAACAAGCAATATGTGTATGAACTGATTTTAAAGCTGCTGCATCAGCAAGAGCAGTCCGAGCAGAACGAAGGCAGTCTATTTTTACAGAAGCTGCGCAGCAGCATTGAATTTGATACGCCGCTTAATATGACGGAAATTCATGTGGTGTCCTGCATAGGCCAGCACGAGCCGCTTAATTTGACGGCAATTGCCGATAAAATGGGGCTGAGCAAGGGAAACGTCTCCAAGGTGACGACTCGCCTTTTGAAAAACGGCTGGGTACGTAAAACGCAATTAAACGATAACAAAAAGGAAGTTTATTTTCGTCTGACTGCGCCGGGCAAGCAATTGTATGTCATTCATGAAGAGCTGCATGACAGGGCGCAGGAGAAATTCATGGGAATATTACATGCCTACAGTGAGGCTGAGCTTGAGGTAGTCAAACGGTTTATTCTGGATTTGATCGGTTTTTATGAGCATAGTGTTGCGGAGATAGCGGGGCAGTCATTATGAATGCTCAATGGGGAGATGTGACGATAAATGAAAGATGGCGTAATTGTGGTAGGAGGTGGGCCAGTCGGACTAATGGTAGCCTCTGAGCTGGCTTTGGCTAACATAAAAGTTTGCTTGCTGGAGCGTTTGAAGGATACAACACCTTATTCTCGTGCATTAACGATTCATCCCCGTACGCTGGAGATATTAGATATGCGAGGGCTTGCTCCAGAGCTGCTTGAGAAGGGGAGGCCGATTCCGAAAGGGCATTTCGCGGGTCTGGCAACGCCTTTGGACTTTTCGGTTTTGGATTCTGCCTCGAACTATACGTTAGTTCTTGCCCAGAGTGAAACCGAGAAGCTGCTGGAGGAACGGGCAAGAGGGCTGGGCGTAGCTATTATTCGGGAGACGGAAGTGAAATCGATCCGCCAGCACGACGAAGGCGTTGAAGTGACGGCGCTAGGGGCGGAAGGAGAATATAGGCTGACCGCTGCATACGTCGTGGGCGCTGATGGCGGCGGAAGCCTTGTTCGTAAACAAATGGACATCGCTTTTTTAGGAACTGATGCTACCTTTACTTGTATGCTTGGCGATGTCAAGCTGCCAGAGCTGGAAGCAGGGGGAATCGTTTCTCATTTTACGGAACAAGGCGGTATCATGATTGTACCTGTGACTAAGCAGATTCACCGGGTCATTGTGTTCGATTCCGAGCGGATGGCGATTGCTAAGGACGAACCAGTCACACTCGGTGAGCTTAAGTCCAGCATGCTTCGTGTTTATGGACAGGATTTTGGGATTAGAGAGGCGCAGTGGCTTTCGCGATTCGGAAATGCAACACGCCAAGCGGAGCATTTTCGCAAAAATCGGGTTTTCCTCGCTGGAGACGCGGCACATATTCATCTTCCAGCAGGCGGACAAGGGATGAATGTCGGTTTGCAGGAGGCTGTGAATTTAGGCTGGAAGCTGGCTGCTGAGCTGAATGGCTGGGCTCCGGACTGGCTTTTGGACAGCTATCATGAGGAACGTTATCCTGTCAGCACGGCGCTGCTTCGCAATACCGAAGCGCAGGCTCTATTGATTAGACAGCTTCCGGGCGTGGTGGAGTTAAGAAAGCTTATGGCATCCTTTCTGCAAATACCCGAGGCCAATGCCTTGCTCGCTGCCCAAATTTCAGCCTTCGATGTGGGGTATGCGCCTGACCCCCACTCGCCGCCACATCCCCTGAATGGACGCCGATTCTCGGAGCTTACTTTAAGGCTGGCAAGCGGCTCTCTTCTAAAATCCTATAAGCTCATGCATGCAGGCTCTTATGTGCTGCTTCACCTCGCGAGTGATCCCCAATTCGGCGAGCTAGTCGCTTGGGAGAAATATCCGCATGTGGAAGGTGTGCAAGCTTCTATAGCTGAAGCAGCTGTCGGGTGGGAAAATGTTCATACGGCTTTAATTCGCCCCGATGGCTACATTGCATGGGCGGTTGACTGTACAGAATCGGCGCCGCTAGAGGCGGTCAAGGCAGGACTTGCCCGTTGGTGTGAGCCAGGTTCGATAAGCTTGAAATAAGCCATTCATTCATCTATTTCCTGCCAGAATGGCTAGTCTATAACCCCTATCTCGTTGCCGAGATAGGGGTTATTTAATATTTCTATCGTTATATCAATTAATTTGATAATTCCAATAAGAATAGTTGACTTTAAAAATATCGACTTGTATAATGCAGAAAAAGGTTGAAACATCCTAAATTTTACATGGAATGAGATTCCTTTTTATTTCTAGCATTTGGGGAGGAAACTTTGTTGAAAAAAGTAAAGATAGCAATCGCCCTATTTTCCGTTCTTTTATTATTAGCAGGCTGCACAAGCGCAAAGCAGGGCTCGGGTGTAGCGCCAGCTTCAGCTGAAAGCTCAAGTGCTTCTTCAGAAAGCGAAGCGCCAGAAGCTAGCCCTTCCGCGCAGAAGGTGCTCAATTTGGGCAAAGAGGTGGAGCTTGCTTCGATGGATTCCGCCATAGCAACAGATGGGCTGTCTTTTGAAGTGATTGCCGCTACGACTGAAGGCTTATACACGATAGATGAGGAGCGTGTGCCTCAGCTGGCTTTAGCTGAAAAGGTAGAGTTGAGCGAGGATGGTCTCCACTATACATTTACGCTGCGCGATGCGAAGTGGTCTAACGGAACGCCCGTTACAGCGAAGGATTTTGAATTCGCTTGGAAGCGACTCGTTAATCCGGAAACGGCTAGTGAATACAGCTTTATCGCAGAGGTAGCCGGTCTGAAAAATGCCGCTGCCATCATTGCTGGCGAGAAGGGCTTTGACGAGCTTGGGGTCAAGGCTGTTGATGACAGGACGCTGACGGTGGAGCTTGAACGTCCCATTCCTTTTTTTGATTCGCTGCTGGCCTTTCCATCCTTCTTTCCTGTAAATGAAGCATTCTTCAAGGAGAAAGGGACGGAATATGCTTTGACACCGGAAGCGCTGCTGGCGAACGGTCCCTTCAAGCTGAAAACCTGGGAAGTCGGCGGAACAACGTTTTTCTTGGAGAAAAATAAGGACTACTACGACGCAGACAGCGTAAAGCTGGATGGCCTAAATTATAAAATTATTAAAGATACACAGCAATCCGTGCTTGCTTATGAAAATGGTGACATTGACTATGTCGCGCTCTCCGGCGAACAAATTACAAGCTATCAGCAAAGTCCGGAATATCAAAATGTGCTGACAGGCTTTCTCTGGTACCTATCGCCTAATCAGAAGGTTCCTGGTTTGGAAAATATTCATTTACGCAAGGCGCTCTCGCTTGCCTACGACAAAACAGCGGTAGTCGATGAGATATTGAAGGATGGCTCCATCGCAGCGGATTTTGCTGTTCCGCAGTTTTTGGCAACGGGGCCAGACGGCAAGGATTACCGGGAAACAGCAGGCAGCTATCCATCAACGAATAAGGCCGAAGCGCTGAAATATTGGGAGCAAGCGAAGGCAGAGTTAGGCATTGATGCTATTGAGCTGGAGCTGCTGTTTGAAGATACGGAATCAGCAACACTCGTATCGCAGTTCATTCAATCGGAGATTGAAACGGCATTGCCGGGCGTGACCTTTGCGCTCAAGTCCCAGCCGAAGAAAAATCGCGTCGAGCTCATGTATAACGGTGAATATGAAGTGGGCCTGACCAGATGGGGGCCGGATTATAACGATCCGATGACCTATCTTGCGATGTGGACGACGGACAATCCGAACAATTTTGGCAAATGGAGCGATAAAGCCTATGATGAGCTTGCGGATCGAGTGAGCAGAGGCGATCTTGCCAGCAAGCCGGCGGAGCGCTGGGAGGCGTTAAAGCAGCTGGAAGCAAAGGTGCTGGAGGAAGCGGTCATTTTCCCTGTTTACCAGAAGGGTAATGCGGTTTTAATTAAGCCGAACGTAACCGGAATCAATTTAGGCACGATTGGCGGCAATATTTCTTACAAAACGGCGGAAAAACAATAACAGATAGCTCCATGGAAAGCCGGATAGCAGTGGCGGAACTTAAAGCAGCTGCCATCCGGTATTTTTTGAGAGGTGAAGCGATTGAAAATTTATGTGTTAAAGAGATTAGGCTTAGCCGTCGTTACGCTGCTCGTTATTTTACTGGCACTATTCCTCATGCTGGAGCTCATGCCAGGCTCTCCGTTTAACGACGAGAAAATTACGCAAGCGCAGCGAGCGGTGCTGGATGCTAAATATGGCCTCGACCAGCCCGTGTTTAATCGCTTTGTCCATTATATGAAAGCGATGCTGAGCGGCGATTTCGGAGTTTCCTATGTCATTCAGAAAAATATGCCCATTTCCGAGATGCTGGAGGCGCGTCTGCCCATATCGCTGCAAATCGGGCTGCAAGCGGTGCTGCTCGGCACAGCAATTGGCTTATTATTGGGCATCGTAGCTGCGCTTAAGCATAATAGCTTTGCCGATAGCTTGACGACCTTGTTTTCAGTCATTGGCGTCAGCTTTCCCTCCTATGTATTTGCCCTCGCCCTGTCGTATTACTTAGGTTGGAAGCTAAAGTGGTTTCCGCTCTTGTATAGCGCTGCATCACCATTTGTGTCTACCGTACTGCCAACAGTCGCCCTTTCCATGTTTACGATTGCAACCGTTGCGCGATTTACCCGCTCTGAAATGATTGAAGTGCTTCAATCGGAATACATACAGCTTTCGGAGAGCAAGGGCGTCGGGAGTGCCCGGCTAATTATCGTTCATGCACTGCGAAACGCGCTCATTCCTATTATTACGGTGTTGGCGCCGCTCGTCGTCGCTTTAATGACCGGAAGTCTCGTTATTGAGCAAATTTTCGCTATTCCGGGCATCGGCAGCTTGCTCGTGACGGCAATCCAAATTAATGATTATAACGTCATCATAGCGGTATCTTTCCTTTATAGCATCATGTTTATTGCCAGTATGCTGGCCGTGGATATTTTATACGGTGTCATTGATCCGCGCATTCGCTTGGCGAAGGGGGAGAAGCATGGCTAATCAGATACAATCCATTACAGGTGGCGATTTCGAGCTTGCTGGCAATAGCGAGCGGCGGGTACAAATCGATCATACCTATACGAGTCAATCGTATGGAAGGGACGCTTTCCTTCGTTTTAAGGCGAATAAAGGTGCGGTTGTTGGCTTAGTCATTATTATCTTTATTTCATTGTTCGCAGCCTTTGGTCCGATGATGAATGAGCATACCTATAAATCAATCAACATTAAGCATAAAAGCTTGCCCCCGCGTATAGCGGGTATGGAAAGCAAGGTGTATGAGCAGAAGGGGCTTACTGACGTTTATTACATTTTTGGCACGGATACGCTGGGGAGAGATTTATGGACCCGTACCTGGGAGGGGACGCGAATTTCCTTATATATTGCGGTTATTGCCGTTGCTGTAGATATGATAATAGGCATGTGCTATGGCCTTGTTTCCGGTTATTTCGGACGCTCGGTAGACAATGTGATGCAGCGAATCATTGAAGTTTTAAGCGGTATTCCGAATTTGGTCATTGTCACGCTGCTTATCGTCGTGCTGAAGCCGGGCTTTGTGACGATAACGCTCGCCCTAATGATTACGGGCTGGATAGGAATGAGCCGAATAGCGCGGGCGCAAATTTTAAAGCTGAAGGAGCAGGAGTTCGTCCTTGCTTCCCGTACGCTTGGGGCGAGTCATGGCCGCATTATTTTTAGAGATATTTTGCCGAATATATTTGGTCAGCTCATCATTATGTCGATGTTCTCCGTGCCTAGCGCCATTTTTACGGAAGCTTTTCTGGCGTTTATCGGTCTCGGTATTCCTCAGCCCATGGCATCATTAGGCTCGCTGATTAGCGAGAGCTTCAAGTCGATGACGATTTATCCATATATGATTGTCGCACCAGTCGTAGTGCTGGCGCTGCTGATGCTGAGCTTTAATTTGCTTGCGGACGGGCTGCGCGATGCACTTGATCCGAAAATGAAAGAAGGCTAGGAGGGAGTACGTGATGAGCGAGATGGTGCTTTCAATCCGTCATTTAGCGATATCGTTTCAAACAGCGAGCGGGCTAGTTCATGCGATACGCGGAGTGGATCTCGAATTGCGCAAAGGGGAAACGTTAGCGATTGTCGGAGAGTCTGGCAGCGGCAAGTCCGTTACGGCAAAAGCGATTTTGCGAATTTTGAGCAGCAATGGGCTAATAAATGCCGGCTCTATTCTTTTTCACTACGAGGAACAAGGCAAACGAATGACCAAGGATTTGCTCAAGCTATCGCAAAAGGAAATGCGCTCGCAAATGAATGGCAGGCGTATTGCCATGGTGTTTCAAGATCCGATGACGTCGCTGAACCCGACGATGACGATTGGCAATCAAATTATGGAGAGCATGATCATTCATTTGAAAAAAAATCGCGCCCAGGCGCGGAAGCGAGCGCTAGAGCTGTTGCAGCTTGTGGGCATAAGCGATGCTGAGAAGCGGATGAGATGCTACCCGCATCAGCTGTCTGGCGGTATGCGGCAGCGTGTCGTTATTGCCATGATGCTTGCCTGCGACCCCGAGGTGCTCATCTGTGATGAGCCAACGACGGCGCTTGATGTGACGATTCAGGCGAAAATTTTAGAGCTGATTAAAACGATCCAAGCTAAAACGGGCATCTCTGTCATCTACATTACGCATGATTTAGGCGTTGTTGCGAAGGTGGCCGACTATGTGGCGGTCATGTATGCGGGAAAAATCATTGAGCGGGGGACGGTAGAGGAAATTTTTTATGATCCTCGTCACCCTTATACGTGGGGGCTGCTTTCCTCTATGCCTGACATGGGCTCACCTAATGAAAAGCTGTATACGATTCCTGGCAGCCCGCCGAATTTGCTGCATCCCATTACTGGAGATGCCTTCGCACCGCGCAATGTCCATGCGCTCAACATTGATTTTAAGCTGGAGCCGCCTATGTTTAAAGTGTCGGATACACATTACGCCGCAACATGGCTAATGCATGAGAACGCTCCGAAAATCGAAATGTCGGAGTCGTTAAAGGCGAGAATAAATAGGGTGGCGAAGGAGGCGGAAAGCGAATGGGAAGAGAAGCTATTTTACGAGTTGCAGATTTGAGGCAGCATTTTAAAGTGAGCAGGCAGTATACGGTTAAGGCGGTTAATGGGGTTTCCTTTGATATTCATGCAGGGGAAACCTATGGACTTGTAGGAGAGTCGGGCAGCGGCAAATCAACGATTGGGCGAACGATTATTCGGCTGTATGAGCCGGCGGCAGGCACGATTTCTTTTCAGGGCACAGATATTTCTGGCACGCTGAAGGAGAAGGAGCAGAGGCTGCTGCGCACCAAAATGCAAATGATTTTCCAAGATCCGATGGCCTCGCTTAACCCTCGAAAAAAAGTCATCGACATTATTGCACAGGGGCTGGATATTCATAGACTGTACCGCACAAAGCAGGAGCGCCGTCAAAAGGTGGAGCGTATTCTCGAGAAGGTGGGGCTGTCGCGTGAGCATGCGAATCGTTATCCACACCAGTTTTCGGGTGGGCAGAGGCAGCGCATAGGCATAGCCCGGGCACTCATTATGGAGCCGGGGCTTATTATTGCAGACGAGGCGATCAGTGCGCTTGATGTGTCGATTCAGGCACAGGTTGTAAATTTGCTCAAGAGCATTCAGGAAGAAACGAACACGGCCTTTTTGTTCATTTCCCACGATTTGTCGATGGTTAAATACATTTCCGATCGAATCGGGGTCCTGCATTTAGGCTATTTAGTCGAGACGGGCACGACGGAGGATATTTTTGAGCGTCCCGTACATCCGTATACGAAGTCGCTCCTGTCCGCGATTCCCCACGCCAATCCGTTGAAGGAAAAAACGAGAGTTGTTTTGTCCTACGACTATGCCAGCAGCGGGCTTGATTATGCGAGAGGGACGGAGCAGGTCGTTTCGGCGACTCACAGCGTGCTTGCTACGGAGGAGGATTTTTTACGGTGGACCGGCAAATAAATGAAAGCACACAGTCTGCGGTAATGGGCGCCGGTAGTATAGATTGCAATGAGCGGCCTGTTCTAGCCAGTTGCTGTCTGCCAGCTTCTGTTGGCTAATTGTCGCGCTTACAGCTGTTATCCCCTTAGCTCAGAAGAACTACAGAAACAGAAACAGGAACAGAAATAGAAAGATAAAGAAGCAGATAAAGAAACAGATAAAGAAACAGATAAAGAAACAGATAAAGATAAAGATAAAGATAAAGCTCTGAGCTTTCTGAGCTAAGGGGATAAGTGCTCAAAGCGCCGCGAAGCCTATGTCTATGCTCGAAGTCCATACAGGGTGAAAGTGAAATATAGCCTGTCCTTTCGTCATCCGGAACTGACCCCCGTTTTTGAGACAAGGATCAAAACACCTTAACTAAACAGCCAGTTGCCGGTACTTACTAGGCGACTGGTTATTTAGTTTCGTTTGAATACGAATGTTGTTATAATAATCAATGTAGTCTGTGACCGTCTGTACAACGATTGCCGTCGTTGTACAGGTCAATCGGTCGAGATAGAACGTTTCGCACTTGAGGGTGGCATGAAACGATTCGATGCAGGCATTATCAGCGGGCGTTCCTTTACGGGACATGCTCATGGTAATGCCTTTTCCTTTTACCGTTTGTTGATAGGCGGCGGAGGTATACACAGAGCCCTGATCACTGTGTAGCATACAATCTTCTGGCAAAGTTGGAAGCTGGCTTAAGGTATCCAGGACAAACGCTGTGTCTTGGGTATCTCCAATCGTTGCAGCAATAACCTCACCATTAAATAAATCGAGAATGCTAGAAAGATACAGCATTTTAGGTCCATATGGCAAGTAGGTAATATCTGTAACTAACTTTTGTAAGGGCTTGTCTGCTTTGAACTGACGTTTGAGCAGATGATCCGCGACATAGGTAGGTGCCCCTGTTTGTTTACGCTTCTTGACTTTCACCTTGCATTGCAAGCCTTCTCGCTGCATGATACGCTGAACCGCTTTATGATTGACAGGGGTCTCCTCACTCAAACTAGCCGTAATTTTACGATAGCCATAGCGAAACTTGTGTTCCACGCAGAGTGTCCGAATACGTTCTGTAAGACGCTCATCGCTCTTGTTCACAGGCTGCTTTCTCCAACGATAATAGCTTGCTCTTGAGACGCCCAAGAGTTCACATAAGCCTTGAATACTCATTTGTGACTTGGAAGTCTCGATGAAGGCGATTATGATTTCTGGGACAACCCACTCCTTTTCATGGTGTTGTACTTTTTTAAAAGTTCAATTTGTTGCCTTAGAAAGCGATTCTCCGTTTCCAGCCTTGCTGCCTCTGAATCATATTTAGGCCCTTTCCCATAGCTATACTGCTTGCCCACAGGCTGCTCCAGTCGATGGGCTTCGCCCTGCTTATACCATTTCATCCACACCTTTAGCTGCGTGTAATTCATGATGTTCAACTGCTCCATAACCTCTTTTACAGGAACCCCGGCTAATCGCAATTCGATTGCCTTCATTTTCACCTCTACTGGATAGCTGACCCTTGTCCCCACGTAAAAAACACCTCCAAGTTGTACAAGTATTTTACAACACTCGTCATTTCAACTTAAAGGTGTTTTGATTTGTCTCACGTTATGGGGTCAGTTCCTCCTTTATGATGACTGCGGGGACAGGCTTTTTTATGTGTAAACGGTAAACCAGGTTCTTTGATTAGGCATCTATCCGCATCGGGTTTGGTATTTCCACGTATAATGGCGTTTCTCCGCGCTGATGAAAACGGCTAAGCAAATTTGCCTTTGCTGGGAGTGTAGCGCTGGTCAATAAATCCTGAATGAGGTTGTGCATCAGCGCAAGGGAGGAGGCTTGCTTGATTTCTAGCAGCACGTCGCTCACGATGCTCCAGTATATCTGCTCCTTCTGCCCGCTGTAATATGAAATTCGCGCAATGAGATGAGAGAGATGATTAACGAAAAAATAATATTTTAGGCGATGGCGAGCTTGCTCCTCTGTATAAAGAACAGGACTGTCCTCCCGCAATAGGGTGTTGATCCAGCCCCGCTGCTCGGCGATTTCGACGTTAAGGCTAATGCCCTCAAGGTCTCGAACATAAAAGATGCCCGGCATGCCTTGATGCAAGCGCAGCATGGCATTTTGTACATGCGCTTCAAGGCTAATGCCCGTTTCGGCGTATAAATGCAGCAGCGGCTTCATCGACAGGTGCAAATATTGGTGCAGCCAGCTCGTCCAATTAGGCTGCATAGGATGAAGCGCTTGACGAACCGCTCGGAACAAGAGGGGCTCGCTATGTCCAGGCGGTACCTCCAGCAGGGATGCGATGACAAATGGCGGCTCCTCCAGCGACGTGCATTCTTGCGGTGCTTCACGCACAATCATGGAGAAAGCAGACATGATTTCCTCGTTCAGGCTTTGCTCAGCCTCAGGTAAATGCAGCGTGCGATAGCCTTCCTCTAACAATAGCTTAAATGATGCCGTCGTATAATCCTCTCGAATAGCCTCTATCGCTCTGGAGGCATCAAGCGTGCGCAGCAGCTGCTCAGGGGTGTTCTCGCGAATAAAATTCGTAATTCGGATATGCAGCGACAGCTTGTAAAAGCAGGACTGCTCCGGGCTCCATACCGTTCGGACAGATGAAGTCGGGTATACGAGGGGGCCAGTCTCTCCTAAATCGACAAGCCGTCCCTGCTCCAGCAATTTTTGCACAGGCGCAAGGCTGCGGACGTATTGCGCCTGCCAAGGATGGCAGGGCAGAAGGACATAATCACTGCTCGCCGCGCCAAGCTTCGCGGCGGCTGCCGCTTTCATCGCTGGTGGAATCCACGCGAACGGCTCCTCATTCGTCTGCCCCTCAAGCCAATCCTCCGCGATATATTCAGGTGCCGCAGCGAAGCAGTGAAGCGGAAAGGCGGCTCCAAATTCCGGCGAATAGGCCTTAGAATCATCATCGTTGAAGCCTTGCAGGCTTTTTGGCGTCGGATGAAACGGATGTCCACATAGCAGCGCCTGCTCCAAATAACGAAAATCGAGAGGGTGCTCCCCCTGAGCTTGCTCCTGCTCCGCTGAATAATCCAAATAATGCTTCATACGCTGCTGGCTATTTTGAATAAGAGCTTCAAGCTCGGTTCTTTTTTGCGATTTGGACGTGGATTCAGCTTCGACGAAGCTGATTTCATTTAGCACGAGCTGAATAATTTCGGCAAATGTGCTTTGGTTCCACTGCTGCTCCACCTGTGTGTAAAAATGGTCTCCAAATACGTGATGCCCGCCAGCGGACAAATGCAGAATAGTTCCATAAATGCCAAGCTTGGTGTGCGGCAGCCAAACGACACACGTGATGTCAGGATGAGGGAGGGAAACCTGACTTGGCTCGAATTGCCCCGACTCGCGAAGATAGGCATTCAATAAGCGGCTGATGCTTTCCTTCTCTGAGCGCTGAGTAGAGGGGCTTACTACAGATTGTTGGCTTAATTGAGCTTGCGACATACTGGACTAGCTCCTTTCAGATAATGATTTAATGGGCAGAAAAACGATTTTGCCGCCGAATAGGGGCAGCGGGAAGCCAGACCAGCATGGCGCCCAGCAGCATAAAGCCGCCCATAACCAAAAAAACGGAGGACAGGCCTAATTGGGCTCCAATGAAGACGCCGATGGTTGGACCGGTTATTTGCCCTGCCATGAGAAGGCTATTCGTGGCTCCAATTCTAACGCCTCGATCATGGTCGGATGAGGTTTTGAGGACGGACAGCATGACCGTTTGCAATAAGGCACTGTAAAAAAAGCCTTGCAGAAAGCGGACAATAAATAGCCAAACAACGCCAAAGGGCAGCGTCTGGGCCATAATGCAAAGCGCACATAACAGTCCGGCTGCGGTAAAATTACGCGCGGGCTGGTGGGTATCATTTCTTTTACCCCACCAGGGGCCGCCTGCCAATTCTCCGGCTGAAGATGCAGCGATGAGTATGCCTACCGCTGTTGCCGCTGTAGCGGGGGAAGTAAGCAGCTCCCGCATGTACGGCGTGAAAATGGTAAAGGTGGCGAAGTCTGCAAGCTTAAACAAAATGCCCGCCGCAATAAAGGAGCGTGCCGCCGGATGCTTCAGCAGCGCTGCAAAGGCAGCGAATATGCCGCTTCGTTTCGCAGCGGAGCTCTCCGCTTTCGGTTTTTCCTGTGCAGAGCCGGGTAAAACGAAGGCAGCAACGAGGGCAAATAAAGCGGTTAAGGAGGCGGTTATGAACAGCAGGGAGCTGCTTCCCCATGTATGAACGCAAATACCTCCAAGCAGAGGTCCGACGAGTAAGCCGGCAGCGGACGCGCGTTCCATTTGCCCAAGCGCGAGGCCCTGCTTTTTAGCCGGAGCGTGGGTTCCGATGAACGCACTGCTCGCGTCTGAGATGCCCCCGAAAGCGCCTTGGCACAGGCGAAACAGGAAAAACTGAAATGGCGTAGCGGCAATGGACATCAAAAACATGCTTAGCGCGAGCCCGAGCAAAGCTCTGACGACCATCCATTTCCGGCTCCAGCGATCGCCAAGCTTGCCCCACAAAGGAGTTAGCAGCGCATAGGAGACGGCTGGTGCAGAGACGGCAAGTCCTGTCCACATGAGCACCTGGGAGGAGCTTCCTGCTTGAAGCGACTCCATGTAGTACGGAATAAACGGGCTGATCCCCGTCAAGCCTGCGCTAGAAAGAAACCTTCCTCCCCATAATACACGCACACTTCTATTCCAAGATAATTGCTGCATAATTACTCGCCTGCCTTGTCTGACGTGATAAATAATCAAATACCACCCAAGATTATCAACAAATATATTTAAAGTCAATGACATTAAAGAAAAATATGCAAAATAAAAATATATTGACAGGTAAATAAAGGAATAGCATAATGTAGCCTATGTCGCATTTTTGAAATTAATAATCATTATCAACTGGGCGTATGAGCGGCATCAAAACAAGAGGAAAGCTGGTGTTCATGCATGGAACAAAACGCTTTGCAGGTTAAAGAAAGGTCGCCGAAAATCGCCAATACGATCATTGATTGCATTGGACGAACGCCGTTAGTTCGCTTGAATTCTCTGTTTGGTTCGCATGGAGCATCTATTTTCGCCAAGCTGGAGATGATGAACCCCGGCGGCAGCATGAAGGACCGTCCCGCCCGCTACATTATCGAGAAGGGGCTGAGGGAAGGAACGATTAAGGCTAATACCCATCTGATCGAGAGCACGTCAGGTAATTTGGGCATTGGTTTGGCTCTCGCAGCCAAGATGTACGGGCTTAAATTTACCTGTGTCGTTGATCCGAAAATTACCTCGACCAATTTACGAATGATTACGTATCTGGGCGCTCAAATCGACATGGTTAAGGAGCCAGATGAATACGGCAGTTATTTGCAATCGCGAATAAGCAGAGTGAAGGAGCTTGTGAGCCAAAATCCCCATGCTTACTGGATTAATCAATATGCGAACCCACTTAACTGGGAGGCGCATTATTATGGGGCAGGAGAAGAAATCGTGGAGCAAATGGACAGCCCAATTGATTATTTAGTATGCGCTGTGAGTACAACTGGCAGTATACTCGGAATTTCACGCCGCGTAAAGGAGGCATTTCCGCGGGCCAAAATTATTGCGGTAGATGCGGTAGGCTCTATTATCTTCGGAACACCGGCTGCACAGCGGGAGCTTCCTGGTATCGGAGCTAATCGCGTCCCCGAATTATTTTCCTCGCTGGAGGTCGATCAGGTCATCCATGTCAATGATCGCGAATCCGTGCAGGGCTGCCGAATATTGCTGGAGCGCGAAGGGATTTTTGCCGGTGGATCATCAGGCTCTCTTGTAGCCGCGCTGCAAAAGCTGCTTCCGACCTTGCCGCCTTCAGCGAATGTAGTAACCGTGCTGCCAGACCGGGGAGAGCGTTATTTGGATACCGTTTACGATGAGCAATGGGTACAGAAGCTGCCGCATGCTCAGCATTAGACCAAGCAACAACACTATGAACAAGGAGTGATTTTAGAATGAGTCAGGTACAGGAGCATGAGATTTTATATTTGAGCAAGCAGCATATTGTGGAGCTTGGCGGAACGCATTCATCGCCATACGTGGCAGCCGTAACTCGGGCGTTTGAGCTTCATGCGAAGGGAGAATATATGCAGCCGCTAAAACCATATTTGCGGGTGAACGGGGATGCAGGCCATATTGCGGATCGTATTATTGCGATGCCTGCTTATGTCGGCGGCGAAGTAGCTGTAAGCGGACTGAAATGGATTGGCAGCAAGCATGATAATCCGGCGAAGCGAGGCAAAGAACGGGCAAGCGCGCTCATTATCTTGAATGATCCCGAGTCCAATTATCCAATTGCCGTTATGGAGGGCAGTCTCATAAGCGGTATGCGCACGGCGGCGGTGACGGTCATTGGTGCCAAGCATTTAGCGAAAAAAGGCTTCGGTGCTGTTTCAGTCATCGGCTGTGGTGTCATTGCGAAGATGCAAATTACAGCCTTGGTAGAGCAGTTCGAGGCCATTCACACCGTTCGTCTATTTGACTTGAATAAGGGAAATGCCGAGCTGCTGGCAGCAGAGCTGCGGGAGCAGTTCAAGCAGGTGGACTTCAAGGTGGAGGAATCCGCTGAGCAAGCCGTTCGGCAGGCGGAGGTGCTCGTTACCGCAACAGTAGCCTCTGCACCGTACATCCCATACGAATGGCTAAGCAAAGGCACGTTCATCAGCAATATTTCGATAATGGATGTGCATAAGGAAGTTTTCGTTCTTGCGGATAAAGTTGTGGTTGATGATTGGGATCAATCCAACCGCGAGAAAAAAACGATAAATCAGCTTGTGCTGGAGGGCAAGTTTTCGCGTGAGCAGCTGCATGCAGAGATGGGCGAAATCGTAATCGGCAGCAAGCCCGGCCGCGAAAACGATGATGAAATTATTTTGCTCAATCCGATGGGTATGGCAGTTGAAGATATTTCAAGCGCGGCGGAAATTTATGCGCAGGCCGTGCGGAAGGGAATAGGTACGCGTCTATGTCTGTAACCTCAAGCGGCGTACATTCAGATATCCAGAGCATCGCTTCGTATATTCAAAAGCTAAAGGCAGAGCAGCCCGGCTTATTATGTGCTTATTTGCGCGATATGGGTGCCTTGCGCAGACATGCAGACGAGCGAGTGCAAACGCTGCCCCGCCGCTGCAAGCTGTTTTATGCCATTAAAGCGAACTCCGAGCACGAGGTGCTTGCTGCTCTCGCCGGAATTGTCCATGGCTTTGAGGTCGCATCGCTAGGAGAAATTAGAAAGGTGCGCGAAATTTCCTCAGAAATTCCGATTTTATTCGGCGGACCTGGAAAGACGGAGGAGGAGCTGGAAGGGGCACTGGAATACGGCGTCAGTCTCGTTCATGTGGAGAGCGGGCATGAGCTGAATAAGCTGAATGCCATTGCGGAAAGGCGGGGCCTTGTGGCTTCGGTTTTGCTGCGCATTAATTTGCGGGGCCCGCTTCCTCAAGCGAAGCTGGCAATGGGGGGCAAGCCGACGCAGTTCGGTATTGACGAGGAAGTGCTGCCGGAGATTGTAGCGCAATTGCAAAAGCTGCAGCATGTCCGCGTGGAAGGGTTCCATTTTCACTCCCTATCGAATAATTTGGATGCGGAGCAGCATGTTCGCCTGGTTGAATATTATTGCACCTTATCCCGGCAGTGGGCTGCAAAATACGGCTTGACCTTAAATTATATGAATGCGGGCGGCGGTATCGGTGTCAATTATGCGGATTTGGAGCAGCAGTTTAATTGGAGCGAGTTTGTTAGCACGCTTGAGCCGATGCTAGATAGGGAGCTGGAGCCTACGACTACCCTCCTGTTTGAATGCGGGCGGTACATTACCGCGTCCACGGGGTATTATGCTGCCGAGGTGCTGGATATTAAGCGGAATCACGGGAAGGATTATGTCATTATTCGCGGGGGCACCCACCATTTCCGGCTGCCTGTCTCTTGGAATCACAGTCATCCGTTCGAGCGAATCGCCATTGAGCATTGGCCGCATTCCTATGAGCGGCCCGCGATTTATAACAGCCGGGCAACAATCGTCGGCCAGCTTTGTACGCCGAAGGATGTGCTGGCACAGGATGTTGAAGTGGAAGAGGTGCGTGTAGGCGATGTGCTGCTATTCCGTTATGCGGGCGCATATGGCTGGGCGATTTCGCATCATGACTTTTTGAGCCATCCGCATCCCGAGCATCTTTACGTGGAAGAGACAAGCCTTATTTTTGGAGGTGGCCAATGAGCCAGATTAGCTTGTCATTGCTGCACTCGAATGAGCTGATTCAGGCGCGAAGGCGGATTTTTCGCCAACTGATAGAATCGCTGCTATATGAGCGAATCGTATCGGGTCCTGCCATTGCAGATGGTGCTGAAACGGAATATGAGCTTCACGGAAAGTCTGATTCTGGCGAGCAGGTCGTGTATCGGTTTAAAGCTTCTCGTAAAAAAAGCTATGGTCGTATCCGTTTGTCGGATGAGCCCGTGTTGCGCTATGCGTCTGGTTGCGCGGCAGAAGCGGATTCTCTCCCGCGGTTTCTACTGGAAATCGCACCGTCTCTAGAGACGACAGAGGCGCTGCTGTCCGTCTTTATCAATGAAATTCAGCAAACGCTGTTGAAGGATGCGATGGCTCTCCAGCAGCTGACGGCAGATCAGCCGTATAAGCCAGTCGATTATGACGACTGGGAGAGCTATGTACAAGCGGGACATCCGTATCATCCCTGCTATAAATCCAGAATGGGCTTTACGCTGGAGGACAATTTGGCCTATGGCCCGGAATTTAAGCCGGAGCTGAGCTTGGCTTGGGTAGCCGTGCATCAGTCGGCTGTTCGATTCTCCATTTCTCATACGCTAGATCTGACCAGCTATATGCAGCATGAGCTCGGAGCGGATTATGCGGCATTCCAAGCGAAAATCGAGGCGCTGGGGAAAAAACCTGACGAGTATACGCTGCTCCCTGTCCACCCTTGGCAGTGGGAGCGGTTTGCGTCTATTGCGTTTTTTGAGCAGCTGGAGCAGCAGGAAATCATTTATTTAGGCTATGGCAGCGATAGGTATGTTCCCCAGCAGTCTATTCGCACACTTAGCAATCTCTCAGATCGGTCCAAGGCTTATGTTAAGCTGCCGCTAAGTATTACAAATACGTCCTCCGGCCGTATTTTGGCGCAGCATACGCTGCTTAATGCGGCGCGCATATCGGATTGGCTGGGCGAGGTGGTGGCAGGCGATGCTTTTTTACGCGATGAACTGCGGCTTATTATGCTGAAGGAGGTGCTCGGTGCTTCTTATCAGCATCAGAAGCTGCCGAATCTGCTTGAGCAAAAGGTTTATGGCACCCTCGGCGCCATCTGGCGCGAAAGTCTGCATCCCTATCTTGAGCCAGGGGAGGAAGCACTTCCGTTCGGGGCTCTATGTTATTTGCAAGCAGACGGGACGCCGGTCATCGAGGAATGGATTCGGAAGCATGGCGTGGAGGGCTGGGTGAAAAAGCTGATCAGCACAACGGTCGTGCCGCTCATTCATCTGCTGTATGCACATGGCGCTGCGCTGGAGTCTCATGCGCAAAATATGATTATTGTGCTGGAGCAGGGGCTGCCGACACGCGTAGCACTAAAGGATTTTCACGATGGCATTCGCTATTCACCGGCTGTTCCCCATCCGCTGGGCTATCCGGATATTATGTATCCGCCAGCCAATCATCAACGCGTCAATCGCAATTCTTTTATTGCGAAGGAGGACGTCAAAGAGGTTAAAGACTTTTTGCTTGATGCGCTTATGTTTATTAATTTAACCGAGCTGGCCTTTTTTCTGGAGAAGCATTACGGCTTGGCCGAGGAAGCGTGGTGGAAGCTGACGGCTGAAACGATCGTGAGCTATCAGGAGAAATTTCCTGAGCTTGGTGAGCGTTTTCAAACCTTTGATCTATTTGCAGCAGAGATCGAGGTGGAGCAGCTGACGAAACGCCGATTGTACGAGGGGCCGAAGGATTGCGTACATAGCGTAAGCAATCCGCTGTATGCCTACCACCCGAAGCATCGCACATTAGCAGGGGAGTGAGAAGATGGAAAACGGTCAGACAGAAGTGTTAACAGCGGCGTCAGTAGAGGGAATGCCAGAGGAAAGCAAGTATGCGCTTGCGATGCGCTCTTCCCATTTTGTTCAAGTAAGACGCCGAATTTTTCGGCAGCTGGTTCAATCCATGCTCTATGAAGGGATTGTGGGCGGCCTGAGGCTGGAGCCGAATCACCGCTGGTCCTGTGAAATTCAGGGGGTGAGCGAAAGCGGAGAGGCGGTCGTTTATATTTGCGGCGGCACACGGCATCTGACATTCGACCGTCTGCGGATGGATGCCCAGCCGCTGCTGCGCAAAATGAATAATAGCGAGGCGGAAGCCGATTCGCTCGCGTTGTTTCTGCTTGAGACTGCTGCTAGGAGCGGAGCAGATGAGGCGAGGACGCTTCATTTTATCCAGGAGCTTGAACAGACGTTAATCAACGATACGCTTGCTCAATATGAACGGCATCAAGCGGCGATCCCCATTCATCAGCAATCCTATGAGGACTGGGAAAGCTTGATTATGGATGGGCATCCGTATCATCCGAGCTACAAATCGCGCATCGGCTTTAATGTTTCGGATCACTCGGCGTATGGGCCGGAGTTTGCTCAGCCCATCGAGCCTATTTGGGTAGCTGTGCAGCGAAAGCTCGCGCGGACAAGCGGCTCAGCGAGGCTCAAAAATGCCTCTTTTGCGCAAATAGACGTTAACGAATGGATCGGCACACAGCTGAGTGAGGGCAGCCGCTCCAAATTTGCGGCTTATCTCACGCAGCTTGGCGTTGATCGAGGCGCCTATGTGCTGCTGCCCGTCCATCCGTGGCAATGGAGCAATAAATTGACCTCGGTATTTGCAGCGCAAATTCGCGAAGGAGCATTGATACCGCTAGGTACGGCCGATGAACGTTACACGGCTCAGCAATCCATTCGTACGCTTGCCAATCGAACGTCTCCCGATAAAGCTTATATCAAGCTGGCCTTGAGTATATTGAATACATCAACCGGCAGAATACTTGCTCCGCATACGGTGGAAAATGCACCGCTCATTACGGATTGGCTGCAAGGCTTGGCAGCTGAGGACAGCTATTTGCGCGACCAACTGCGCGTCATTCTTCTAGGCGAGATTGCGGGCGCAGCCTATGTGAATAGCGGCATACCTGCTGCTTTGCAGCCGCAAGCCTATGGAGTGCTCGCCTGCATATGGCGGGAAAGCCTGCATCCGCAGCTGCTGCCGGAAGAATCGGCGGTGCCCTTCAATGCGCTATGCGCTACAGACTTGAATAGCGCTCCAATTATTGATCCGTGGATTAAGCGGCATGGAGCGGAAAAGTGGCTGCTTGGGCTGCTTGGTGCGAGCGTCCGCCCGATTATTCATTTCCTGTTTGCCCATGGCATCGCTATCGAATCGCATGCGCAAAATATGGTACTGATCCATCAGGCTGGCATGCCGCAGCGGGTGGCGCTGAAGGATTTTCATGACGGCATTCGATTTATGAAGGCGGCTCTCGCCGAGCCGGACAAATGTCCACAGCTTGTGCAAGTGCCGGAATATCATCAACGCGTCAATCGCAATTCCTTTCTGGAAACAGATGATCCGGCTGCTGTGCGTGATTTTGTCCATGATGCCTTTTTCTTTATTAACTTAGGCGAATTAGCTTTGTTTATGGAGCAGCATTACGACTTCTCCGAGGTGAAATTTTGGCAGATGGTGAAGCAGATAATCTTAGAGTATCAGCAGCATTTTCCAGAGCATGCCGAGCAGTTTGAACGATTCTCGTTGTTCGATGCAGTCATAGGCGTTGAGCAATTGACGAAAAGAAGGCTGTTCCCAGATGATGAGCTGCGCATCCATCAGGTACGCAATCCGTTAGCTGATAGCTAATGGTTCATGGATAAAATTAGGTGAATTTTTGCTGGGTATAAAAATAATGCATGATAATGACATCTTATTGCATGGACAGCTTGCCGAGGGGCTTGGTATTCTTATTATTAATGATAATCATTATTAATCGCAGGGGGATGTAGTACATGCTAGTAAGAACTGTAGACAGAAAACACCGTTTTACGCTTCATTTTGTAGGGTTCATGATTTTACTTCTCATTTTATCGGGCTGCGGCAATGCGGCTTCTGGCGGAACGAATACCGCTTCGCCAGCGGCAGCTTCACCTGAAAGCACAAGCAGTGCAGAACCAGCGGCAGCAACTCGAGTGGTTAAGGATACATATGGCGATGTTGAAGTGCCTGTAAATCCAGCGCGTGTTGTTGTGCTTGATATCGGCGCTTTGGACAATTTGCTGAAAATGGGCATCAAGCCTGTCGGCGCTCCATCTATTTTGGCTGCTGGCGATCCTTACCCTGCTTATTTGGAGGGAACGGATGGCATTGAAAATATTGGAACGGTCAATGAGCCAAATCTTGAAGCGATTGATGCACTCGGACCGGATTTAATTATTGGAAATAAAGATACGCATGATGCGATTCATACTCAGCTGGCACAAATTGCCCCGACCGTATTCGTAGAAACGCTCGGCGTAACTTGGAAGGAAAACCTACAGCTGCACGCAGATGCTGTGAACAAGCAGGCTGAGGGAGCAAAGCTGCTTGAGGATTATGCGCAAAAAATAAATGAGCTGAAAGCAAAGGTCGAGGGCAAGGAAGTATCGCTGTTCCGTCCGCGCCAGGATAAAATTCAAATTTATTTGGAAGGCACATTTGCTGGCGGTATTATGAAGGAAGCGGGTATCGTTCGCCCGGCAGCACAAACGGATGAAGGCTTCTCCAAAGATTTAACGGAGGAGCAGATCGCTGATCTCGATGGAAATGTTATTTTATGGTTTGATCGGGAGAAGGATGCCTTTGCCAAGCTGGAAAGCAGTCCGCTGTGGAAATCGTTAAAGGGCGCTCAAAATAATAGCGTTCACCCGGTTAATTGGGAATATTGGATGAGTGGCCTAGGCATTCAAGCTGCTACTAAAGTGGCGGATGATATAAATACCTATGTCGCAGGCTAAATGCAGCATGCATATCGTTTCATTGAAGATTGGGTCCTCCGCAGTGGCGGCCCAATCTTTCTGTATGATTATACCGCTTTGCGTTCGGAGGTTGAAACAGTGAGAGGCAGAATGACCGGTTTGGCGACGCTGCTTGTTTTACTTATAATGGCGTGGATTTCCAGCATTATGTTTGGCATTGTAAAGGTGCCGTTTGCAGCCGTTATAGATACGTTTTGGGCATTTGATGGATCGCGGGATCAGCTTATTATACAGTCGGTCCGCTTGCCAAGGGCGATGATTGCGATGCTCGTAGGCGGCTCGTTAGCAGCAGCTGGCTGTCTCATGCAGGCGCTTAGCCGCAATGCGCTCGCAGGCCCTGAATTATTCGGCATTAATTATGGCGCTGCGTTAACGACCGTTATCGCGTCATTTTTTTTCGGCACAACCTCGCTTGTCCTGTTTACTTGGTCGGCTTTTGCAGGCGCTGCAATCGCAGGCTTTGCGGTATTTATACTTAGCTCCCTCGGCAGACAGCCGCTCAACTCGGTCAAGCTCGTACTTGCCGGAGCGACGATCAATTTGCTGCTGGCTTCCCTGACGCAGGGCATCCTTATTTTAAATGAACAATCGCTGGATACGATGCGCTTCTGGCTGGCCGGCTCCATTACAGGAAGGGATATGCAGCTGTTTTTAGCGGTGCTTCCCTATATGCTGCTCGGTCTGGTTGGCTCGTTGTTATTAGCTGGACATATGAATGTGATTAGCTTGGGCGAGGAAGTGGCGCAGGGCTTAGGGCAGAGGATCATATTCATCAAGCTGGTCTGTATCGGCGTTATCGTTGTTTTAGCTGGAAGCGCTGTAGCTATTGCAGGACCCATTGCTTTCATCGGACTAGCGGTGCCGCATATGGCTAGATATATGGCCGGAACCAATTATCGCTGGATTTTGCCATATGCGATTGTATTAGGCGCTTTACTATTACTGCTGGCTGATATTGCAGCGCGGTTCGTATTGCCTGGCGAGGAGCTGCCTGTAGGGGTAGTCACTGCTTTTCTGGGTGCGCCTTTCCTCATTTATTTGGCTCAGCGAAAGGGGGGAGCGAAATAGTTTCTTCTATTATAAAGGGACGCTTCTTGAGCATCGTTTTGCTTCTGCTTGGTTTGAATCTGCTTGTTCTGCTCTTAAGTATTATGCTTGGAGAACGGGCAGTGCCGCCGCTCGAAGCCATTCGTACGGCCCTTCACATCGGAAATGATGAATTTGCTTTTACGATTCGCACGGTACGGCTGCCAAGAGCGCTCACTGGTTTTTTAGCGGGCTGTGGACTTGCAGTATCAGGAATGCTGTTGCAGATCATTACACGTAATCCGCTTGCTTCGCCAGGCATTATCGGGCTCAATTCGGGAGCCGCAGCGGCTGTAGTTGCTGTTATGGTGCTTGTGCCTGCGTACCCGATGAGCCAGCTGCCTTTTGCTGCTTTTGCCGGCGCGATTGTTGTAGCGGCCCTCATCTATTTATTATCCTGGAGCAATGGCATTTCAATCATTCGATTGCTGTTAGTAGGAATCGGCATTTCAGCTATGGCAGCAGCGTGCATCACTTATTTGCTGACGCTGGGCAATATTTTTCGTGTTTCGCAAGCCTCGGTATGGATGGCGGGCAGCTTATACGGTCGAACCTGGGAGCATTTTTGGCCCCTGCTGCCGTGGATAGCGGTGCTGCTCCCTTTCGTACTGTTCAGTATTCGCCAGCTCGATCTGTTTCAATTAACCGATGCTTCGGCCAAGGGGCTCGGGCTGCGCCTCGAGCGAATGAGATTTTGGTTTATTCTCATAAGCGTCGCCTTGGCAGGATCAGCCGTATCTATGGCGGGCACGATTGCGTTTGTTGGCCTGATTGCTCCTCATATGGCTGTACGCTTAGTTGGTACGCGCAGCATAAAGCGGCTTCCGGTGACGGCTTTGCTTGGTGGATTAATCGTTATTGTTGCTGATTTAATTGGCAGAATGGCTTTTTCTCCTTATGAAATACCAGCTGGTCTAGTTACTGCATGTATAGGCGCGCCTTATATGATCTATTTGCTGCTGCGGCGTAATACTATATAATAGAAGAAATTGTCACGGTTTTACGAAAGGTCGGTGCTAAACCGAATGCCGTTGCGTTCTTCGAAGACGAATCAGCTGTATTTATTTTCATATTTAAGGAAACGAAGGTTCCCCGTTCACCAAGGAGCAGGCAGCCATCGGATAGGCATGCATGTGTTGTGTTTTATTTTAGAAGGTGAAGCTAGTCTCTTAATAGATGGTGTATTGTGCCGAATTCGCCCCTTAGAGCTATATCTGCTAGTGCCGGGGATGATCGTTGACATTCCTGATCATTGCAGCACGATTACGTATTATGGTCTTTTTTTCAAGCCCGTCCTGCTTGTAAAGGAAGGGAAGAGGTATGAAGGGGTGCAAACCTTAGCGATGTCCGGTGCTTTTTTGCCGGGACATATTGCTATTCGTCAGCCGCAGCAGGTGCTTCAACGATTGCTGTATATGTATGAGCAGAGCAGAGGCGCAGCGAGGACGGATGCTTTTTCCTTGCGGCTGCTGCTAGAAGAGTTTATAAGCTTTATTATTACCAACGCACCGGAGCAGCGTGAAGCAAGCGATGAACGAATTGAGCGCAGCATTATTTATATGAAAGAAAACTATAGGCGGAAAATAAGCATCGACCATTTGGCCGCAGCAGCCGAAATGACAACAACGGCTTACTCCCGTCTTTTCCGCAAAATGAAGGTCGAATCCCCGATTGAGTATTTAAATCAAATCCGGATGGACAAGGCGAAGCAATTACTCGACAAGGAGGATCGGCGCGTAAAGGAAGTGGCTGATTTCGTCGGCTTCCGCAGCGAGTTTTATTTCAGCCGTATGTTTCAGCGTTTAGTAGGCGTATCGCCAACCGTTTATATGAAGCGTGGGACGATGAAAATCGCTGTAGCCTCCTCGCTCGGCTTTCATGAGCATTTGCAATCTATCGGCATCGAGCCTGTATGTGCCGTCGATTTGTTTCAGTACCCCGGCACAGGGGAACAGGCATACAGCAAGCAGTTAGATGAGCAGCTTAGTGAGCTAAAACGTTCCAAATGCGACTTAATTATTGCGGATCATTACCATATGCATTTTAAAGACAGCTTTAAGCAAATCGCACCCTCGTATTTTCTTGATTTTTCAGTGTGGGATTGGAAGCGAAACTTCTTGAAAATTGCTGAGCTTGTAAACCGAGAGCGAGAAGCTGAAGCGGTGCTGACCCGTCTGGATTTGAGTATTGAGGATGCCAAGCAATTGTTGAACGAAGCGATTGGCGAGAATCGAATTACGGTTATACAGGTTAGTCACCGTGCAGTTGGGATTCAAGGGACAACAGCCCATCCACTTAATGAACTCATTTATAAAGAGCTTGCCCTAAAGCCGGGTGGACAGGTGCCGGGCGATATGTGGCGGCTGGAAATTCCGCCGGAAGCGATGCCGGTGCTGGATACGGAGCACTTATTTATTCAGAAGCATCATGTGCTGGCAGGGAGCGAGGAAATTTTTCATTCGATGACACAAACTAGTGCGTGGCAGGAGACAAGCGCCGTTCAAGAGGGAAATGTACATGCGATTCCTAATTGGTTCGTCATGAGCTGGACGCCGTTAGGAAGACAGCATATTATAAAAACGCTCATTGATTTGCTGGCCAAATAGCCGATCAATGAGCGTTTTTTTTTGCTTTCCGTATTAGCTGTGAAATGTGATACAATATGCTCAAAAAACGTGAGGGGTAAATAACGATGAACACACGCATTTCAAAAGGGCGGCTTTGGACATCCTGGATCATGAGCGGATTAGTCATTTTGTTTATGCTATTTGATGGCGTTATGAAGCTATTTAAGCCTGCAATTGTAGTTGAGTCGACCATACAGCTTGGATTTCAGGAGCATCATATTGTTATTATGGGTGTGCTTGCGCTGCTATCGACGATTTTGTACGCTTTGCCACGTACGTCCTTCCTAGGCGTTGTGCTGCTGACCGGGTATTTTGGCGGGGTTATCGTAACTCATCTGCGGCTGGATGCGCCATTGTTCAGCAACACCTTATTTCCCGTTTATCTTGCTGTGTTAGCCTGGGGCGGCATTTGGCTGCGTAATGAGCAAGTTCGTAAGTTAATTCCTTTTCAAAATTAGAAGGGGAGTATGAAGATTTATGTTTCGCAATAAGTGCCCGATGCGGTGTGGCAAATGCCATGCAGCATTGGGCATTTATTTTGTTGTCTATCATTATTGGCGATATTGAACTTGTATGATTGGTTAGGCAAGCGGATGAGTCATTTCATAGCTTTGAAGAATAGATTAATTACAGAGAGAGGATGGAATCTAATCTGACATATTTGCGTGGAGACAGGAGTGGATCGTTTGTATTTCGAACGGGTGGAGCAATATGGTGTGGAGCAATTGGTTTTTTGTCGTGATCATAAATCGGGCTTAAAAGCGATTATCGCCATTCATGATACGACACTTGGACCGGCGCTGGGTGGTACGCGCATGTATCCTTATGCCTCGGAGGAATCGGCAGTCGATGACGTTATCCGCTTAGCACGGGGGATGACCTATAAATCTTCTGCGGCAGGGCTTAATCTGGGAGGGGGCAAGGCGGTTATTATCGGCGACCCGATGACGGATAAAAGCGCGGAGCTGTTCCATGCGTTTGGACGGTTCATTGAAACGTTGAACGGCACATATATTACGGCGGAAGATGTGGGGACGACAGTGGCGGATATGGATTTTATTCGTCAAAGGACGAAATTCGTGACAGGAATATCGCCGGAGTTTGGCAGCGGAGGTAATCCTTCGCCTTTTACAGCACTTGGTGTATTTCATGCGATTCGGGCTGCTTCCCTAGAAGCTTTCGGGTCAGCTGAGCTGTTGGGGAAAACGATAGCGGTACAGGGCGTAGGCAGCGTCGCCTACCATTTATGCCGCTATTTGAGCGAAGCAGGTGCCAAGCTGATTGTGACCGATGTTGTGCAAGCAAACGCAGAGCGTGCAGTCATGGAGTTTGGAGCCAAAATGGTCGATGTCGATCATATTTATGGCGTTGAATGTGACATTTTTGCGCCTTGCGCGATGGGAGGCATTATTAATGATGACAGCCTTCCGCTGCTCAAGGCGAAGGTAGTTGCTGGTGCTGCGAATAATCAGCTGAAGGAAGAAAAGCATGGCGATCAGCTCGCAGCCCAAGGCATCTTATATGCTCCGGACTATGTCGTCAACTCCGGCGGGCTGATAAATGTGGCAGATGAATGGTTTGGCTATAACCGAGAGCGGGTGCTCAGCAGGGTAGAGGGAATTTATAACCAACTACAGCGTATTTTTGAGCTATCGAAAGAGCAGCAAATGCCTTCTTTCCGTGCAGCGGATCGCCTGGCTGAGATGCGGATAGCTAAACATCGGGCGTGACGAAGAGGGTATTTGTTAAAAAGGTGAATTTTAAAGTGTGGAATGTCGAAGCCCTTTGCTGTTTGCTGTCCTTTACTAGGTTATCCCCTTAGCTCAGAAACGTTGTGAGCTTGTCTTTTTCTGAGCTAAGGGGATAAGGGCCAAAAGCGATAAAATCCCTTTTCAATCGCCGACTGGTGCATTTAAAAGGAGAGAGCTACATAAATTTTGGCAAGCGGGTTGCCGCCCAAAATAAAAGCGCTATAGCGCTAACGCCTGCCCCTAGCCAGCATACGCCGCTCCAGCCTGCATAAGCGTAAATGCTAGTAGAAGCAATAGAACCAGTGGCGCTGCCGATTGAATAAAAGATCATATACCCGGCAGTTAGTCTGCTGCGAGCCTCCGGTCGAACGCTGAGAATCATGCTCTGATTGGTGACATGTACGGCTTGTATGGCTAAATCGAGCAGGATAATGCCTATTATTAATGGGAAAAGCGACTGATCAGCATAACCAATAGCCAGCCAGGAAATAAGCAGCACTGTAAGTGCGATGCCCGTTGTTCGCTGCCCGAGGCCGCGGTCTGCAAGCCGGCCTGCTCTCGCTGCGGCTAAAGCTCCGGCCGCCCCAGCCAGACCGAATGCGCCGATAGCTGTGTGCGAAAGCGAGAAGGGTGGAGCGCTAAGCGGCAACACCAAGGAAGTCCACAATATGCTGAAGGCGGTAAAAATGAGCAAAGCCAGCACTGCACGGACACGAAGCACCCGTTCCTCCACAAATAAGGTAAGTACAGAGCGCAGCAGTTGCCAATACGATAGGCGATCACGCTGAGCAGCAGAGCGATCGCGAGGCAATATGCGGTACAGTGCGCCGGCCATTATAAGGGTGAGGGCGGCAGAGGCTAAATAAACAGAGCGCCAGCCCGCAATATCTGTCAAAATTCCGGCAAAGGTGCGGGCGAGTAAAATGCCCATTACGATGCCGCTCGTAACAATCCCGACGATTTGCCCACGCTGAGAAGGTGATGCTAGCGCCGCTGCGAAAGCGACTAAGGTTTGGGTGACAACAGCAAGCAGACCAACAGCAGCCATACCTGCAAATAGGGCAGCCGAACTTGTAGAGAAGCCGACGATAAGCATGGCTCCGACGGATAACAGCATTTGTGAGGTAATAAGGGTACGACGATTCATTAAATCACCCAGCGGTACAAGCAAAAGTAGTCCAAGCGCATAGCAAAGCTGAGTAACCGTTATCACTGCGCCTATTGAGGAGGGGGCTATGCCAAGCTCGTCCGAAATGCTGCTCAGCAAGGGCTGGGCGAAATAAATATTGGCAACGGCGAGTCCACAAGCGAAGGCAAATAACAGGGCTGTTTTGCGTGATAAGGCTGGAGCGGCATTGGCGCTGGCTTGAGCTGCTACGGTTGTGGCGATATGCTCCGCAAATGACGATCTTTTTTTCGACATCAAAAATAACTCCTTCATGGTTGGGGGTGGATGTGCTCATACATGGTGAAAATAAAATACCAATCGGTACAAAATCATGCTTGATTAATATAAATTCAAAGCGGGAAGCTTGTCAAGAAATACTTCTTTGATTGTTGACAAATCTAATATTAGATTCTAGAATAATTACATACTGATTGTTATTTAATTGGAGGATGCTATGGCCCGATTGCGCGAATTTAATGAAGAGAAGGCTTTGGATGCTGCGCTGCAGCTTTTTTGGGAGAAGGGCTTTGAAGCGACCTCTTTAAGTGACTTGACTGCGGCTATGGGTATTCAGCGTCCGAGCATTTATACCGCTTTTGGCGATAAGAAGTCGCTGTTTGAAGCGGCATTGCGCAAGTATACGAGGGACCATGCCGTTCATGTGCGGACGAGTCTACAGAAGAAGGCTTCGGTTAAAGAAGCATTTCGCGCTTTTTTTGAGCAGCAGCTGGATATGGCATACCGGGAAGGCCCGAGCAAGGGGTGCTTTTGCCTAAATACGATGGTGGAGCTGTCTCCACATGATGAGAGGTTTGAAATTTTGACGAGGGAGCATCAGATGTATCTTTCCGTCATTTTTGAGGAGACAATTGAACGCGGCATCCGTAGTAGTGAGCTCAGATCAGATATTAATGCTAAGAGCTTGGCGCAGACGCTGGTCGTGGCGCTCATTGGTGTTACGGTTTTGCTTAAGGCTCGCCCTGATCGTTCTTTTGTTGAAAATAGCATGAAAACGGTATTAAGCTTATTTGATTCATAACGAAGAAATGAGGGCTGAGGATGACTGCTGCGCAGGTTGGCGCCCACTTGGGAGAAGTAGATGGCTTCGCTCCAACGGGCAAACCGATTATTGAAATAGCGAGTGCCGTTTATCGGGTCGAGGCAGGCAAAATCGTTGAATATTGGATTCAAATCGACCGTCAGGGCATTCGGGCGCAATTGGAGCAAAATGCAAAACTTTCAGTTGCCATTCAGGCTAGTGAAGAGGGAAACAGGTAGAATGATAGGGAAGAAGCTGGAATGGACTATTATGTTCCTAAGCTTCTTCCTATTTTAATGAGAAAGGGGGAGACAGCTATGCTTAAAAATGCGGGAAAAGGCTACAAGGGCTTTGTCGTTGGCGTGGTCATCACGGCTGCGGTAACGCTTCCGTTCACGACCTTTGCCCAGTCGCTTCAGAAGTCGATTTCTGTTGTGTACAACGACATTAAGGTAAATGTTAATGGAAATACAGTAACCTTGAAGGATGAGACTGGAAAAGTGCTGGAGCCGTTCAACTTTGCCGGCTCGGTGTACGTGCCGCTTCGCGGGGTGTCTGAAGCGCTTGGAATGGATGTGACGTATGACAGCACTTCGAAAACTGTCACCATTAATGGCGGTGGAGGCGGTGGCCAGCCGCCAGATGGAGAACCGCCAACCGGAACGCCTCCAACTGGAGGCACGGATACGAGCGGTGCGGGCACTGGAACGGGTACGACAACGGGCACGACGACTTCAGGGTCGACGGACGATACGGGACTTACACAACAGGTTACACAAGGACCGTATTATGTGACGGGCACGAGCCAATTAACTAGCGGCAACTTGAATTATGACAGCCTAACAGGCGAGAAAATCAAGGTAAAGGGCTATGTGTACGCCGGAGCGACGGGTACGACGCCGGTAGCCGGTGCAAAGGTTGAAATTTGGCAGGCGGATGATACAGGTAACTACCATCCGAACTCCAATGGTGCTGCCAGCAGCTACACGGCCAGCCAGCTTTCGCTGCGCGGCTATGTGCTGACGGATGCAAACGGCTATTATGAATACACAACGATTTATCCGGGTGAGTATACAGGGCGTACGCGCCATATTCACACGAACACGACGGCAACGGGATATAAGGGCGTTATTACACAGCTTATTATTCCAAGCTTGAGTGGCGATAAAATGACTGCTGCGCAGGATAATATTGCCCAAAGCTTGCCGGCGTACAATCAGGTAACCTTCACAGCGGTTGATGGCGTGCCTACAACGACGTTTAATTATCGGTTGGCAGTGAATTAAGACGATTGGGTCATGAATCAAGTGGCGCAAAAGAGGCTTTCAGAACCACGAATTTTGTGGGACTGAGGGCTTCTTTTTTTATGTGGCCGGCTGGCGTTCGAATGTAATATTTATTTTTTATTCAAAATATCCAAATTTAAGGGTTTTCATGTTAGTATATATGACAAGAGTATTGTAGCTTATACAACGTGATGAAGATGACGCTATAAAGGGAGTGTAGCTATGTATTTGCTGGAGAGAGAGAAGGAAAAGCTGTTTATTGTGTTGGCGGCAGATTTGGCACGGAGAAGGCAGGCTCGCGGCCTGCGTCTTAATTATCCCGAAGCCGTTGCCATTATTACTTATGAAATTATGGAAGGGGCAAGGGACGGTAGGACGGTAGCTGAGCTCATGAGTTACGGTCGTACCATTCTTGCTGAAGATGAGGTCATGGAGGGTATCTCGTCGATGATTCATGAGGTGCAGGTAGAGGCTACCTTTCCAGATGGAACGAAGCTCGTAACGATTCATGATCCAATCGTTCCGCGAAGGAAGGAGAGTAAAGCATGATCCCCGGTGAGGTAATTCCAAAGCAGGATAGAATATGGCAAAATTCAGGCCGCATCGTAAGAGACCTATTCGTTATGAACCGCGGGGATCGTCCGATTCAGGTCGGGTCGCATTTTCCTTTTGCACAGGTGAATCCTAGGCTGGATTTTGACCGTACGGCAGCAGAAGGCTTTCGCCTCAATATTCCATCAGGCACAGCTGTGCGCTTTGAGCCAGGCGAGGAGAAGCTGGTACAGCTCGTAGCTTATGGCGGAGGGGCTGCGCCGCTCAGCACGGAGGGAGAGGATAAGCAGGCAGGCTTGCCAATCGCTAGAGAAGCTTATATCAGCATGTTTGGGCCAACGATAGGCGACCGGGTCAGGCTTGCTGATACAGAGCTGTTTATAGAGATTGAACGCGATTATGCCCATTATGGCGATGAATGCAAGTTCGGCGGAGGCAAGGTGCTGCGCGATGGGATGGGACAGTCCGCATTTCGTACACGGGATGAGAAGGTGCTCGATACGGTCATTACCAATGCCGTTATTATTGATTATACCGGTATTGTAAAGGGCGATATTGGCATCAAAAACGGGAAAATCGTTGCGATTGGCAAGGCGGGCAATCCGGACACGATGGACGGCGTTCATTCTGAGCTCATCGTTGGTGCTTCGACAGAGGTTATTGCGGGGGAAGGGAAGCTCATCACTGCGGGCGGCATTGATACACATATTCATTTTATTTGCCCTCAGCAAATTGAGACGGCGCTGTCTTCAGGCGTGACGACGATGATTGGCGGAGGAACTGGGCCGGCCGAGGGGACGAAAGCAACGACCTGTACGCCGGGCAGCTGGCATATCCACCGCATGCTGGAGGCGGCTGAGGAATACCCGATGAACATTGGTTTTCTCGGTAAAGGCAACTCATCGGGTGTGGATACGCTGCGCGAGCAAGTAGCTGCGGGGGCGATTGGCCTTAAAATTCATGAGGATTGGGGCTCAACGCCGGCTGTTATCGACGCGGCGCTTACAGTCGCGGATGAAATGGACATTCAGGTAGCGATTCATACCGATACGCTGAATGAAGCGGGTTTTGTGGAGGAGACGATTAAAGCCATAAACGGACGGACAATTCATACGTACCATACCGAGGGGGCGGGGGGCGGCCATGCGCCGGATATTATTACGCTCGCAGGCCATCCGAACGTCATCCCATCTTCAACGAACCCAACAAAGCCTTTTACGATTAATACGATCGAAGAGCATTTGGATATGCTGATGGTTTGCCATCACCTCGATCGCAACATTCCTGAGGATGTTGCTTTTGCTGACTCTCGCATACGCCCTGAAACGATTGCCGCTGAAGATATTTTGCACGATTTAGGAGCGCTTAGCATTATTAGCTCCGATTCGCAGGCGATGGGCCGAGTGGGAGAGGTCATTTCCCGTACGTGGCAGACAGCCGATAAAATGAAGCGCCAGCGCGGTCCATTAGCTGGTGGAGCTGGGGCTGGCGAGGCTAACGGGGATAGCGAAGCAGGAGAGGCAAGTGCTAACGACAACAGCAGGGTAAAGCGTTTTGTGGCAAAATATACGATAAATCCTGCCGTTGCCCATGGCATCTCGAAATATGTAGGCTCGGTCGAGGCGGGGAAATGGGCGGATCTCGTATTGTGGAAGCCGGAATTTTTCGGAACAAAGCCGGAGCTGGTGCTGAAGGGCGGCATGCCTGCCTTTGCGATCATGGGCGATCCTAATGCTTCGATTCCAACGCCGGAGCCTAAAATCGGTCGGCTCATGTTCGGAGCACATGGGAAGGCCAAATACAGCAGCTGTATTACGTTCGTATCAAAGGCGGCTGCCGATGCTGGTATTAAGCAGCAGTTGGGCCTTGCGAAGCAGGTGCTGCCGGTATCGGGCTGCCGAAACATCGGCAAGCGCGATATGCTGTTGAATGATTTGACGCCGGAAATTACCGTTAATCCAGATACGTATGAGGTGCTCGTAGATGGCGAGCAGGCGATATGTGAGCCGCTAAGCGAGCTGCCTATGGCACAGCGGTATTACTTATTTTAGCAGCTCGCTTGGAGGGAGAGGCCGACAATGATATCTTTTTTGCAGGTGGCGCAGCTGGTGGACTCGGCCTTTCCAACGGGGGCCTTTTCCCATTCGTTCGGCTTGGAAACGTATGTGCAGGAGGAGCGGATTCGCACCATTCCCGATTTTTTGAAGTGGATGGATAGCTACATTTGCGGTACGGTTGCCCCCATTGAAGGAACGGGCGTGTATTGGAGCGCGATCTGGGTGCCTGCCTACTTACAGCAGCCTGAGCAGCAGGAGCGGGAAGCGATTAAAGCGAAGCTGCTGGATTTATCGCGCAGGATGACGGGGACGCGCCTGGCTCGGGAGTCAAGAGAAGGGGCAAGCAAAATCGGCAAACGGTATTTGCATACCGTGCAGGCGGTATATCCCGAATCGCTGCTGGGCGATTATGCGGCTTGGATTAAGCAAGAGCGGGGAGACGCAAACGCGGCAATCGTTCATGGCTGGATTTGCGGTTATTTGCAGCTGACGCCTCATATGGCGGTGCTCAGCTTTTTATATCAGACAGTTAACAGCATGCTGCAAAATGTAATTCGCATGTGGAGCTTGGGTCAGACCGATGGTCAAAAAATAATGACGGCCTTGTTCCCGCTTCTGGAGCGTGAGGCGGCAGCGATAGCGGCAAAGCCGCTTTTGCCAGAACAGATGTATACCGCGAACGTGATGCAGGAAATTGCAGCGATGCGCCATGAGAGCTTGTATTCCCGATTATTTATGTCCTAATTGCGGAGAAGGCTAGTTATGTTGGCAATAAAAAATGATGAAGGAGAGATGATTGTATGTGTGGAGGAGCAAATCATAGCCATGCCCATGACAGCTGGAACAGCACGCCGTTTCAAGGAGGAAGAGCGCTTCGAATCGGAGTTGGCGGTCCTGTAGGCTCGGGGAAAACAGCGCTGCTGGAGAAAATCAGCGAAATCATGTATCCTGACTATAGTATTGGTATTATTACCAACGATATTTATACGAAAGAGGACGCAGTTATTTTGACCAAAACAGGTGTTTTGCCGCAGGAGCGCATCATTGGCGTAGAAACAGGAGGCTGCCCGCATACGGCTGTGCGCGAGGATGTATCAATGAATATGGAAGCGGTCGAGGATCTGGAGGAGCGTTTTAGCGATCTGGATTTGCTGTTCATTGAAAGCGGCGGCGATAATTTGGCCGCAGCATTCAGCCCAGAGCTGGTCGATATGTTTATTTACATCATTGATGTTGCCCAAGGCGAGAAAATTCCGCGCAAAGGCGGGCCGGGCATTACCCGCTCCGATCTGCTCGTCATTAATAAAATTGACCTCGCCCCCTATGTGGGAGCCAGCCTTGAGGTAATGAGCGAGGATTCCAAGCGGATGCGCGGCGAGAGGCCGTTTGTCATGACAAATCTCAAAAGTGAAGAAAGTGCCGCTAAAGTCGTGGAATGGATTATCGCAGCTTGCCCAGCCCTTAAGCATGGTCATACTCATCACCACCATCACGAGCATCATCACGACCATGCATAGCCGATGGCAGGGTGAAATTGATTATATTAATGGGAAAAATGTTTTGAGCTATTCGGCTCACCAAGCACCGCTGAAAATTACCCGCCCGTTCAAAGGGCCGTCCGGCGAGATGATTATTTATTTAATGGAATCGTCTCCCGGCCTGTTCGGCGGAGATGTTCAGGAGCTGGATTGCACAGTAGGGGAAAACGCTCATCTTCTGCTTACGACACAGTCGTCATGCAAGCTGCATCCGGGGATGGGCGGGATAACGAGTGGGCAGAGCAATCTTTTTCGCGTCGGGAAAGAGGCTGTGCTGGAGTATTTTCCAGGGCCGCTCGTTCCGTATAAGGATGTCCGCTATAGCGGGATGACATCAATACATATGGAGCAGGGGGCGCAGCTGTTTATGAGCGATATGCTGACGCCTGGCCGCGCAGGCTTTGGGGAGCTGTTTGAATACGAATTGCTGCATAGCGAGCTGTCGATCTATTGGGGCGATCGGCTTGTCGTGTGGGACCCGCTGCGTCTGGAGCCTTTGAGATTTTCGCCTGAATCGGTGCTCGGGGGATATTCTCATTTTGGAAGCTTCTGGTGCTTATCCGAGGCTGTCGGGGCAGAGCATGTAGATGCGGTGCGGCGGGTGCTTGATCGTTATTTAAACGTGAAGACGTCAAGTGGAGGAGCAGGAGCAGGAGCAGGAGCAGGAGCAGGAGCAGGAGCAGGAGCAGGAGCAGGAGCAGGAGCAGGAGCAGGAGCAGGGCAGAGGGCTTACGGCGGAGTGTCGCTCTTGGAGAAGAACGGGCTAGTCGTGCGCTGCCTTGGATATAGCGGGGCAGAGCTTGAGGCGCTGCTTCATGTCGTTTGGAGCGAGCTGCGTCCAATGCTGCTGGGTAAGGAAGCTTTTAAGCTACGGAAGTAGTTGTGATAGGTATTAAAAACAGGGGGTTATAGGAGAGATGGATGCGGGTATACTCTCTGTGCTGACAATCGGATTTCTGCTCGGCATCAAGCATGCGCTTGAGCCAGATCATGTTATTGCGGTATCCACGATTGCGATTAAAAGCAAGCATATTGGCAAATCTGCTTTTTCAGGCGTATTTTGGGGAATCGGGCATTCGCTGACGCTGTTTATTGTCGGGTTTATCCTCATGGCCATGAGAAGTGAAATGACGGAAAAATGGGCGATGTCCTTGGAATTTCTCGTTGGAGTGATGATCGTAGTACTGGGAGTGAATACGATTATTTCGCTTAGAAGCATGCGCGCGAATGCGAATGCGAAGGTGGATGTGGGCGCTAAGGAAAGCCAGCATTTTCGTGGCTCCTATCGTAAATCTTTGCTGATTGGCTTCATTCATGGCCTTGCTGGCAGCGGAGCGATGGTCGTCCTGACGATGAGCACGGTGAACAGCATCAGCGAAGGGCTGATCTATATCGCGATATTTGGTGTCGGTACGGTAATTGGTATGTTATGCTTTACCACCTTCATCAGTATTCCGTTTATTCTCTCATCCAGTCGCTTTAAGCTCAATCGGGTCCTCATTGGGGCAACCGGCATCGTCAGTGCTGTATTCGGCTTGTATTATATGTATAATCTTGGTGTGAATGAAGGATTGTTTGGATTATGGATGTAGCTTAACAGAAGCCTTGGTGCAAGTGGGTGATGACAAAAAGCGCAAAAAAGCTCAAGACCACGGGGTCTTGAGCTTTTTTGGTATGAACCTTTATTGCTTCGGCTGTTGGATCAAATAATCCATCAATCGCGTGATGACGGCCGCCATTTCAGCGCGCGTCAGCGTTTTATCCGGTTGGAAGCTTCCATCCGGGTAGCCTTTGAAGATGCCAAGCTCGATAGCCTTCTGAATACCATCAGAGGCCCAAGCTGGAATGGTGGATTGATCCTTGAACGATGGAGCTGTATTGTTTTGTGCTGCTGGCAAAATCCGTCCCAGCATGGCAGCAAGCTGTGCTCGTGTGATAGATTCACTGCCTTGGAAGCCTTGTGCGCTGCCTAGCATAATATTATTTTGCACCAGCGCCGCTACAGCCGGTTTTGCCCATTCTGGAATGCTGTCAGAGTCGGGAAGGGTATTCAGCGCTGTGACGTCAGTGCTTGCCATTGGTAAGCCTAGCACTTTCGCCACCATAACAGCCATTTCATAGCGGTTGGTCACTTGATTAGGCTTGAAGGTTTGATCTTCATAGCCTTGAATAATATTCAAGCTCATTAGCTTCATTATGTCTTCATTTGCCCAATTGCTTACTGTATCCACGGGCTGATAGACAGCTGGATTGTCCATAACGGCAACCCAGCTTTCTGGAGGCATATTGGCAGTGAGCGTATTGCCGTCATGCTGCGTAGGTAGTGCAATCCATTGCTTGTATTTATCATCGTAGTAGTATACAAGAGCTGCCGAGCCGCTTTGATTTGCCGGTAGCGTGATGCTGTGTTCTTTTCCGGCTTTAAACGGTGCTGTTATGACGTTCACTTGTGGTGAGTTGGAAATGACAGGCGCAGCCTCGTTTGGAGCAACGACAGCAGGAATGGTCGGAGTTGATACTGTTGGTTGGCTAGGTTGATTGCTTCCGCTATTTCCGTTACTGCCGCCAGTGTTGCTTTGTGCAGCGGTTGTGAATGACCAGTTTAGGTTAGGCAGTCCGGAAAGCGGATTACCCTTAAGATCAATAAAAGCTCCGCTAGATATGATCACATAGTAGCTTGTAGAGCCTTCTAAATCTATAGTTGGATCAAGCGTCATTGTTTTACCGCTAAACGATACGACAGCATTATTTATTTGTCCGTTAGAAATCGTAAATTGTTGGGCAACGGTATTATTTTGTGAGCGAATAATGGAGATGGTGCCGTTGGAAAGCTCAACGGGTTCGCTGAAATCAAAAGTAAAGTTCGTATCTACTGCTATACCGGAAAGTGCATATGGATACATGTATTGCAAGAAAGCAGCCCTATCGACCGTTGTAAAGCTCCATGAAGTCGAATCAAGCAAACCGGCAAACGGTTTGTTGCTGAGATCGACAAAGGTACCGGAAGTGATGTGAACATAATAGGAAGTATCCTGTTCAAGTTCAAAATCTGTATAGAAATTAGCGAATCGCCCAGAGACCAAATTCAAGCTGGCATTGTAAACATGGGTGCCTGAAATCGTAATGGTATGAGCGGGCGTCGTTTCGCCTTGCTTGTAGAAATAAATGTTTCCATAGCCGAGCTGAATATTTTCATTAAAAGCAATGGAATAAGGGCCGTTCAATTGAGCGCCGTCGTCCATACCGGCAAATACAATTTTTGGCGGGTTGAAATCACCCGTCATGAAATCCCATTGAAAATGGTAGAAGCCCGAGAAAGGGTTGCCTTTAAGGTCGATCACAGCCCCGCTGGAAATATCAATATAATACAGGGTCGAATCCTCCAAGTCAGAATCGGGGTCCAAGAACATCGCGTTTCCGCTGAAAGAGACGGAAGCGTCTTGAATAACGCCGTTGGAAATGACAAATTGCTGAGCCACGGACTTATCGTTTAAGCGAATAAGTGAAATACTGCCATTATTAAGCTGAACTGGTTCAGAGAAATAAAAAGTGAAGTCGGTATCCGTAGGCACGTTGGCAATAGCATTCGGGCTGTAATTGATCAATTTAGGCTTTTTATCTAAAGTTGTAAAGCTCCATGAAGTCGAATCAAGCAAGCCGGCAAACGGTTTGTTGCTGAGATCGACAAAGGTACCGGAAGTGATGTGAACATAATAGGAAGTATCCTGTTCAAGTTCAAAATCTGTATAGAAATTAGCGAATCGCCCAGAGACCAAATTCAAGCTGGCATTGTAAACATGGGTGCCTGAAATCGTAATGGTATGAGCGGGCGTCGTTTCGCCTTGCTTGTAGAAATAAATGTTTCCATAGCCGAGCTGAATATTTTCATTAAAAGCAATGGAATAAGGGCCGTTCAATTGAGCGCCGTCGTCCATACCGGCAAATACAATTTTTGGCGGGTTGAAATCACCCGTCATGAAATCCCATTGAAAATGGTAGAAGCCCGAGAAAGGGTTGCCTTTAAGGTCGATCACAGCCCCGCTGGAAATATCAATATAATACAGGGTCGAATCCTCCAAGTCAGAATCGGGGTCCAAGAACATCGCGTTTCCGCTGAAAGAGACGGAAGCGTCTTGAATAACGCCGTTGGAAATGACAAATTGCTGAGCCACGGACTTATCGTTTAAGCGAATAAGTGAAATACTGCCATTATTAAGCTGAACTGGTTCAGAGAAATAAAAAGTGAAGTCGGTATCCGTAGGCACGTTGGCAATAGCATTCGGGCTGTAATTGATCAATTTAGGCTTTTTATCTAAAGTTGTAAAGCTCCATGAAGTCGAATCAAGCAAGCCGGCAAACGGTTTGTTGCTGAGATCGACAAAGGTACCGGAAGTGATGTGAACATAATAGGAAGTATCCTGTTCAAGTTCAAAATCTGTATAGAAATTAGCGAATCGCCCAGAGACCAAATTCAAGCTGGCATTGTAAACATGGGTGCCTGAAATCGTAATGGTATGAGCGGGCGTCGTTTCGCCTTGCTTGTAGAAATAAATGTTTCCATAGCCGAGCTGAATATTTTCATTAAAAGCAATGGAATAAGGGCCGTTCAATTGAGCGCCGTCGTCCATACCGGCAAATACAATTTTTGGCGGGTTGAAATCACCCGTCATGAAATCCCATTGAAAATGGTAGAAGCCCGAGAAAGGGTTGCCTTTAAGGTCGATCACAGCCCCGCTGGAAATATCAATATAATACAGGGTCGAATCCTCCAAGTCAGAATCGGGGTCCAAGAACATCGCGTTTCCGCTGAAAGAGACGGAAGCGTCTTGAATAACGCCGTTGGAAATGACAAATTGCTGAGCCACGGACTTATCGTTTAAGCGAATAAGTGAAATACTGCCATTATTAAGCTGAACTGGTTCAGAGAAATAAAAAGTGAAGTCGGTATCCGTAGGCACGTTGGCAATAGCATTCGGGCTGTAATTGATCAATTTAGGCTTTTTATCTAAAGTTGTAAAGCTCCATGAAGTCGAATCAAGCAAGCCGGCAAACGGTTTGTTGCTGAGATCGACAAAGGTACCGGAAGTGATGTGAACATAATAGGAAGTATCCTGTTCAAGTTCAAAATCTGTATAGAAATTAGCGAATCGCCCAGAGATTAAATTCAAGCTGGCATTGTAAACATGGGTGCCTGAAATCGTAATGGTATGAGCGGGTGTCGTTTCGCCTTGCTTGTAGAAATAAATGTTTCCATAGCCGAGCTGAATATTTTCATTAAAAGCAATGGAATAAGGGCCGTTCAATTGAGCGCCGTCGTCCATACCGGCAGATACAATTTTTGGCGGGTTGAAATCACCCGTCATGAAATCCCATTGAAAATGGTAGAAGCCCGAGAAAGGGTTGCCTTTAAGGTCGATCACAGCCCCGCTGGAAATATCAATATAATACAGGGTCGAATCCTCCAAGTCAGAATCGGGGTCCAAGAACATCGCGTTTCCGCTGAAAGAGACGGAAGCGTCTTGAATAACGCCGTTGGAAATGACAAATTGCTGAGCCACGGACTTATCGTTTAAGCGAATAAGTGAAATACTGCCATTATTAAGCTGAACTGGTTCAGAGAAATAAAAAGTGAAGTCGGTATCCGTAGGCACGTTGGCAATAGCATTCGGGCTGTAATTGATCAATTTAGGCTTTTTATCTAAAGTTGTAAAGCTCCATGAAGTCGAATCAAGCAAGCCGGCAAACGGTTTGTTGCTGAGATCGACAAAGGTACCGGAAGTGATGTGAACATAATAGGAAGTATCCTGTTCAAGTTCAAAATCTGTATAGAAATTAGCGAATCGCCCAGAGATTAAATTCAAGCTGGCATTGTAAACATGGGTGCCTGAAATCGTAATGGTATGAGCGGGTGTCGTTTCGCCTTGCTTGTAGAAATAAATGTTTCCATAGCCGAGCTGAATATTTTCATTAAAAGCAATGGAATAAGGGCCGTTCAATTGAGCGCCGTCGTCCATACCGACAGATACAATTTTTGGCGGAGCTGCATCTTCAGTCGTAAATCTCCAATTCTTTAAACTTTCATTAGAGGCCTTTCCTTTAGTATCAATAACTAAACCGCTTGAAATATTAATATAGTAAGTGGTGGCATCTTCTAAATTCATTTGTGGACGGAGTGTTAAGGCATTTCCACTGAAAAATATGGATTCATCATGAAATCCCCCGCTGGAAATAACGAATTGCTGGGCAACCGAATCATCAGCAAGACGAACAAGAGAAATGGTTCCGTTATAAGGTAGAGCATTCTCACTATAGAAAAAGGTGAGATCACTGTCCACTGGTACGTTTTGAAAACTGTCCCAGTTAAAGGCGTAAACATAAGGTGCCAAGTTAAGGGTTGTAAAATTCCACTCAGTAGAGTTCAGCAAGCCCGGAAACGGGTTATTATTAAGATCCATAAATGTTCCCGAAGTAATCGTTACATAAAAGTCTGTGTCATTAGTTATTCTTGAATAAAGATTGAAATTAAAGACGTTCCCAAGAGGTTGTTCAAAATACGCAGTATCGGCATTGTTATTTGCAACTGAAATAATTTCAGTTGGGATCGATGTGCCTTTTTTGAAAATTTGAATTTTACCCTCTCCAAGCCTTACAGGTTCATCAAAGACAAGAGAGAATGGCCCATTTAAACCGACATTGTCGTGCGTTGGCGAAATAGAAATTATAGCTGGAGGAGTTAAATCTTTAGTCATAAAACTCCATTTAAAATGATAGAAGCCCGAGAACGAGTTGCCCTTAAGATCAATGAAAGCCCCACTGGAAATGTCAATATAATAAGAGGTAAACTCCTCCAAATCCTGATCAGGATCAAGAGTCATCGCGTTTCCGCTGAAGGAAACGGAGGCGTCTTGAATAACGCCATTTGAAATGACAAATTGTTGAGCCACCGACTCATCATTTAAACGAATGAGGGAAATTACTCCACTATTTAGCTGGACAGGCTCAGTAAAATGAAAAGAAAGGTTAGTATCGATTGGAACATCGGAAACAAAAGAAGGTGTGTAATTTGTCAGATAAGGCTTTTCATCCACGGTAGTGAAGTTCCACACTGTCGAATCAAGTAAACCGGCAAAAGGATTATTGCTAGAATCGACAAAGGCACCAGAAGTGACCAGAACATAATAATCGGTATCCTGCTCAAGTTTAAATGACGGATATAAAGTGAAGTCTTGTGAAGATGTTTTTGTAAAGGAAGCATTATAAATTTTCCCATTTCTAATGGAAATGGTATGAACGGAAGTAGATACACCTTGTTTAAAAAATTGAATTTCACCATGACCGAGTTGCGTGGGCTCTGTAAAGCTGAGAGAGAGGAGCCCTTGCAACGAGACGTTGGCGCTCATAGGGCGAACGGACGTAAGTGTAGGGGGCGTAAAATCCTCGGCTGTGAAACTCCAAAAATAACGATAGAAGCCCGAAAAAGGGTTGCCTTTAAGATCGATCACAGCCCCGCTGGAAATATCAATATAATAAGAGGTAGAATCCTCCAAATCAAGATCAGGATCGAGGGTCATCGCATTGCCGCTAAAGGAAACGGAAGCGCCTTGAATGACACCGTTGGAAATGACAAATTGCTGAGCAATCGACGCATCGTCTGAGCGATGGAGAAAAATGCTGCCATTATTAAGTTGAACCGGCTCGGAGAAATAGAAAGTAAAGTCGGTATCCAAAGGAACGCCGGCAACACGAGCAGGTGTGTAATCGATTAAATAAGGTTTTTCATCTAGGGTAGTGAAGTTCCAGAGCGTCGAATCAAGCAAGCCAGCAAACGGGTTATTGCTGAGATCGACAAAAGCTCCAGATGTGACCAAAACATAATAATCGGTATCTTGCTCTAGTGAAAAAGAAGGATAGAAAGCGAAGGCGTGCCCAGAATTAATTTGGACAAAAGCATTATAGATCCGATCATTTGTAATGGAAATAGTATGAGCGGGAGTGGATTCGCCTTGCTTATAAAACTGAATTTCACCATGACCGAATTGCATAGACTCATTAAAAATGAGAGAAAAGGGCCCCTCTAAATTAGCGCTGTTGCTTGTAGGCAAAGTGGACGTTAGAATAGGAGGATTAAAATCGCCCGTTGTGAAATTCCATGTAAAATGATAGAAGCCCGAGAAAAGGTTGCCTTTAAGATCGATCACAGCCCCACTGGAAATGTCAATATAATAAGAGGTCGAATCCTCTAAATCAAGATCAGGATCAAGTGTCATCGCATTGCCGCTGAAGAAAACGGAAGCGCCTTGAATGACACCGTTGGAAATGACAAATTGCTGAGCAATCGATGTATCGTCTGAGCGAATGAGAGAAATGCTGCCATTATTAAGTTGAACTGGCTCAGAGAAATAGAAAGTAAAATTGGTATCAGTAGGCACGCCGGAAGCAAAAGAAGGCGTATAGTTAGTTAAATAAGGCTTTTTATCTAAAGTTGTAAAGCTCCAGAAAGTTGAGTCGAACAAACCTGCAAAAGGGTTGTTTTTGAGATCAACGAAGGTACCGGAAGTAATGTGGACATAATAATTCGTATCCTCATCAAGCTCGAAATGAGGATAAAAGTGAATGATATTACCGGAGTATTGGTCAAAATATGCATTGTTGACATGGTTATTCGCAATAGAAATGGTCACAGCTGGAAAGGAGTTTCCTTGTTTGAAGAACTGAATTTTGCCTTCTCCAAGTCTTACATCCTCATTAAAAATAAAGGAATACGGTCCGTACAACGAAGTTTTATCACTGCTAGGTGGAGTTGATAGGAGAGTAGGAGCGGTAAAATCGCCTGTAGTAAATGACCACTGGTATGGTGAAATGCCTGAAAAAAGTGCTCCCTGACTAGAGATGAAGGCGCCACTCGATATATTTATATAATATGTGGTATTATCCTGCAGGTCTGCATTAGGATCAATAAAAACGTTATTTCCGCTAAAAGAAACACTAGCGCCATAAACTGATCCGCTGGAGATTGTGAATATTTGCTCAACAGTATCATCATTAGATCGATGAATTGTAATGGTACCATCGCCTAAAGAAACTTCTTCATTAAAAGAAAGCCAAAAATCAGATTGGGCAGAAATCCCACTTGAGACGGGGGAATAGTTAAGAAGCTCAAGTCGAGAAAACGAACTGAGCGAATAAATTAAGCTTGGAGAATAGGTGATTTCGGTTACAGAACTTAACATAGCAGGTGCTGCAATAGGAACACGCGGTGCTGCATGCAACACGACAGGGGCAAACATATTGGCTAATTGCGTAGAAGCTGCTGTAAGCGTGACAATTTTTTTGGCACGTCCCAGTATATTGCGGTTTAATTTTTTCATTCTAGGTGTCTACTCCTTATTTGTGGGGATGAAGTTGTTAATGGATTCATTTAGTTTCTGAAAATAGGGGTGGATAAGCTTATAATCTTCATAACATTCATGCAAATATTCACCGAAACCATATAATAGTAAATTTGCTTTAATAGTTATATCGGTTTCAACTTTAATATTTACAATAGTGCTGTATAAAATTTCATATTTTACACGACTTAGTGGATGTAAAATGAATTTGAAAAATAAATTATCCTGTAAAGCTTTAAAAGCTTGATCAAAATCTTGAAATTTCTTCAATTCTGGTTTTGATTTTATGTCAAACATCTTTCTCTGCAAAGCTGTAAAAATAGGTGTTATTTGATTGGCATGAATCAGCATTTGATTATGTTTTTGCTTTAATAATGATATAGGTATTTCCGTTCGAGCTGGTTTCAGATACCATTCATTGTCTATCGTATCTGGAACGAGAAGCTCACTCATTACCGAGGAGAGATTCTGGAATGGAGCTCCATTAATTTTTGCGCCTCTCCGTGTCGTATTAATTACGGTTTGCGGCGGTCCAATCTTAATGAAATACTCCATTTCTCTTCTCATAGCATTAAAACTGTTAGTGCTGTGAAGTATGTCTCCATCTACACTGACAGCTTGTTCTGCTGACGCTGCTTTATTTTCTCCGTAAGGCACACCTGCGGCATAATAGTCATTGTCGCGGTATGCAAAGTTCTGCCCCACTAATATAATGGATGAGCAATTTAAAATCATAAGCGCCTGTAAGACTACAATGGCTACACTACTGGCATCGTTAATGACAGGAGTCTTTTTTATTCCGTTAATGTAATATCCGTAAAGCATATCCTGACTCATTGGCAGATGTATTTTTGTCCAAGGAAATGGTGTGATTGTTCCTTTTCCAACCGATGTACCGAATACCATCGGGAAGGGAGTTTGATTCTCATTAATTGCACGAGTAAAAACGTTTTTGTTAAAATCGCCAGGATCATAAGTAAAGGCGGCATCCGGCACGATGCCAAATTCAATAAGTGAATTTATAGCAGAGCCTACAGATAAAATAAAAGCGGAGCGTGCTTTTTTTATTTCTCGCAAATTTTCGATCTCATCTTGTAGAGATGGCCCAGCTGAAACAAGAAGTACAGGCTTTTGATGAAAGTGTGAGCGAAAGTCAAAGAGGCTTGGTGTATTTATAGTCTCTTCAAAATTTTCGAAGCTGTTCGTAATCCATTTTTTCTCGAAATGATGATTTATTCTGAGATTTAACTGTTTTTGTTCAACGGTATCTTGAAGGAAAGAAATAAAGGATCTATGTGACTTCTCAAATATTTTTAAGTATGAAGGAAGTGTAATTAAGGAAAAGCTTCTTGGTATTTGATAAAGCATGGACTTAATTTCATTCAATTTGAATCTACTATTAGGAGAGCCTATGCTAATATTGCGCAGCATGGATAAATTCAGCTCTAGTAAGGAAATGGAAGATAGGAAAGCATGCATGATTTTGGCAGATGGCTCAAAAATTGAATAAGGAACCTTTGGGAATTCTGCTGCAAATTGCTTAATATGGTGTCCTAGGCCTACACCATAAAAAATAACATGATGATTTTTTTGTTTTAGCTCTTTTTCTACTTTCAGCAAAATTTGTGAAGCTTCCACTGATGCACTTGTGGGGTTATGCAAGCTAACGGTTTGTCCGTTCGAACTGCAAATTAAGTTGTCGAAGGTTGCATGCTGTATATCAATAGGCAAGGGATCAGCCTGAACAAGCAGTTCCAGGCCATGTAAAGGCTGAAATAAATCAGGTCGATGTTCTTTGAGGATAGTTAAATTTTGTAGGAGCATAGAACCTCTGCTTTCTTCATGATTATAGGTATTTTACAGCGTACTCCTTCCTTTATACTACAAAGTTAAACATAATACATTCTTTTCTTTATAAAAATATAATTTTTAACCCGGTTTTTGTAGAATGCTCGCTTCGACTAATCACAAAACAGCGAAAGTCATGCGGAAGCTACAGGTTATAGACAAAATCGACATCACTAAATTAAAACAGGTATACAAAAAATAAATTGATGCAAATAGTGCGATCAGTGCGCGGTGTAAAGGTTTTCCTCCCATCTTTTTTTGAATTAAGCTTGGTTTTCTCGACATATCTGATACAATGTTAGAAAACCTGTCATTGAAAGGCGTTTGTGATGAATAACTACAAGCTGATTTCGATGCTGTCAGATTTGGAGTGAGGATTATGTCAAAAAATTGGTATCGCAGATTGCTATTCTCTTATTTTCCGATTTTCATCTTAACGATATCTATTGTCATTTTCCTCTCCTTCCTCATTGTAAATGAGATTTCACGGAACGAAACGGAGAAGGCAAGCCGTATTGCGACCTCCTATGTCGTCGATAGTCTCGACAGGGCGGTCAATCAAGTAGAGATGGAAATATTGCGCCAAATGGAAAATGATCCGATTTACGGAAGATTTCTCGCGGGTGAGGTAGAGAAGGGGAGCCCCGAATTTTTGGAGCTCGCCAAAAAGCTATGGATGCTGGAAAGCAATAATGAACTGCTGGATTCCATGTATATATACCGTCTGTCCGATCACCGTATCGTTAGTAAATATGGATTTACATCGCAGGAGGTGTTTGCTGATCGCGCTTATTTGGAGCAGGCGCTGAATGAGCCAGCTTTCCAGCGCTGGTCGCAAATCAGGTCCTTCAAGCTGCTGGAATCCGATGAGCCGGAGGAAGTAATCAGCATGCATAAGCGCTTGCCGCTTCCCTTCGGCCAGGAAGGCGTTTTAGTCCTTAATCTCGGCGCCTATCCTTTAGGTCGAATGATAGATGATATGACGCGCAGCAACGTTTCGTTTCTTCATGTAACAGGCAAGGAAGGCGAAACTATTTTTCCAAAAGAAAATTTAGGGTTGGGTATTAGCGACGAGACAGGCAGTGTGCTAACGACGCTTGTGTCGCCAAAGCTAGGCTGGACGTTCAACAGCGGTCTCCGCGCGGGTCAGCTATTCGCCTGGGTTTCTGTCATTTCTTATGTATGGATTATTATTGGACTGGCAACCTTATTGTTAGCCGTTCTCTATATCATTTATATTACCCGCAAAAACTATAGGCCGATTCAAATAATGATGAACCGCATTCAGGCGCTTCCGGTGCGTTCCTCTGATGTCACGACTAGAGATGAGCTGGCGTTAATCGACCATGCGCTGGAGCAGCTTATCCAGCAGACCGCAGATTATGAGCAGCAGCATCATGAAAATTTACTGGTACGAAGGCGGCAGTTTTTTATTGATTTAATCGAGGGCCATGCTGAGGCTCAAGGGGAGCGTGTTGAAAAATGCCGCTCCTTAGCCGTATTGCATAGCTCGGAGCATGCTGTGCACGCCGCAGTCGTCATTGCGGAAATGCATGACTTTGAGGTCGCTTATGGCGACTTCTCTCATCAGGATCAGCAAACGTTCCGTTTGACGCTCATGAATCTTTTTCAGGAGCTGGCACGGGAAAGAGAGCTCGACAGCTGGGCGGAATGGATAAGCAGCAGTCAGTTGGGCATTATTTTTACAAATGGTGCCGCAGAGGAAGATAAAGAGGAAGAGGTTGAAAATTTCAAAAAGAGACTGCGCTTGGCCGTCAGGAGCTCTCACCAGTGGGCCGCAAGCCAATTTGAGCTGACGATGCAATTCGGTATTGGCATTGTGACGAATCTGGACGGCAGCTTAAAGGAATCCTATCAATCAGCAGAATCAGCGCTGCAATATATATTGTCTCTGGGTGAAAATGAAATGGTGTTTGGCTCAGATGTGCCGCTTCAGCCTAATACGGAGTCTTATAAATATTTTCCTATCATGGCTGGTATCGTGAAAATGTTTCGCTTGACCAATCAGGAATGGCGGGAGCAGGTGCACTCGCTGTTTCAAGGGGTCGGCTCCGAGCTGCTTGCGGATCAGGAGATCCGAATGCTTATTCATTGGCTGCGCCAAATGCTGGGCAGAGAGCTGATGGATCTCTCCGATAATCTGAAGGATTACTTTGTGGGCGAGCAGGCACAGCTGTGGCGGGCGGAGCTGGATAAGGCGCAGCGGCTGCCTGAGATGGAAGCCTTGCTGCTGGAAATGATGAACGAGGTTTACCGGGTATATGTGGCGACCAACGAAAATAAAAGCTACCGTGCCATGATTAGTGAGATGAAAGCTTACATTGAAGAGCATTACACGAATCCAGATCTGTCCCTAACGATATTGAGCGATCGCTTCCAAGTATCTGCGAAATATGCGAGTCATTTGTTCAAGGAAGAGTTCAATACCAAATTCGTTGATTTTCTGGCGCAGCTGCGCATTGTGCATGCCCAAAATTTATTGAGCCAAACCGACGAGGTTATCCAGCAAATCGCTTTACAGGTCGGTTACGCCAACTCCGTTACCTTCGGACGTGTGTTTAAAAGAATAGTCGGTGTCACACCGGGAGACTATAGGAAATACGAAATGAAGCCAGGACATTCAAGTGAATAAGCTGAAGCTGAAGAGGGCTCCCGAATAAATTCGGGGGCTTTTTTAATGGCCAATTCAAGTGAATCGGAAAAAGGTATGTTTACAGGAATAGCGTCATATCAGCGGAAATACAGGGCTTGCGACGATTTTCCACCCGATTTTTGAGCTGGAATTCTGTTTATTGTCAGATTTCCTGTCATCGTGTCATACTTGGCTCATCTCCACAAGCGGCATCGTCAATAAGAGGTCAGGAAAGCTCACCTCATTAGACGGGGCAAACCAAACAAAAAGGGGCTGTGAACAAATGAAGCGTAGCAAAAGTAAAATGGCGTTCAGAAAATGGATGGCGGGTACGTTCGCATTAACGGTATTGGTTACGGGCTGTTCAAACGGAGGCGGAGAAACTTCTAGCGCAAGCTCAAGCTCTAATGCAGGCGGCGCAGCGCCTTCTTCATTAAAAGTAGAGATTTTCGACCGCGGCAATACGCCGCAGGGTTACACGATTACAGACAGCTACTTAACCCGTTACGTGAAAGACAATTTTAGCAAAACGAGCAACATTGATGTTCAATTCGTGCCGATCCCCCGTTCAGAGGAAATCGCCAAGCTGAACGTACTGATGGCAAGCGGAGATGATGTGCCGGATATCGTATTTACGTACGACCAAGCCGTATTTGAGCGTTATGCCGAGCAAGGCGGACTTACAGACTTGTCGGACTTATTAAATGAGCATGGACAAAACCTTAAGACGTTTCTAGGCGACGATACGCTGGCCTATGGTCAACTGGAAGGAAAGCAATTTGCTATCCCTGGCAAAAGAATGTTAACCGAAAGATACTCCTCCTGGATTCGTAAGGATTGGTTGGACAAGGTTGGCTTGCCAATGCCTTCGTCAACAGACGAGCTTTATGAAGCGCTTAAAGCCTTTAAAGAAAAAGATCCCGGTGAAACGGGCGGCAGCGTTATTCCTCTGGGCATGACAATTGAGCCAGCTCAGCTTGAGCCGCTGCTCTGGTCATTCATTCAGCCGCAAAGCTCCTTAACGACGGACGAGCAGCTGGCGAACCGTGATTATTTGCCAGTGCTTCCCGGCTTTAAGGAGGGCTTGCGCTTTATGAACAAGCTTTACAATGAAGGGCTGATGAGCAAGGATTTTGGACTTGACCAAGATAAAAAGCAGCTGACGCAGGATATTCAAAGCGGCAAAATTGGGATGTTCAGCGACGACTATCCTAACATCTACTATAAAGATGGGGTATATGACAGCCTAGTAGCCAACAGTCCGAATGCTGTTCTCGCCCCAATCGATCCGTTTACGAATGCAGAAGGCTTGCATGCAAAGCCGGAATATGCACCTAACGCCCTGTACATTATGGTTCCGAAATCAAGCAAGCACGCAGTCGAAGCGATTAAATATTTGGACTGGATGTCCGCGACAAATGTGCTTATTGATATGCAAAATGGTGTATTAGGAGAAAATTACGAGCTGAAGGATGGCATACCGGTTACCTTAGACAGCGCATCGAAGGAAGCGACGGACAGAATCTATAACTTTGGCGATGTTGTCATTGTAGCTAACGGTAAAATCGGTGGCGATGAAGAGAAAAACAAGAAGGCCTTTACTTTCAGCGTGGAGTCAAAATTCCAAAAGGATTTTGCCCAATCAATGGAATTTGCTAATACCGATACGATTGCACCGGTCATATTCAACCGCCCAATCGCTAGTAAAACCAAATATGGCACTACGCTTGACGGCAAGCTTGACGAAATGATTGTGAAAACGACGATGGCGGCACCGAATCAATTTGATAGCATTTATGATGCGGCCATGGCGGATTACATGTCTCGTGGCGGTAAGGAAGTAATGGACGAGCGTACAAAGGCTTATATAGAAGCGAAATAAGCTGTCTGCGTTTTGGGTTTTAGATTATGAGGACAAGTAAAGAGCAGGAGGGTGGGGGCGAGCCGAAGCAGGCTCCCTCTGCGCCAACTGCATACGAAGGAAAGAAGGGGCGAACAACATTGAACACAACCATTTATTTACGCAGGTATTGGCAGCTTTATGCGCTGATTTCACTCCCGCTCCTTTATTTTCTGGTGTTCAAATATGGACCGATGTGGGGCGTGCAAATCGCATTCAAGGATTTTAACCTGTTTCAAGGCATTTCGGGCAGTGAATGGATTGGCTTCGATGCTTTTGTTGAAGTTTTCAAAATGAAGGATTTTTATTTGACGCTTCGCAATACGTTAATGCTTAATATTTTGGATTTAATAGTATCCTTCCCGGCACCATTGATTTTGGCAATCATGCTGTATGAGGCGAAATGGGTCTGGTTCAAAAAAATATCGCAAACGATTTTGTATATTCCCCATTTTATTTCATGGGTCATAATAGGTGGCATTGTTTATCAAGTGTTTGGCACGCAATCCGGTATGATTAACAATGTATTAAGCTCGCTTGGCTTGGATGCCATACCTTTTCTTACGGATAAAAAGGATTGGCTCGTTACGTACTTGGCAACCGGTGTGTGGCAAAGCGCAGGCTGGGGAACGATTTTATATTTGGCTGCATTGACGGGCATTAACCGCGAGCTATTCGAAGCGGCGGAGGTTGATGGAGCGGGGCGCTTCAAACGGATTTGGCATATTACTCTTCCTGGCCTGAAAACGACAATTGTAACGCTGCTCATTATCAATCTTGGCAATATGATTACAATCGGCTTTGAACGACCATATATTATCGGCAATTTGGCGGTTCGCGAGTTTTCGGATGTGCTCAGCACCTTCGTGTACCGCGTCGGTATTCAGTCTGGCGAATATACGCTGGCGACAGTCGTCGGTTTATTCCAGGCTATTGTAGGGCTGATCTTCGTGCTCGGCGCCAATTATGCATCTAAAAAACTAACGGATGAGAGCATATTGTAGCTCTTACAGAAAGGTGCGGAGGATCAATGAATGAACGTACGGCAAACCGTGTATTTGATGCGGTAAATATGGTTTTGCTCGCACTCGCAGTTGTCGTTTGTATTTTGCCGTTTCTGCATATTATAGCGGTATCGCTCAGCTCCAACCTTGCCATTACATCGGGCAAGGTAACCCTTTTACCAGTCGGGTTCAACTGGGATGCGTATGGCAAGGTTTTTTCGGATATGACGATGATTCGCTCTTTAGGCTTTACTGTATTTCTGACGGCGCTTTGCGCCGCGCTATGTATGGCGATGACGATTGTAGCCGCCTATCCATTAACAAAATCGCAGCTTAAAGGACGCAAGGTGTTTATGATATTAATCGTCATCACGATGTTTTTTACAGGCGGCATCATTCCCGAATATATCCTCGTGCGTGACCTGAATTTGCTCAATACGGTGTGGGCGCTTGTGCTGCCGGGTCTGATTAGCCCTTTTTATCTGATTATTCTGATTTCTTTCTTTAATGGTATTCCGCAAAGCTTGGAGGAAGCAGCTGAAATCGACGGCAGCTCGCATTTTGGCACGCTGATGCGCATCATATTGCCGCTTTCCCTGCCTGTTATGGCAACGCTATGCCTTTTTTACGCCGTCGGGCGCTGGAATGGCTTTCAGGATTCGCTTATGTATATTTCCAAGCCGGAGCTTTATCCGATTCAGCTCAAGCTGTATCAAATGATTCAGAACAATATGGTTTCCGAGCTAGCTATCCTTGAAGGCCACAGCGGCGCGCAGAAAATTACGCCAGAAAGCTTGAAATCCGCGAGTGTTATTTTTGCTACGGTTCCGATTTTGCTCGTATATCCATGGCTGCAGCGTTATTTTGTTAGTGGCGTCATGATGGGAGCAGTGAAAGGATAATCAACTTCATCATGAATGACACCAAAAAAATGCTGCTCAAGCTGCGAGCCTTGTACTTGTTTACAGGGCTTGCTGGCGGTTTATTCAACCCTTATTTAACGACGCTGCTCGTTCATCAAGGCATGTCGACAGGTCAGGTAGGCATGATGATGTCGCTTGGTACGCTGCTGTCCATCGTCGTTCAGCCGTTATGGGGCTACATGGTGGACCGTTACCGCCAGACAAAGCTGGTACTCATATGCAGCATCGGCATGCCCGCTGTGCTAGCTTATTTTTATAATGTTCAACTATTTGCGCTGCTCGTCATCGTGTATACGACGTCGATTATTTTCAGCGTGACGCAAAGCCCGATCGCCGATTCCTACGCCGTTACCGCTGCCCGCGAAGGAGGCACCTCCTATGGCACGATACGCAGCCTTGGGAGTTTAGGAACGGCGCTTGGCGGTTATGCGGGCGGCTTGTATTTATCTTATTTTCACATTACCCAGCTATGGCTGCCGTTTTTTATATTTAGTGCGGCTGGAGTAGCAATGGTGCTGACGCTGCCCTCTAAATCGGATAGTTACCGAACGACGGTGAGCTTGACCGAAGGGTTCAAAAAAATGCTCAGCAACCGCAATTTCGTATGGTTTCTTGTGGCCTGTTTTTTTGTCAATCAGACGCTGACCGCCTACAACTCTTTTTTTGTGCTTTCCTTTCAAGAGGCAGGCGGAAGCTTCTCCATGGTCGGCTTTGCGCTGCTGCTCGCTTCGATGACCAATGTGCCCTCAATGCTGCTTGCCGCTAAAATTATTGCGAGGCTTGGCAAGGAACGAACGCTCGTCATTGCCGCTTTTGCTTATGCTCTGCGCTGGGCTGTGCAATGGCTGTTTCCGTATCCGCCTGTCATGATCGGCATCCAAGCGCTGCATGGCTTGTCGTTCGGACTCTTTTATGTTGCAGCGGTCGAGTATGTAGCGAACGTGTCGGGCAAGGAAATGCAAGCGACCGGACAAAGTATATTCAATATGGTTTTTGTTGGGCTGGGAGGCATTATTGGCAACCTGCTTAATGGGTTTTTATACAATGCGGGTGGTGCACAATTGATGTATCTGGCATGCACGGTCAGTGCTATAATGGGCTTGTTGCTGTTGCATGGCGTTAATAAAAGAACCCGTTCTGTGCCTGGGCATTAATTAGGGGATGGAAGCAGGGCAGTACATGGTGGAACTTCTAGGGGGAGAAAGGGCATGGCATTGAATAAGTGGAGCCAGCTGTCGGAGGAGCGCCGTTATTTGGTTGATCAAGCGATGGCTTATATGGATGCAAAGTATGATGAATTGGCTAAGCTGATCATCGACAGCGAGGAGCATGACAAGCATGGCACGAGGGGGAGTGGACATTACGCGCTCGGGCTGCTGCTGCGAAGTGAGCCAGGTGACGTAGAGCGGGCTTGCGAGGTGCTCCATAAAATGATTGATTTGCAGCTTGATGCGCCAAATGAAATTTACCATGGTACCTTCAAAAGCGCACTGGAGTCGAGCGACCCGCCAATCGGCAACTATCCTTGGAAAAGCTTAGGGCCGGGTCATGCTTATTTTTTGGCGCAAACCTTTGAAAAAATATCGCAGCGCTTGGTAAACGGTATAGAAGGCGAGCAAGCGAAGAAGGAATGCGCTGAGCGGCTTGTGGCGGCTGTAGATGAAGTACTGCCTCCGGTCTGGAAAAGCTATGATCCGAACTGGCGGGAGTTCATCAGCTGTATTTTTGCAGTCATCCTGGAGCATTTCGAGAGCAAGCTGCCGCAGCAGTTGATTGAACGTATGGAGCAAGCGATGATTAAAGCCGTTACTGGCTCCATCGAGCGACGATTGTCAGATGTCGTGCCGATGAATTCCAATATTGAGCTGATGCATACGTTTATTGTCCATTATTATGGAAACCGCCTGCACCGCAGCGATTGGATGGAGCATGCTGACCGTGAGGCGGAGAAGCTTCATGCTCGCTATGCGGAGTTTGGCTCCTTATCCGAATTTAATACGACGACCTATTACGGAGTCGATCTGACGGTGCTGGGCCTGTGGCGGCAATATGGCAAGTCGGCGGCATTCAAGCAGCTTGGCCATGCGATGGAGAAGGGGCTTTGGACTAACATCGCCGATTTTTATAATCCATATATCGAAAATCTGTCCGGCCCGTTTGCCCGTGCCTACGAAATGGAAATGACCGCCCACAGCTCGCTCGGCGTTATGCTGTATTTGGCACTCGGCAAAGGCTATGAGCATTTTACCGCGATCAACTGCGAGACGGAGCATGACATTATGATTGCACTTGTCGGTGTAGATGTGCCGGAGGAACTGCTTCCTCAGCTTGCCGAGCATCAGCGCGACCGGCTTGTGGAGCAGCCGTTCCGTGAGCTGTGCGAGCGGGATCATCCGGATGCAAATACAAATTTATGTACAGCGCGAGCCTGGATTGAGAAAGAGCTAATGATGGGCGCGATGTCAGGCAGCAAAAACACGAATGGCCAATTGCACCCGGCGACGATTCATTGGAAAACGGAGGATGGGCATAAATACGATCTCCGTCTCATTCGGCGTGAAGTCGGCAAGCATTGGAATACCCATTTGCGAGGTGTCTATTATGAAGCGGTAGTGAGCGAACGCCAGCTTGAGGTAGACGTCCAGTGCAGCGCTGCCGTCGACATTGAATTTTATTTTGAAATTACGGGGCAAGGGGTAGACGCCCGCGGTATTTCAGCCAAACGCTGGATGCTGCCAGGGCTAACGCTTGAAGTGGAGGCGGATGCTCCGGTTCCGGTTGTGAAAGCCTCCGACAATCGTCTGGAAATTATTTATTTGGTGCAAGCAAAGCATACCGCAGCGAGTGCTGCTGAATCTGCCGAACCGACTGCAATGAAGTTTCTGCTAAGCAGAGTGTAGTGGGTTGAACCTTTTATCGCAAAAGGCTTCTATAAACAGCACAGGCGGCTGTCCCAAAAGTAAGTTCGCTCACTTGAGGAAACAGCTCGCTTTATGGAAAATAGGTAAAAAATAAAGAAATGGCGGTGTTGGGGAGGTCATCCCTGCACCGCCATTTCTGACTTTTGGTCTATTGCCGCTTTCTTGAGCAAATTGTGGGCAAGCGAAAGCCATCCGACCTCCAGGCTTACCTTAGGCAGGCCACGAAGCAGAAAGCGCCGGAATCCCCGGTTGTTCTTCAGTTGTCCAAATACACTCTCGGGCTCGATCATTCGTCGAACCGCCAGAGCGTATCCCTCGTCGCTCCTGAGTTTCTCGCGTACTTGCTGCTTGTACCGCAAATACTTGAGACTCACGCTGATTTCCCGATTCCCTTGTGCTTTTGTACAAGCTTCTTTGAGCGGACAATCTTCGCAGCTTGCGCTACGATAGTGTCGCTTTCTGACTTCATATCCGCTTTCAGTCGTTCCCTTACTCTCATAACGAAACAGCAGCTTGCGCCCTACCGCGCATGTCCAAGTATCTTCGGCTTCATCGTACTGCCAGTTGTCCAGCTTGCTGATATCCTGCTGCCACCTCTTCGATTTTTCCTTGTGGTAAGTACTGTACTTCACTAATGCTTCTAACTGCTCACCTTCTAAGTATGCGTCATTTTCTTCACCGCCGTATCCTGCATCCGCGATGACGGTTTTCGGCAGCTTTCCTAGAGCGGCTTTAACCTTCTCCAAATGAGGTTTGAGGCAACGCGTGTCGGTTGGGCGTTGATGCAAACTGTAGCCGATGATGAACTGGTTTTCTGTTCCGATCTGCACATTGTAGCCAGGTTTCAATTGACCATTTTGCATGTGATCTTCTTTCATTCGCATGAAGGTAGCGTCGGGATCCGTCTTGCTAAAGCTGTTCCGATCCCCAAGAAGCTCTTGCTGCCTTTCATATTTTTGCAAACGAGGGAGCAGGTCTTTACGGAGCGCGCGCACCGCTTTTTTAAGCGGCTTGTCCTTCGGCTGGACTTGCAGTTTAGCTTCCAATTGTTGAACAGCAGCCTCTAGCTTTTCGCTCGTCAGCGCGGATGCCTCGCCAAGCTCGGTGAGGTCTTCTCCAGCCTGTTCCAGCTCTTCTTGCTTCTCCGCTGCTTCAATCGTTGCAAACAGTGTCCGTACTTTCTCTTGCAACTTTGCCTTGTGCTTCACGACGGCTTTGCCCCAGACGAAGGTGTAACGGTTCGCGTTTGCTTCGATCTTCGTGCCATCGACAAAGTAATGCTCAAGCTTCACGTACTTTTCCTCTGCAAGATAATGAAGGATACCTGTGAAGACCGTCTCCAGTACCTCTTTCATTCGTTCGGAACGAAACCGATTCAGCGTTCGAAAGTCTGGTCGTTGTCTGCCTGCGATCCACATGAACATGATATTCTCACGAACCGCTTTGGCGATTTGACGAGAAGAGTAGATTCGCTGTGAGTAGGCGTAAATGATAACTTTGGTGAGCATCTTGGGGTGATAGCTATCTCTTCCGCCTCCGGGATAAGCCGCGTCGAAGATCGCGTCGTCGAGCTGATTAACAGCAGCGTTGACTACACGAACCAAATGGTTAGCGGGTATGTCTTCTTCTAAATCCATTGGTAAGCAAAGTTGATCCATGGTATATTGAATGTACAAAGAAACCGTCTCCTTTGGTAGTTGGTTGGGTGGTACCTCCATTTTACCAAGAAACGGTTTCTTTTTGTTTGACATTATGAAGAAGGGGCGTCCCTAAGTCATTTATGACTTTTGGGACAGCCCCCTGCTTCGTCTATTTCAAGCTGGTCAATAGCAGCAAGCGATCATCTGTAGCTGAAGGACTTCCTCTGCCATCAGTATTATTGGTAATGACATAGACGCGTCCATCCTTCAGCTTTACATCGCGCAAGCGTCCTTCTCCATTAAAGACGACAGCCATTTCCGTTGTCTCAAGGTTATAGCGATATAGCGAACGGCCCGCGAGCGTAGCGATCAGCATCCGGTTCTGGTCGTCGATTGCTGCGCCGGAAGGTGCGATAGCCGGTTCTCCAGAGTGATAGACGGGCGGAATCAGCCCGCTGCCTGTTTGATCGCCGTATACATTCGGCCACCCATAATTGCCGCCAGGCTCAATGACGTTAATTTCGTCATGTCCGCCAGGCGAGCCTGATGGGCCATGCTCTGTAACAAGCATGACACCTTTATCGGTCCAGGCCAATCCCTGCGGATTGCGGTGCCCATACGAAAAAACGTAGGAACCAGCAAATGGATTGTCTGCCGGCACTTTGCCATCGAGTGTCATGCGAAGTATTTTACCTGCCAGGCTGCGCGTATCCTGTGAAAGCTCAGGCTGCTGAGCATCGCCTGTTGTGATATACAGCAGCTTGTCCGGTCCATAGGCCATCCGCCCTCCATTATGATTAAAGGCACCTGGAATACCCTCCAGTAAAGCATGAGCTTCTTCCCAGCTCTCGCCAGTGTACTTCAGCTGCACGATTCGGTTAAGCGTTTCTCCGCCTTCTTCATACGTATGGTAAGCATAGGCAAGCTGAGATTGCTCGAAATCCGGCGCAAGCAAAAAGCCTAAAAGTCCGCCTTCGCCGCCTCCTTGAACGGATTTAGTTAAATAAACGTTTTGTCTCGTTTGTTGCTTGCCCTCGATTTTGACAATATGGCCTTCGCGCTCACTAACATAAATAACGTCGTCAGCAAATGCGATAACCCAAGGCGCACGCAGCTTCTCTGCAATAACCTCGTATGCTTCAGTAGACCCAGCATTGAATTCCGGTGAAGCTGTCATCTCAGACACGGCTGAATCAAACGTTGCTTTTGGCGAGGCAGCCGAGGTGAACTGGATTGCCCCCGGAGCGTCATTTTGCCCGCAGGCTGCAAGCAGCCCTATGCATATGCTGAACGTCAGCAAAGTCGATATTCGTTTCAAGCTCAACATCCGCTCTCCCCCTTTTGTTCAGTTATCTCCTAGTTATTACGTTTCGTGCTCTTTACCGATACCGAAACGGAGATATTTCTTTTACTACGCAAAATGGAGCAACATCGTTGCGGCCTATTTTAACCGAGCATCTTGAGGAATTGGCGCGGTATATCCTTTAGCGTTGCGTTGCTTTGGTGCCCTGCCCTGCACTGCTGCATCGTCGTTTGAAGGTTTTGATGTATAATGGGAAATTGATGTGTATATAAGAGAAAGGATGAAGCATTTTTGGGACGAACAGTTAAGCCGGATGAAGGAGTTATTAGAGTCAGACAGCTCTAAAACTAGCTAACGGGGGGAGGCAAAATATAATGAAGCAATAGGAGAAGCCGCGGTTGCCGGCACCAGAGAAGCTGGAGAAGCAGATGCGCATACTCGCTGCGCTGGATTTGATTATGTGCGAGGAAGATTGGCTTCGCGTTCATCGCTATGACTCCACATGGGCGGATGATGAAACGATGGGCAGCTTGAACAATGGCTCGGGGGATGTTGTATTTGTTGTTTTTGCACCGGAAGGGGTCATTATTAAAGGCTTTGACCATGAATCGCCGTACAGCCCGCATGCCCAGGAGGAATACGGTACATGGCCGGGTATTTATAATGAGGTGCCAGAAGCGCTGCTGCAACGCATTCAGGATGTGGCATTCACCCATGAGGATGTCACCTTTTGCATTTGGCGGGAAAATGGCGATTCCGTGTGGCGCACTAGCGAATATGAGCAGCCAGAGGGTTGGGAAAATGGAGCAGATTATCTGCTGGGTTATTTGTGCGATTCCCCTGAAAGCTATCAGGAATGGGCGCAGGACTATTTCGAGGAGAAGCTGGAATTGGCAGCCGTCCGTGCGGTTTTTGAAGGGGTCGAAATCACACAACAACTCATTGCCAGCCTGAATCCGCAGCGAGACGCTGAGGAAGCGCTTGAGGAGCTGGAAGAGCTTGGTCTTCTTAAGCTTTCTTAAGGTATGAGTGGGTTTACAGCTTGACCTTAGTATATTATAATCGTCACTGACAAGTAAATAAAACTTGCTGTGAGACTAATGAGAACAGCCGCTGGATTGAGTATATAAATTCCGAATATGGGGTGTATACATTCTTTCTGTCGGCTTTTTTTAATTGATAGCCGTTGAAATCGTTTACAGCTTTACAGCTAAAGCAGTGATTTGAGCAGCCGTGAATGGTTGCGAGGTTTGGAGGGAACAAGCATGCAGCCGAATACGGTTATTCCGGCGATTCGGAATTTCAAGGAATTAGAGCAGGCGCTGGCCTCGCCGCAGCAGATCTTATTTTTGCTTGAGGGCGAGCTTATACAATTGCAGGGCATCGCGGATGCGGCGAGAAGTGCGGGCAAAAAGCTTTTTTTGCATCTGGATATGGTCAAGGGCATTAAGGACGATGAGGCCTCCATTCATTATTTAGCCAAGGCGATTAAAATTGATGGCGTCATCAGCACAAGAACATCTAGCCTTCTACTTGCCAAGAAGCATAAGCTGGCAGCGATCCAACGCGGATTCCTCATTGATTCGCATTCGGTCAAGACGATTATTAATACGGCGGCGCATGTGAAGCCCGATTACATCGAGCTGCTGCCAAGCTTCGCCCACTCCATGGTCGGCAAAATTAGGCAGGAGACGAATACGGAAATTATTTTGGGCGGCTTTGTGCATACGCGCGAGGATTTGCCCGCCTTGTTCGGCTCCGGGGCCATCGCGGTTTCATCCAGCAATGCGGCGCTTTGGAAATTGTAAATGGATGATTTCGGTTAGGCATAACGTGTAATTTAGGAGGTTATAATAAAATGGAAAAATATATATTGGCGCTCGATCAAGGCACGACAAGCTCACGAGCTATTCTTTTTAATAAAAAGGGAGAAAAGGTTCATACCGCCCAGCAGGAATTTAAACAGTATTTTCCAAAGTCAGGCTGGGTCGAGCACAATGCCAATGAAATTTGGGGCTCTATTTTGGCTGTCATTGCCGCGTGTCTATCTGAGTCGGGCATTAAAACACAGCAGATTGCTGGAATCGGTATTACGAATCAACGTGAAACGGCGATTGTATGGGACCGCAAGACGGGAGTTCCGATTTACAATGCTGTCGTTTGGCAATCTCGCCAAACGGCAGAAATTTGCGAGCAGCTCAAGGCAGATGGTCATGAGCCTTTGTTCCGCAGTAAAACCGGCTTGCTTATTGATGCTTATTTTTCCGGTACGAAGGTAAAATGGATACTTGATCATGTGGAGGGTGCGCGTGAGAAGGCTGAGCGTGGCGAGCTTATGTTTGGAACGGTTGATACATGGCTGATCTGGCGTCTGTCTGGACGCAAAGTCCATGTGACGGATTATTCGAATGCATCACGGACACTCATGTATAACATTAATGAGCTGAAATGGGATGAAGAGCTGCTGGAGCTGCTGGACGTACCAGCTAATATGCTTCCAGAGGTGCGTCCTTCCTCCGAAGTTTACGGCTATACAGATGAATATCATTTCTTCGGCTGCAAAATTCCAATTTCCGGTATTGCAGGCGACCAGCAAGCAGCCTTGTTTGGTCAAGCCTGCTATCAGGAGGGCATGGCTAAAAATACGTACGGAACCGGCTGCTTTATGCTGATGAATACGGGAGAGAAAGCCGTCGTTTCCGAGCATGGCTTGCTGACCACGATTGCTTGGGGAATAGATGGAAAAGTGGAATATGCACTGGAGGGCAGTATTTTTGTTGCAGGCTCTGCTATTCAATGGCTGCGGGATGGTCTTCGCATGCTGCAAAATGCGACGGACAGCGAGCAGTACGCAGCACGTGTTGATTCAACGGAAGGCGTCTTTGTCGTTCCAGCGTTTGTTGGACTCGGCACGCCTTATTGGGATAGCGATGTGCGCGGTGCGGTGTTTGGGCTGACACGCGGCACGACCAAGGAGCATTTTATTAGAGCGACGCTGGAGGCGCTCGCTTATCAGGCGCGCGACGTGCTTGCCGCGATGGAGGCTGATTCAGGGCTGACGCTCAAAACGCTGCGCGTCGATGGCGGAGCCGTGAAAAACGATTTCCTGATGCAGTTCCAAAGCGATATTCTTGGCGTTCCGGTCGAGCGGCCAGTCAATGCAGAAACGACAGCACTTGGCGCAGCCTATTTAGCTGGACTCGCCGTAGGCTTCTGGAGCAGCCGCGAGGAAATTATGGAGCAGTGGCACAAGGAGCGTGCTTTCCAGCCTGCTATGGGGGAAGAGCATAAGGAAAAGCTCTATACCGGCTGGAAAAAAGCAGTGAACGCTGCAAGGGCGTTTAAATAAGGCCAGGCTATTATGAAACCGCAAGGCAGTGATGGGCTGCTTTGCGGTTTTTATTTCTCGTTCTTTTTTGCTTTGCTTTGTTATCCCCTTAGCTCAGAAACGAAATGCATGAATGGAGTGGCCTAAGGCCTAAGGTCTGACTGCATGTTCGCCTGAAAGATCGGAGGAATAATTCCTTTCCGGTCGTTGGAGAAGGTGGGGATGATTGTGCAAATGGTTTTAACATCCAGTCACATTCATTTTTTCTGAGCTAAAGGGATAACCTATGTAAAGCCTTCAAAACTGAAGCGGCAAAGGAGGCAATCGGCAACGGCTCGGCATGCTATAATGAGGAAGTTGGCAGGATTATAAAATTTAATTGAAATTAAAATTGAAATTGAAATAAACATGCGTTTGCAGGAATATTCCTTTTGGGGTATACTTTAATGGATAACAAGTCTGGAGTAGATTTATGATGATGAAAGCGATGACCTTCAGCGCTTTAGCCGAGCCGAACCGCCTTAGTATTGTGGAGCTTCTGCGTGACGGGCCGCTGCCCGTAGGCGCTATTGCCCAGCAGCTGGAGCTGAACCAGCCCCAGACGTCGAAGCATCTTCGCGTGCTCAGTGATGCGGGGCTGGTGGAGGTGCAGCCGGCTGCCAATAAGCGAATTTACAAGCTGCGGCCGCAGTCTTTGCAGCAATTGAATGAATGGTCGGAGACGTTCCGCAGCATGTGGGAGCAGCGCTTTGACAATTTGGAAGCTTATTTGAAGGAGCTTCAGAAGCAAGAGGCAGCACAAGCGCAGCAACCGATGACTAAGCTAAAGACGGAGGATGAGCATGACTGAGCAACTGGAAATTACAAGGGAATTGCATGCGCCACGAGAGCTGGTATTTAAAGTGTGGTCAGAGGTAGAGCATTTGAAAAAATGGTGGGGACCAACCGGGCTCGAGATTAGCTATGCCAAGCTTGATTTTAGACCAGGAGGCATGTTTCATTACAAGATGACAGCGCCGGATGGTGCTGAAATGTGGGGCAGATTCGTGTTTGTTGAAATTGTAGAGCCAGAAAAAATGGTTTTCGTTAACTCTTTTTCGGACAAGGATGGCAATGCTGTACGTCCCCCTTTCAGCGAAATATTCCCGATTGAAATTTCCAATACGTTAACGTTTACCGAGCAGGATGGCAAAACGATTCTCACCTTACGCGGAGGACCGATTAATGCGACGGAGGCAGAACAACAATTTTTCATAGGCATGTTCGATTCCATGAGACAAGGCTTTGGCGGAACATTCGATCAGCTTGAAGCTTATTTGAAAGTGGTTCAGGTCGGTTAACTATTAATTAACTTCCGAGGGCTGTTTCTTTTGCAGTGTGCTGCTGCGAGGGGACAGTCTTTTTTACTTTGCAGCGACCAGCTCGTGGATGTCCATTTAACCGTTTCCAGACTTGTTGAATATAAAAAGGAAATTAAATGAAATTGTCGAATTACAGGAGATTGATAATGAAGAGGAGAAAGGACATTTAACGCTATGATGTTTGGTAGAACGACGGTGAAAATACGAATGGGTTTAATAAGCGTTTCTTTGATAATGGGTATATTGGCTTCGGGTTGCTCGAACGGCCTGAAATTTCAGGAAGATGCCTCCGCAGTTTCAGATAAATTATCGGAGAGCTTTGGAACGTCTTCTGCGAGCCCTGCTCTAGAGCAATCACAGCCTGCAGAAGCGGACACTGAGGAAAAGGACGACTGGATGAGTGCAGACAATGCTGAAGGGAAGTCACTGTCAGAGCTTGAGGCGAAAGGATTTGTCCTGTTAGGAAAGCAGGTTTTTGAGCAGAATGTAGAAAAGAAGCAGGATGACAATCAGCAGCTTGTATATGGTTATTTCCCGCTTGAGGATAGGTGGCAGCAGCAATTTTATTTGGTTAATGCTGCCGATCTTGTCTTAAGCTCGCTGCCTGCGAGCTTTGCATCGGGGTTTGATCTTAAAAATATGGAGTCGGTAAGCTTTAGAGATGTCAATTATGATGGGGCAAATGATATTATCATTATTGGAAATTATACTGACGTAGCGGAAGAAGGTAACAAGAGCGACCCTGTAAAGCTTGTTTCGGTCTATTTTGAAGATAATGGGAAATATATAGAGCTGGCATGGTACGATGACCTTATGAATCGTTCAGTTAGCGATATTAATATAGATCGTGTGGAAAAGAAGGCAGCATCCATCTATAATCAAATTGTTCAGAAAGAGCAAAATGATACAGATGCTGAAGCCATCATTGGACGTTTAGCAGAGCTTATAAGCAGGGAAACGCTGTTGGAAACAGGAGATATTAATTTCATAGCTCCCTATGATTCTGTGCGAATGTTTTCCGAAGATGCTTATAGCTATGAATTACATTTGATATACGAAGTGTCTAAATGTATCGCTAAGAAAACGGAACAAATAGCTTCTGACCCCGTTGGACTTGCAGCTAAAGTAAAGCAGTATGATGAGCTTATTGGAGAGCTGGTAGGAACCATGAGCAGATTTTACTATTTGGAAACGGGTAAAGGGACAATTTGGCGTACAATTGGCGCTTATACAACTTTTGATCGTCAAATCGCCATTCATCATTATGCTTTAGCTAGCAAGGACCACGCAGGAGGAGAAGAGAGTTTGAAGCTGAGTGGATTAATTGAAAATGGAAAGCAGTTGCGAGAGGATATGCTGGATTTTCAAAAGCAAGCGTTGGCTGACAAAGATGATAGCATAATGCTGACGAATGAGGAGATCGATGAAATTTCGGAGCTGGTGGAGCAACTGGATGCGAGCATGGATATATTCGTAAAACTAGCGGAGAATGACAATAGCGTGGGGGTATTGATTGATTTTATGAATCGTACGATAGATACAAAGCTGAGTGAGATGTAACATGGAGCATTCAGCAAATAAGATCGAACGCATATGGTTTGAGGAGCGTACCGCTCACCACGAAATTGTCGTCTACGATACGGCGGAGCTGGATGGAGAGAAAGGGCGCTTTCGCGTTCTCCAATTTGCCGGTAATGCCATGCAGGGGGCACTTGATCTTGAACGTCCGGAGCGTATTTTGTTCGAGTATCCACAGGCGATTATTCATCTAATGGAAAGCAATGCGCTGGCTTTCGAAAAGGTGTTTCTCATTGGTCACGGGATCGGGACGATTGCCAGTTATTTTGCAGAGAAGTCGCTTAAGGTAGCAGAGCTTGATGAGACAGTCGTGGAGCTTAGCCGAACGTTTTTTGGCTATATTCAGGATAATGTGGTTATTGGAGATGGGCGTGCTTTGCTGGAGGCGGAAGCGAACCATACATATGATTACGTCGTAGTGGATGCTTTCACCCGTGAGGGAACGCCGCGATCGCTTGTGTCGCTGGAGTTTTTTTATTTAATTCAGCAGAAGCTGAGTGAAGGTGGCTCCGTTATTTTGAATCTAATGGGTAAAGGAGAGCGGGACAAGCAAATACATGCCATTATGACTACGCTGAAGGAGCGGTTTGATTATACTAAAGCGTTTATTTTGCGGGCGGAGGGAGTTGCTGACCTGCAAAATATTGTTATAATAGGAAGCGAAAAGCCCATTGTCTTCCAAGCTCGCCACATGGCTGGATTCGTCGAGCTAGCGTACAGCGAGGGTTATATTATTCGGGATTAGGGGGCAGTCCCCTAACAGTCGAACACAACAAAAGGAGTACAGGTCATGAGCCTGTACTCCTTTTGTTTACAGCTTAAGACCGCCAAGGCTTGCGCCAGAAGTGAATAAGCGCTCGATACGTTTCTCTACCGCTGGATCAGCGATAAGTGGCGGTGCTTGATGCGGCTTCGTACGCGCATCAATAATAACGTTATCGCAGGCCCAGTGCTTGTGCTCATAGCCGCTATTTACCCCGTAAATATCATGAGAAGGGTTGCTGCGCGTAAACGTTGCCCATAGGAAGTTATCTACCTTCGCGCTGAGAAACGTGCTGTCGTCGCATAAAATAATCATCGGACAGGACGGCAGCGGCCCCTTCTCGGCAATTGCCTCGCTCAAGCGCTGTAATTGCAGCTTCGCTTCAGCATAGCTTATAAAGGCTGAGCCTTGAATCGCTACAACTCCAGGCATAACGAGCCTAGCATTCTCAAATCCTCGCAGTTCCTTAAGCGCCTCAGGCGTTTCGCGGCACAGCTCGCGAATCTTCTCTCCATACGCTGCAAACACGACCTTGCTGCCTTCATTAAGCCCCGTTCCCGAATAATCGAGCGTATCGATTGTCGTATTCGTATAAAAATGAATATCGCGGCGCAGCTCCAGCCGCTCCAGCACATAGGCGAGAAATTCCGCCTCATGATGCGTCGTTACAGGCTGCTTGTCCTCCGCCGTAATAAATAAATACTTGGCCAGACTAAGCTGACCTGTGCCCAAAATCCGGTTCGCCAGCGTCAAAATTTCTGTTGGCCGCTTCACCTGCTGATATGGCGTGTACCGCTCGCTGCCAATCGCGAACAGCAGCGGATGCACGCCTGCCGCATCGACGGCGTGAACTTCCTTGACGCCGGGAATTTCCTGCTTGATCGCATCTCCCGTAAGCTCATGAATAAGCGCTCCGAAGGCGGTATCCTCCTGCGGCGGCCTGCCGACGACGGTAAATGGCCAGATCGCATTAGGCTTCGCATATACTTTATGCACCTTCATTAACGGAAATGGATGCGTCAGGCTGTAGTATCCGAGGTGGTCGCCAAACGGACCCTCCGGCTTTGTCTCGCCGGGATGGATTTCACCTGTGATGACGAAATCTGCGTCATTGCTAAGCACGAAGCCGTCCTTGTAGCTATAGCGGAAACGGCGTCCCGCGAGCAAACCAGCAAAGGTCATTTCGCTTAAGCCCTCCGGCAGCGGCATAACGGCAGCCAGCGTATGGGCCGGAGGCCCGCCAACGAAAATGCTGACTTTCAGCGGCTTGCCCAGCTTATTGGCCATATCCTGATGAATGCCGATGCCGCGATGAATTTGGTAATGGACGCCTACTTCCTTATTCAGCTCATAATCATTGCCGCTAAGCTGAACGCGGTACATGCCAAGATTTGCGCTCATGAGTCCCGGCTTGCCCGGCTCCTCGGTAAACACCTGCGGCAGCGTCACGAAAGCTCCGCCATCATCTGGCCAATGCTTAATGAGCGGCAGATCGGAAATTTGTATTTCCTGCGCCGCTACCGGCACGCTTCCCGAGCTTTGCTTCGGCAGCGCCTTCCATGCCGCGAGACCCGTTCCAATATGTCCAAACGGGTTTTTCATCGCTTTCATAGGATCGCCGCGCAATTCCATGACGCGCTGGACGGATTCCCATGTATGGCGGAACATAAATTTACTCCGCTCAACTGTTCCGAATAAATTGGAGACAGCGCGGAATTTGGAGCCTTTTACATTTTCAAACAATAGGGCGGGCCCGCCAGCTTCAAATACCTTCATATGAATCGCCGCCATTTCCAAATGGGGGTCGACCTCTTCTTTTATCCGAACGAGATGTCCGTTCTGCTCCAAATCGAGCACACACTGCTCCAAGTCGCGATACATGTTGAAATAGCTCCGATCTATATGAATTTTGCCAAGTGCTTCTCTTCTCAAAAAAACCAGTTATCTCTAGTTAAAACGAATTAAAACCCCTTGTCAAATTTACCGCCTAATCTAGTGAACAGGTTCAAAATTTAATAGTGTTCAGATGTTGAGATTTACACCGTAAGCTGCATAAACATACACTGTAACCAGATTCTATTCCAGTCACATGTAATAAATGCCAAATTTAGATAGAGTCGAGTTGAATTAAAGGGAGGGCAGCTGGCGTCGAACGAAATTGAAACTATAAATCACGTGGAGGAGATTACATGCTACACACGGTTATTGTGCCAGTAAACCAGGATTATAACATTTTGAACTTATTTACGGATTCATTGCTGCGGACAGTAAGCCCATCCACCCAGATTATCTTCATCAATGACGGTTCCGGCACAGCAGTCAGACAGCATTTGGACAAGCTCCAGTCAGAGTGCAAGGAAGGCGTGACGGTGGAGATTTTGCAGCACGACTATCCGCTTGGATGCGCCGTTTCTATTAATAGCGCGCTAAAAATTGCACAGGGGCAATATATTTATTTTCTTGATTCGGACACGATTTTGAATCACAACTGGCAGCAGCTCATGAGCGAGACGCTCGACAGCAGCGATGAAATCGGTATGGCAGGCGGCGTACTGCTGTATCCGCAAACGGGCGGCGTTCAGCATTGCGGCATTGCCTTTGCCGATACGATTGGTCGTCATCTCTTCCTGAATGCTTCGCCAATGGACATTCCGAAGCAGACGTTTTCCGTCCAGCTCGTAATTTTCGCGATGTTCGGCATGAAGCGCGAAGTGTATGAGAAGGTAGGGCTGCTCGATGAGAAGTTTTTCAACGGCTACGAGGATTTCGATTACCAGATGAGAGCGCGGGCAGCCGGCTATGACATCGTCATTAACCCTGAAGTTCTAGCTTACCACTGGGAGCGCAGCAGCGGCATTCATCGCAGCTTCAATCGCAAAAACAATTTGGCCCGCTTCTGGAAAAAGTGGGGCGGCGACATTAAGGCCGATATTTGGCCGTTTATGTTTGACCATTTGAAATCGCATCTGGAGCAGCAGGACCCGGCATCAGCGGAGCTGCCGATGATTGGCGTCGATTTGGCTGAGGTGCGCAGCGATGCGGATATGTTCTGGAGCCAGCTTCGCGAGGCAGAGTTTGCTACGCTGACCGAAGTATATGACTATTCGAACCGCTTCAACTCGAATGGGGCGATTTGGCTGCCGCAGGTGCTGGGCAAGGAGCTCATTCAGAGCCGCAGCCGGCTATTGTTCCTCGTAGACAACTTCACGCGGCTGCTGGAAAACCGCTACTGGATTGAAATGCGCCACGCTCACCGGGCACAGGATTTGATTATTGACCTCTATGGCAATGTCATCTCCATCGACCGAATTTACGAAAGCTGCTGGCCAGGAACAAAGGTGCGCTAGTACGCGCTAAATGGAGGAGAAACCATGAAGACGAGAGAGGAGCAGGCGGTATTTACCCAAAGCCTGCAATGGTTGGAGCGCGTGCAGCAAGTCATTCCGAGCGGATGCAGCACGCTGGCGAAGACGCCAGAGCGCTTATTCCCTGGCGAAACGGCGATCTGCTGTGTAGAAGCCAGACAATCCAAATTTATTGATATCGACGGAAACGAATGGCTCGATTGCGAGATGGCGATGGGCACCGCCGCATGGGGACATGCCCGCGAGGAAGTGCAGGCGGCGATTGTCAAGCAGCTCGCCAAAGGGACAAGCTTCTCGGTGCCTGCTGATGTGGAGCTCGCGGCGGCAGAGCTTGTACTCGCCCGCTTTGAGCAGCGTTATGCGGCACTTCGCTTCTGTAAGGGAGGAGCCGATGCAGTTAGCGGAGCGGTACGGCTGGCAAGAGCTTACACCCGCAGGCCAAAGGTGATGTCGACGGCTTATCACGGCTGGAGCGACTGGTCGGCCTATGGTTATTACGGCGGAGACGCGGAAGCGATGGGGATTCCGGCGGAAATCCGCAGTAGTACCGTTTGGGTGCCGCATGCGAGCTTGCGGCGAATCGAAGACGAAGTACGCCGGCACGGCGACCAGCTTGCCTGCATCGTGTTATGCCCGAACGAGTGGCAGCGGGAGGAGCTTGGAAGGGTGATGGAACTGGCCGCACGTCACAGCATTTTAATCGTGTTCGACGAGGTAACGTCGGGCGCAAGAATGGGCAAGCAGGCGACTGCGGGCGAATACGGGCTGTGGCCGGATATTCTTTGCTTGTCGAAGGGGCTGGCGAATGGTTTGCCGCTTGGCGTCGTGTTAGGCTCAGAGCCGATTATGCGGCTATGCGGCCAGGTCAAATTCAGCAGCGCCCATTCCAGCGAGACGATTGCGCTGGCCGCGCTTATCGCCTGCGAGAAGCTGATGCAGGCAGCGCCAAGCTGGCCTAGCTGGCGCGGCGGTACCGAGAGGCTGATGGCTGAGCTGCAAACCCAACTGGAAGCGCTGGGGCTGACAGAAGAGCTTGCGCTGCATGGCACTTATGCGAGCTTCTGCCTGAGATCGCGGGCGGAGCAGGACTTTTACCGTGATCCGTTCCGCGCTTATATGATGAAGCGGCTCGCTCAGCAGGGCATTTTTACGAAAGGCTTCTTCGTCTTCTCGGATGCTCATTCGGAGGCGGAGCTGCTGCTCATACAGGAGTCGCTTAAGGAAGCTTTGCTTGCGTGGAGCAAACAAGAGCATAGGAAGAGCAAGTCGGCTGTGTAATTTAATATTCGCAAATAGACAGAGGAGGCACGTTTAATGAAAGCATTAGTATATCAGGATTATCGCAAGGTGGAGCTTCTGGAGATGGAGGAGCCTGCCATCAGCTCACCAACAGGCGTTAAGGTTAAAATTTTTGGTTCAGGCATTTGCGGAACAGACCTTAACATTGTAAAAGGAAAAATTCCGGCCAATTCCGGCACGATTATCGGTCATGAAGGGGTTGGAACGGTCGTTGAAGTCGGGCCTAAAGTGAGAAGCGTTAAAGTAGGCGACCGTGTGCTCATCGACCCGACACAATCATGCGGCATTTGCTCGTATTGCCGTGAGGGACTGCACTGCTATTGCGAAAACTTCGAGGATCATCAGGTGGGGATGACCATCCATGGCACGTTCGCGGAATATTACGCAGGCGAAGAAAGATATGTATTTAAAATTCCTGACACGATGAGCTGGGAAGCGGCAATGATGGTCGAGCCGCTCGGCTGCGTGCTCAATAGCTTCTTGAAAGCTCGCGTTAAACCAAGCGACTCCGTGCTTGTACTGGGCTCCGGCGCGATTGGTTCCCTGTGCCAGCTTGTGGGCAAGCGGCTTGGCCGCCTTACTGTAGGTACAGAGGTGGATGAGTACCGTAAAAGCTTTGCGGCGAGCATCGCTGATTATGTGTTCCATCCGCAGGAGTTGACGCTTGAAAAGGTGCTCGAAATTAACAATGGACAAAAATTCGATATTATTATTGATGCGGTCGGCAATCAGCTGCACGTCGCTTTGGAACTGATCGGCAAAGGGGGCAGAGTGATTCCGATGGGCTATGACGACAGCTACGAGGTATCATTCAAGCCGACTGATTTTATTAATAACGGTGTCAATGTCATTGGCGATGTTGCCGTTCATCAAATGATCAGCACGGCGCTCAAGTTTGCTCAAAGCCTGCCGGAGCTCGAAAACATGGTCACCTCAACCAAAAAGCTGACGGACTACGAGGGCGCTTTTAATGAAACGATTGGTTACGACATGAGTACAGGCGCGCCAAGAGCGATGACCTCCGTGAAGACAGCACTTATTTCATAATGTAGGGCTAGGCAAGGGCGTTATGGCTGCGCGGCGAGGGGCTTACGGGGCGCTGCGCAGCAATGACGCATGAAGAAGAGGGGATGAGCCTTAAAGATGAAGCTGCTTGCCGATTTGCCAAAAAATCCGCGGTATTCGATTTTTCTGGAGCCGCTCTGGGCGATTCCTGGAACGATCGTTTTGTTTTATGCGCCGCTCTATATGAAGGATGCTGGACTGAGCGATATTGAAATTGGATTGATTAATTCAATTAATCTGTATTTTGCTTTTGTGTTTCAGCTTTTTGCCGGGTCGATTACGAATAAGCTGGGCCGCAAGCGCACCTCGCTTATTTTTGATATTGTAGCCTGGAGTATCCCCATGTTTGTGTGGGCGTTCTCGCAAAGCTTCTGGCTGTTTATGATTGCCTATCTATTAAATGCGACGTCCAAGTTCGTCACCGTGTCGTTCAATTTGCTCATTATTGAAGATGTTGAGGAGCGAAAGCGACCGAAGGTATTTGGCATTATGAATATGATTATTACCGCAGCAGGCGTGCTTACCCCGCTAGCGGGCTTTGTCATCGCCGACTTCGGAATCGGAAAGACGCTGTCTGTCATTTATTTTGCCGGAGGCGTCATGATGACGATTATGTTTATAGTAAGAAATCGGCTGACGGAGGAGACGGAGGCGGGCAAAGAGCTTATAGTGGTACATAGCCAGACCAAGGTGCTCAAAAGCTTGGGAGCCAGCCTGCGGCTATTCGGCAAAGCGTTTTATACCCGTCGGTTGTTCCCGATTATTCTCATAACGGTGCTGTCCAATTTTATTTTGCAGCTGAATTTTTTTCAGGTGGTGTTTTTCAAAGAGGAGCTGCATTTCGGCGATTGGACGATTTCCTATATTCCAGTTGTGACCGCGGTTACGGTTTTGATTCTTTATTTGGTCGTTATTCCGCGATTGAAGCAGCGCTCAGATGAAAAATACGTCAGTCTGTCGATTGCCCTATGTACAGCCGGATCTGTGCTGCTGCTCTTTATTCCTTCCGGCAATGTGCCGCTGCTCATGCTGACGATTATTATTTTGGCGGCGGGAACGTTTATTTTGCAAACCTACCGGGATGCGCTGCTGATGAATCGTCTCGGCACACATGAAAAAGCAGATATGTTTTCGGCCGTACAGACGGTCATGACACTAATTGCGATTCCCTCCGGTTATTTGACTGGACTCATCTATAACTACAGCCCGAAGCTGCTGTTCACTGTCATTGTTGGGCTGTATATGGTGCTTATGGCCGTCGTGTTTTTCCTCCCGCTTCCTTCCCGGCAACAGCAGATTGTAGAAGCGAACCATCATGTCTAGCAGCCATTTTTGCCAAAAGAAGGTTTTTCGTCTATGAGGTCGAATGGTTATACAGAAAATGGCTACGGAGGGATACTTAATGATTAATGTATTAAACCATGAAACTCGCGATCAACTGGTATGGATGAACGAGCCGCCGCGGTGGCAATTTACAGAGCAGGGCGGCGTTATTATTGAAGCACCGCCGGAGGCGGATTTTTTCTGTGATCCATCCGGCAAGCATTTTGCCAGCTCGGCTCCATTCTTGTATGCGACGGTTAAGCGCTCCTTCGAGCTGACGGCAAGACTGACGGTGGAGATGAAGCAGCAGTATGATTCGGGCTGCCTGATGCTGTACGTGGATAGCGACAACTGGTGCAAGCTGTGCTTTGAGTTCAATGGCCAGGCAGCCTCCATCGTCTCGGTCGTCACCAAGGACGGCTGGTCAGATGACTGCAACTCGGAAGAAATCCAGTCGGACAATCCATATTTGCGCATCAACAAAGTCGAGGACTGCGTGTCCTTCTATTATTCGGCAGATGGCGAGGAGTGGAAGCTGATACGTTATTTTGGCATGCGTACGCCAGATGAGGTGAAGGCTGGCATCGTCGCCCAATCGCCGAAGGGCAGCGGCAGCACGAGCGAGTTCAGCTTCGTCCATCTCACCGAGGCGAACGAGGATAGCCGATTTTAGCAGCGGCGGCTGCAAGCTGAGCTGAAAGGCGGCTCGCGGTAAGCGGCAAGTACAAGCGGGAAAGGTAGCTGATAGCAGCGATGAGTCTAAAAGCGATTATTTTTGATTTCGACGGCTTGATTATGGATACGGAGACCCCTTGGTATTACGCTTTTCGGGACATTTATCAGGAGCATGGCGTCGAGCTTTCGCTTAGTCTATGGTCTCGCAATGTAGGCACGAATTTTGACGAGTTTAATCCTTTTCATTATTTGGAGGAAGCGCTGCAAAAGCCGATTGACCATGACCATATTAAAGAGCTGTCTGAGCAAAAATATGCCGTTTACGTTGGCGAAGCCGGACTTTTGCCTGGCGTTGCGGAGCTGCTGGCGAGTGTGAAGCAGCGAAAGCTGCTGCTTGCGGTAGCATCCAGCTCTACCCGTGACTGGGTTCATAGCTACTTGAAGAAGCTGGGCATCTTCGAAGCCTTTGATGTGATTCATACCTCCGAGGATGTGCAGCGGGTAAAGCCTGATCCGGAGCTGTATGAGCTGACGCTGGCACGGCTTGGTATTGATGCCTCAGAAGCGATCGTGTTTGAGGATTCGCCAAATGGGCTGAAGGCCGCCAAGGCAGCTGGCATTCGCTGCATCATCGTGCCGAACGAGGTGACAAGGGATTTGGAATTTTTGAATTTTGATCAGCGCCTAGCCTCAATCGCTGAATTTGATTTAGAAGCTTTATAGCTTTTGCGCAGCACCATGGGCGAGCAGCCCTCATGCTTTTTAAAAACGGAGCCAAAATAACTCGCACTATTAAAACCGACCGCCTTGGCAATGTCATGGGCTGTCATGGAATCCTCATGAATGAGCATTTCTTTTGCCTTGAGCAGTCGGTAGCGGGTTAGAAAATCGAGCGGGGTCATCGCATATTCCTTTTTGAACATGCGATTCAAATGCTGCTCGGTGATATACAGCTGCCCGGCGAGCATGGATAGGGAAATGTCGAGATGATAGTTTTGTTTAATAAAAGTCAGAATGCTGGATAGCTTCGGTGTATGCTCCTTGCGTTCAGCAACGAGGTAAAGATCCTTCGAAAGCTTGAGCTTGATAAGCAGCATATACAAGAGAGCTGATCCGGTAAAAATACGCTCCTGACGGGTTGATTGCTGGCTTAAAATAATTTCATCTATGAGCATTTGCGGAGCGGGATCAAGCTGAAATACAGAAAGGTTAGCAATATGTAAAGCTTGCAAAAAAGCCGGCAGCAAATAGCCGTTAAAGGTCAAATAGTTGATGCTGAGCGTTTCGCTAATTTCACAGAAAATAGAGGCGGTATGGGAAAAATAAAGAATGGCAACGCCTTCCTGCAGCTGAATTTCCTGTTCTTGAAAAACAAGGCGGCCAGTGCCTCCAACGCAGTTTACGATTTTGTAATCCGGGCTGCTTCCAGGGCAATGCTCGGGCGCAGTGACGGTAACGCTTCCAGATCCGGTAATCAATAGGGGGAGCTCGCTGTAGATGCTGCCTGTGTCTATTGCTTCCTGCATCAACTTCCTCTTTTCTCCTAAAAGTGGGATAAAAGTTATAGTTAAGCGCTGTATGCATTGATGACAAATGGAATTATAACATATATAAAGAAATATATGTTATGTCTAGTTTTCGATGCTTTTCTTTGTTTTTCACTATTATTCGCTATTTTTCGTTATATCGTGCAAATGTATAGATGTAAAGTAACTGCCGTTCTTGACATAGAGAACGGTTTTTTAATATGTCAGCTGCTGTTATTTAGAGCGCAAAATTAGTTTTTATCCGCCTTGAAATGGCGACAGCTGTTTGTGCTTGTGTTAAGCTATATGACAAATATAGTTGAAGAAAGAATGGTGACGGGGCAAGCATGGGAATGGATGCGTTGAAAGGGAAGCGATTGGTCATTGCTGGATCTCGAAAAACAGAGGAAATGAGCGCTATTATTGAAAAGCAGGGGGGGACGTCGCTCGTGCGCTCGCTTCAAGGGTTGACGCTGCTGGATGAAGCAACGCTGGAAGCGCCGCTGCGACAGTTTTCGGCGGAGGGTGCTGACTGGGTCATACTGACGACGGGCATTGGCTCGGAGACGCTTGAGAGCAATGCGGAGCGGCTCGGTATAAAGGAGCTGTTTAAGGAGCAGCTGTCGCAGGCATCAATTGCTTCCAGAGGTTACAAGACGACTGCTTATCTTAAGCGGGCAGGCTTGAAGGCTGTTGTAGCGGATGATGATGGCACGGTGCAAAATCTAATCGACAAGCTGGAGGAATTTGATTTTGCCGGGCAGCGTATCGTTATTCAGCTGCATGGCGAGCCTTCGCCTGAGCTGGAACGTTTTTTTGCTGCGAAAAAAGCGGGTGAGGTTATTTCGCTGCTGCCCTACAAACATATTCCGCCTGAGGTAAGCGTACTTACTCAGCTCATGGAAGAGCTGACGGCAGGCGACGTTGACGTGGTTTGCTTTACGACAGCGGTTCAAGTGCAATATTTGTTCCGTTACGCCGCAAAAATAGGTCTTGAGCAGCAGCTTCGGGATATTTTCGACAGCCGGGTGCTGGCGGCAGCAGTAGGCAAGGTGACGGCCGAGGCGCTGCAATTAAACGGCGTGCAGCGCTATATTGTGCCGCAAATTGAGCGTATGGGTGCCATGATCATTGAAGTCGCCCATTATTATGAAGCGCAAGTCCACAGCAATTAAAGCAATTGGCAAATAAATGAAAGGTCACTGCGAGAGCCTTTAGACTGCACCCTTTTGCACAGCGGCTTCGTCTGAAGCTTGTAGACGTTGCATCAATTGTTAAAAGGGGTAGATCATATGCGAAAAAGCAGCTTGTGGGTATTGGCTATAGTAATGACGATATGTTTAGGAGCATGCTCCGCGGAGGTTGATCGCACGGGAGAAGCTTCGGCTAAGGTGAGCGGGGGAGTAGAGACTCCCCCGGCCGCGAGTGCTTCAGCCAGTGAAGGGACAAATGGAGGCGAGCCGGCGAAGGAGCTAACTGCTGAGCAGACCTCAGCACCTCTGCTGGATACTGCTGTCCTAGAGAGGGGCGCATTTGGCTTCGCCGCAGAAGACGGCAAGCAGCTACTTGCTAGCCAGGCTGAAGGGAGCAGCGAGCAGTGGAGCAGCTTCGATCTGGCGATTGGTCATAACGGGCAACTGCTCAAAATTAAGTATAATAAGGAGCAAAAGGCGACCGAAGCCGATAACGGCAGGCAAACGGCGCAAAATTTTGCAAACCAGCAGGGTCAGCTGTTTGAGGTTGTGGAAGGCCAGGCTGAGCCGAATGAAACGTATTATTTAATTGCTGCTCAGTCGGTGAAGCCGGAAATGCTGCTTTCTATCACCGACCAGCGAAGCAGGCAGGCAGCCGCTGATGTGAAAGCGGCTATTGCCAAAAGCAAAAATCGCGGCGTCGAGAAGCTGTGGCCGCTTGAGGATATTGGACAAGAAGGAAATACGCTGTATTTAGTGCAGTTCGAGCGTCAGGGCAAGGAAATGCTGGCGAGCTTGGCGCTGCAAACGGCAGACGGCTTTGTTTTCCAAGATTATCCGGCTGAATTTAATGAAAGCTCGACGTGGCGTGTGGACGATGGCGGCGAGGTCATGCCAGAAATGTTTTCCTTCCTTTTCGCCGCGAAGACGGCTGAAGGTATCGTTCTCGGGGTCAAATGGATGGGGGCGGAAGGGGAAAATGTGTCGATCCTTTCGGAGAAGGACGGCAAGTTTTCCGAGCTCGCTCTTAGCTACGGCCGTTACATGTCGCCAGCTTAAACGATAAGGGCGGCTAATCGAATAACGAAGAAAAGCGCCGAAGGCTTCTATTTAGAAGCGTTCAGCGCTTTTTTAATTTGAAGGTTGACCGCATCGACGTTGACGCGGGTGATGAGCTCATCCTTAAGCGTAAAGGAACTTTTGAGACGAATGATCCGATAGACGCTGTCATCGAGCGCTTGCATGGAGATGTCGCCTGCTTTGACCGCTTTTTTTAGCGCCTTCAGCACGGCGATCTGCTGCTGGGCATCATGTCCAACAAGAATAATATCGTTGCCCGCTTGAACGGCTTTGACCGCCGCCTCCTGAATGCCAAAATGCTTCGTAATGCCAAGCATCGTCATATCATCCGTAATTACAACACCCGTAAACCCGAGCTTGTCCCGTAAAAGCCCAGTAATAATCGTCTTGGACAATGAGGCAGGGTATTGCTTGTCGATAGCCGGAATCAGCAAATGCCCGATCATGACAGCAGGGGCCTGCTGCTTAATCGCTTCTTTAAAGGGAAGAAGCTCGAACTGCTCTAATTGCTTCAGGCTTTTGTCTATTACCGGCAAATCCAAATGCGAATCGACTGACGTATCTCCATGACCGGGAAAATGCTTGACGACAGGCACGACATGTCCCGCCTGTATGCCCTTCATCGTTTCTATGCCGCTGCTTATGACGCTTTCCGCTGTAGAGCCAAACGCCCGGTTGCCAATGACCGGATTGTCCGGGTTGCTGTTAATATCGAGCACAGGGGCAAAATCCATATTAAACCCTAAGGCATACAGCTCGGCGCCAATCGCTTCACCTATTCCGTAGGCGTATTGTCGTTTATTTTTACTGCCAATAGATTGTGCGGAAGGAATTTTGACGAAATCCTGAGGCATTCGGCTTACCGTTCCCCCTTCCTGATCAATGCTCAGCCAAAGCGGGACGGGATTTTTTTTATTTTGTTTTTTTAGCTCGTTCAGCAGGGCGAGCGTTTGCGAGGCGTCCGTAATATTTCTTTTGTACAAAATAAAGCCGCCTACATGATAGGTAGTCATCATTTCGATAGCATCAGCTTGTATGGTCGTGCCTTCAAGGCCAACGAGCACGAGCTGTCCGATTTTCTCATCGACCGACATGCTGGCCATTTCTTGTTTGATAGGGTCTGTCTCTTCTGTCGCTGTTGGCGTCAGCGTAGGCGCTATAGTTGGAATGGCTGATGCTGCTGCCGATACGGTGGCGGAAGGGGGCGGCGCCGTGGCAGTGGCTGGCTGATTAGAGCCGGAATAGCTGCCGTTCCCGCTGTTGTTGCCATCGACCATGCTGCCGCAGGAGCTCGTGCTTATTATGAGAAACGCTGCAAGGAGCAATGAGGTGATTTTTTTAAGCATGTGGGAAGTTCCTCCTTTTCTTGCAATATCCCCTTTAGGCAAGCATCTCATACTTTAGGGGAAGCTAGAAGTCAAAGTGATTGCAAAGGCTGCTTAGGTCTTATTTTCCAAATGGGGTTGTGAAGCTGGAAATGAGCCGATATAATGGGAAGTGAATAGATTAACGATAATCGATAATTTGAAATAGGGACGTGTTTATGTGTCAGAAAATTCAGCAATCGCGCCCATTCATTCAATAAGCACCCATGTATATACGAAGCTGAAGAAAGAGATTTTGGCTGGCGAGCTTCAACCGGGTGCCCGCCTTATTGTACTTGAAATCGCCGGACAATTCCAGATTAGCCAGGCTCCTGTAAGAGAGGCGCTTGAACGGCTTAAGCAAGAAGGGCTCATTATTGGCGTTCCGAACAAAGGCTCGGTGGTCTCCAACATAACGGCGAAGGAAATCAAGGATTTGTTCGTGCTGCGGGAAATGATTGAAGGCTTTGCGGTTAGGCAGTCCATGCCGCTGCTGACGGAGCAGGATTTCTCCGAGTTGGCTGGCATTATTGAGCAGATGGACCAAGCGGTTAAGCAAAACGATATCCTTGGCATATTGGAGCTCGACATGGATTTTCATGGTTTTTTCTACCGCAAATGTGATAATGGGGCTATTTTGACGCTATGGAAGGATATGAAGACGAAGCTTATGCGGTTTATGGCGATTTCCAATCGGCACTATACGACGCTAGGGCTGGCAGATTACCATACTGTACTTATTGACGTGCTGCGCAAAGGGGATGTTGCGGCGGCAGAGCGGGCGTTTATTGATCATATGCACGCTTACAAAATCATTCATCTGGACTAGGCCGTGAGTAAAGACGAGGGGCAGCTTGCTTGTTAACCTTTCAATTTAAAGGGGAAATGGAGCATGGTGAAAGAAGAGAAATGGCTGAAGGACGATTATTTGCTGACCTGGATGAGGGATCGTTTGCTGCAAGAACTGGTTTTGGACAGAGTCAGCGGCAGTGGAAAGGCGAATGTGAAGGAGCAACTGGTGAAGCTGAATGTAAATCCATATTTTACGTATCCGGCTGTAGCCATGCTTGCACCAGCGGCCTATTTTCATCATGAGCATGATCGGCTCGGCTATATGGAGAAAATGAGGGAATATTTGCAGCCGCGTATTCCGGCGGGAGGTGTTCTTTTTTTAGATGAGGAGCATCGGCTCGTGCTGCTGTTTTCTTGGGTTTCGAAGAAGATGCTCGCTAATGTGCAGACGATGCTGGGCGAGCAGTTTTCCGATCCGATTACGATTGGTGTAGGGAAGCCCTGTGGCTATTTGCACGAAGTCAATCATTCCTATGAACAGGCGGGGCAGGCTCTCCAGCATCAATTTTATCAGGGCATTGGCGAAATCATTTATTTTAGCGAGCTTCGCGCTTATGTGCCGCTTCAGGAATATCCGGAGCATATGGAGAAGGAGCTGTTTGATAGCTGTAAGGCGGCGACGTCGGAGGGGCAGCTTGAAGAGGCGGTAAAGGCGTTTTATCGCAGTGTAATGAGGGATGGAGCGATTGATATAACACATATGTATGAGCTGACGCTGCGTTTGCTCGTGGGGATAGAGCGAAGAGTACTGGCTGATACGGATACCGTTTCAGCTAATAAGCCTTATGAAATTTTATCTATTTTGAAAATGAAAACGCTTCATGAATTGGTTCGTTGTGTCAGCGAATTTGTTACAGGCTTATGGAAAGCGGCAGCGCCCTATCAGGGCGAGAGCCATCGCAGCATCATTAAAAAAACGATGTATTATATGGAGCAGGAATGCCAGCATGTTTCACTGCAAAGCGTGGCGGAGAAGGTGTACATGACGCCAACCTATTTGAGCCTGCTGTTCAAGACCAATACCGGCAAAACGTTTATCGAGCATTTGACTGATATTCGAATCGACAAAGCGAAAGCGATGCTCAAGTCGACGCATTTTAAAAACTACGAAGTGGCGGAAAAGGTCGGCTATCAGGATTCGCGCTATTTTAGCCAAATTTTCAAAAAGCGGGTCGGCTTATCTCCAAGCGAGTACCGCGAGTCGGCGGGGCATTAGATCGGATGTATAAAGGAGGAGGGAGCTCACGAAATCGTGGGCTCCCTCTTCGCTATGGATCGTATAGCCGACCGATCATTTACTGAATGATAGCCAGCTCCAGCTATAACGCTTTGACCTCCGTTTCAGACAAGCCGCTTGCTTTGGCGATGAGCGGAATTTCAATGCCCAATGCCAGCATATTTTTGGCGATTTCAATCGCTTTTTGGCGTTCGCCTTGTTTCATGCCCTTTTCCGTAGCCCATTCAATCATGGAAGCCTCATCGTGCAAAAACTTCTGCCGCTCCTCATACAAACGGCGAGCTTCCCCATCCTGGCTTAGAAATTCCAAGGTATCCATCGCTTTGCCTAGTGTTGGTTCATTCATCTTTAGCACCTCCCAATTTGATTTATCGGCACCTTTCAGAAATAACAGCCAATTAATTAAGCCGCCCTCATGAGGCAATAATTGATCATTTAACTTGGAAAGCTCCATAAAGTGCACTTCAATATCATCCGTTAAGGCGAGGCCAGTGTGGTCTTCCCGCAAATGGAACACATTATGGTAACGGTCATTAGCGAGGAAGGAATAATTCAATATGTTAATGGTCACACATTTCTTAAGTTCCTTATACGTATTTCCTTCCTGCAATTGACTTGAGTACCGCTTGCTCCAATAAAAAAGAGTGCGTTTCTCTATATCGTATTTATTAAATAACTGCATCTCAATATTAATTAGTTTACCCTCAGATGTTTTGGCCCAAATATCAAAAATAGACTGTTTGTCCAATGGGGCATCCTTATCCGTATAGGGGTTCAAAAGTACAATTTCAGTTAGCTGAGGTTCGTTTGATTCTGCAAAAGTGCGATTCAAAAAGGCCAGCAATACATCTTTATTTTCTTCACTGCCAAAAATGCGCTTGAAGACGAAATCATTACGAGGATCAAGCAGCTCGTTCATCCCAAATCAGCTCCATTCAACATGATTATACCATGCAAAATAAGAAACCGGAATTTACTAAACGAAGGTATCGTTCTCTTTTATATCTCAGAAGGCTGCGCCAATTATCCTAATGGTTGTCCAGTGTATCCATCGCTTTGCCTAGTGCCGGTACATTCAAATTGAAATAAATGTAGAAAATTGTCAGTATTTGCTTATGACAAAATACTATATTGCATACAAGAATGAGCGATTTGGAGCAGCGATGTCAAAGGATGAGGCTATTAAAATGTACTTCGAATTGAAGGGAGAATTCAAAGATTTATGCGTTCTGGTCTACGATCACAATGATAGACTAATTAAACGGATTCCTAAAAAGGGTTAATTGAAAAATGCAAAAGGAGGTCAGGAAAATTTTCCTAACCTCCTTTTGCGTTCTACAGCCGCACATCGCTCCGCGGCCCATCATGCTCTCTCTGCTTCGCATCCTCAAGCTCATCGTCCCAGCTCAAATGCTGATATTCCGCTGCGGCGTCATCGCTTTTGAACCAGTCGATGAAATCCTGCCACAGCGCGGTATTCCACGCAGCGTCTATTTGTGCCGTTGAATACACCTGCTGCTTAAGGCGAATGAAGCCGAATACGTCGCGAACCTGCGACTTCTCCGCCTGCACAACGGTCAGCTCAGCCAAATGCGGTGGAATAAAAATAACGCCCGCAGGCGTGCCCAGCACGACATCCCCTGGCATACAGATCGCCTTGCCGATACGCGTCGGCACATTCATGCCAACCATCGTCACATCGGCTATCGCCGTCGGATCGCTGCCCCGATAATAGACATTAATACCGCCGATTTCCTTCACCTGCTGATTATCGCGGATGCCGCCCCAGATCACGGCGCCGCCGCGCTTCGTGCGGGTGGCTATCGCCGTAGATAAATTGCCGCCAACGTAAGTGCCGCTATGAATTTTATCAAACATATCGACGACGACCACATCGTCCTCCACTAGAGAATCAATGACCCATTGGTTGAAAAAGCCGTGGCGATCCTCCTGCTCATGCCCGTAATTAAGCAATGTTTCATGCAGGTCAGGCCGCTTGGGCACCATGACCGCCGTAACGGCACGCCCGACCATCACCTGCTCGGGATGCATGATTTTAAACTCCCCTTCGAATTGAAACGTATAGCCGCGATTCCACAGCGGGCCCCACGCTTCCTCCAGCGTTATTTTTCGCATACGGCGCAATATATCTTCATCTACTTTAGGGCGGCCATTCTCAAAGCGCTCTCCCTCCCAAAGCGGGGTCCATTGTTTTATATCTTCGGCATTATCGAACATCATCTTTCAGCACCTCTTCCGCTACAGTAATGGGTTCAAATTAGAGCAGTTCTAGCTATAGCTTTATTGTTGCGGACAGCGGTCGATTTGTCGATGCGACGATTTTAAGGTTTTATACAATGGACACTAAAAAAACCAACCATTTCATAAAATTGTCTCCTTCATTTATGAAAGCGTTTTCGTATAAAGTAAGGCTAGACAAAAAGCAACTGACTCAGGCAGGCATTTGACTCTAATAAGCAAAGGGAGGGGAGGAATGGGGTGAAGCGTAAAGATAACCGGATTACCCATTTGGCGGGTTACGTGTTTATTTCGCCATGGCTGCTAGGGTTTTTACTACTGACCTTGTGGCCGATTGCCCAGTCATTTTATTTATCCTTTACGGAGTATTCACTGCTCGAAGCGCCCGAGTGGATCGGGATGGACAACTATGTCAGCATTTTCACGAATGATTCCACCTTCACGACGTCGCTCAAGGTTACGTTTATGTTCGTGCTGTTCTCCGTGCCGCTCAAGCTGTTTTTCTCGCTTATGGTGGCCATGGCGCTGAATAAAAGCTTGCGGGGCATGAATATTTACCGCACAGCGATTTATTTTCCGTCGCTCATCGGGGGCAGTATTGCCGTAGCGGCACTGTGGCGCAATATGTTCAGTTTGGACGGGTATGTGAATCAGGTGCTTGGCTGGTTTGGCATTCAAGGCGTCGCCTGGATATCGAATCCCGATACGTCGCTGGCTACGCTCATCCTGCTTAATACGTGGCAGTTCGGCTCCACCATGGTTATCTTCCTGGCCGGGCTTAAGCAAATTCCACAGGAGCTTTATGAATCCGCCTCGGTTGATGGAGCGGGCAAAACGCGAAAATTTATTAGCATTACACTCCCCATGCTCTCTCCCGTAATGTTTTTCAACCTGGTGCTTGGCATTATTGGTTCCTTCCAGACATTTACGTCGGCCTACATTATTACGAAGGGCGGGCCGATCAACTCAACCTACATGTACGCCATGTTCCTCTATGAAAAAGCATTTAAGCATTACCAGATGGGCTATGCCTCTGCACTGGCATGGATTCTGCTCGTTATCGTAGCGCTGCTGACCATTATTAACTTTGCCGCTTCCCGCTACTGGGTATTTTACGAGTCGGATGGGGGGAAGGCGAAATGAGAAGGCTGGGTGCAAAAGGCTTCGATCATCTATTTCTTGCGCTGTTTTCCTTCATCATGATTTACCCCGTCATTTGGTGGGTGGGCGCCTCGCTCAAAAAAACGTCTGAGCTGAGCCTGCCGACGATTTGGCCCTCCATTCCGATTTGGGAAAATTACAGCAAGGGCTGGCGTTTTTCCGGCGAATATACGTTTGCTCACTTCTTCGGCAATACGCTGCTGATGGAGCTGGGCAATGTAGCAGGCGGCGTCTTGACGGCGGCGATTGTAGCTTATGGCTTTGGCCGTTTGTACTTTCGGTTTAAAGGCTTCTGGTTTTCGATTTTGCTGCTGACGATGATGCTGCCTGGTCAGGTCACGGTCGTGCCGCAATACATTTTGTTCAACAAGCTGGAGCTGGTCGACAGCTACGTTCCGCTTGTGCTGCCGCATTTTTTCGGGGGCGGCGCCTTCTTTATTTTTTTGCTGGTGCAATTTATTCGCGGTATCCCGCGTGATCTTGATGAGGCGGCCAAAATCGACGGCGCTTCCGTGTACGGCATTTTTCTGCGAATTATATTTCCGCTCATTAAGCCGGCGCTGGTGACCGTGGGGATTTTCACCTTTATTTGGAGCTGGGACGATTTTTTCGCGCAGGTGCTGTACTTAAGCTCGGTGGAGAAGTTCACAGTAGGTCTTGCGCTGCGCATGTTCATCGACCAATTTGATATTCAGTGGGGGCAGCTGCTTGCGATGTCATTGCTGTCCATTATGCCCTCCGTTCTCATCTTTTTTCTGGCCCAAAAGCACTTTGTAGAAGGTATTGCTACAACAGGACTCAAAGGGTAACGACCTAAGTGAAGATCGCTTATAGAAAAAGATATTTGATTTGAAGGGGATGAACGGATAATGGGAAAAAGATGGCTGAAAAGCAAAGGCTGGGCGCTGCTGACGCTTGCTCTAGTGCTGACAACGACCGCATGCAGCGGCAATAGCGGGAGCGGAGGAGGCAATCAAGGAGTGGAGCCAAGCTCGCCAGCGGAGACCGCAGCAGGTGGTGAAGCAGGCGGGGCGGCGACGACGCTCGGCATCATGTGGTGGGGCTCGGATGCCCGCCATGAAGCGACGAAAAAAGCGCTGGATCTTTATTCTCAGCAGTTTCCTCATGTGAAATTCAAGCCGGAATTTATGGCCTGGGATGCTTATTGGCAGAAGCTTCCGACACTGGCAGCCTCCAAGTCGATAACCGACGTGCTGCAAATGGATGCGGCCTACATTCAGGAATACGTGTCCAGAGGCCAGCTGGAGGACTTGTCCGACATTGACCTCAGCGGCATTGTCGACCCGAATGTGCTGAAAAATTTGCAAATTAACGGCAAGCTGTATGGCATCCCGCTCAGCCAGAACGCGCAAGGCTTCGCTTATAACAAAACAGAGCTGGAGCAGCTCGGTATTCCGCTGCCGCATAAGGATTGGACATATGATGAGTTTTTTCAGTGGGCGAGGGATGCTCGGGCCAAGCTGCCGGAGGGCAAATATCCGATTGGAGATACAGCGACCTGGGATGGCTTCAACTATTACCAGACGGCGATGGGCAAGCCGCCCATTATGTCGGACGGGGGCAAAACGTTTACGCTCGATAAGGAGCTGTTTATGACGTTTTATGGCATTTATGATGATTTCCGCAAAAATAAAATCGTTCCACCAGCAGAGCTAGCCGCTTCCTTCTTGGAAAATGACCCGCAAGCCGACCCTATGGCTTCCGGTAAAGTGCTGACGCGAGGCGCGACGACTGGCTCGGTAAGCGCACTGGAGCAGCTGATGCCTGGCAAGCTGGGCGTTGTCAATTTGCAGACGGGACCAGCCGGCGGCGGCTGGGCGCAATCGACGATTTTTCTCAGCGTAAGCGCCAATTCGAAAAACAAGGAGGAAGCGAAGAAGTTTGTGAAATGGTTTATAACGGATTTGGAGGCGGGCAAAGCACTCGGCTTGACGCGCGGACTGCCCATTAATCCAGAAATATTTAAGGCACTTGAGCCGACGCTTGAAGCCAAGGATTTGCTCGGCAAGGAAATTTACGATATGTCGGTGGACAAAGCGCTGCCGTTTTATTCACCTGCCGCTGGATTTTCGGAATGGGTGGATGCGTACAAAAAAGAAATGGATGCCGTCTCCTTCGGCCAGCAATCCATTGAGGACGCCTATAATAAAATCGACAAGCTGGGCAAGGAGCTAGCTGCGAAGGCCGCAAAATCGTAAATTAATCTATGGAAGCAGTGGAAACAAAACGTAATAGGGGGAAATTTGAAATGCAGCTTGCAGAGTTTTTCTCGCCGCGGCCTGATCGTCTGTGGCAGCTTGCGAAGCAAATGGATGTCAATTATGCGGTGAGCGGTCTGGCATGGGATGAAAAAGGGGAGAAGCCTTGGGAGCTCATGCCGCTGATCCGCATGAAGCAGCGATTCGCCGACAGCGGCATTAACCTGGCTGTCATTGAATCCATGCCGCCAAGCAATGAAATTAAGCTTGGCACAGCAGGACGCGATGCGGAAATTGAAGTATTTCAGCAATTAATCGTTCATATGGGGAGGGCGGGTATCCCTGTGCTATGCTACAATTTTATGGCGCAATTCAATTGGTTCCGCACCTCAACAACGACTCGTACGCGGGGCGGTGCGCTCGTCTCAAGCTATGATCACAGCTTGATGAGGAATGCTCCGCTTACTGAAGCGGGCGAAGTATCCGAGCAGCAGCTGTGGGAAAATCTGCATTATTTTATGGAGCAGATTGTGCCTGTGGCGGAGGAAGCGAAGGTCAAGCTGGCGCTGCATCCCGATGATCCACCGATTACCCCTATCCGCGGTGTGTCGCGTATTTTGCGAAGTGCCGATGCCTTGCAGCGAGCTATTGAGCTTGTGCCAAACGCATATAATGGCATTACGCTATGCCAAGGAACGCTGGCGACGGCGGGGGAGCATATCCCAAGCGTCATTCGCCATTTTGCCGGGCAGGACAAAATGTTTTTTGTTCATTTTAGAGATGTGCGCGGCACAGCGGAAAAGTTTGAGGAAACGTTTCATGATGATGGCATTACCGACATGCTGGAGGCGATGTACACCTACTATGATGTCGGCTATGCGGGGCCGGTAAGGCCTGATCATGTGCCGACGATGGAAGGCGAGACGAATGACAACCCCGGCTATGAGCTGCTGGGACGATTGTTCGGGGTAGGCTACATGAAAGGGTTGATGGAGGCAGCGTCCAGACGGTAAGCGGGATAAAACGCGCTGCGCCGCCTCAGGACGGCGACAGCTGTTTCATCTAGTTGCAGCTATATTAAGCTTCAAGGGCTATCGTGATGCGGGCTTCCAAAGCTTGGCCCGCTTCAACCATCACGAGCCCTTTTTTGTCGTTCAACGCTTCATTTGGAGCAGTCCAAGGCTCTACGCATACAAAAGGCTTGCCTTCCACCGACCAAATGACGGTTGTGCCAAACACTTCGCTGTAGCTTAATTTAATTTGCTGATCACCGAACGGAAATGAAATTTCAGGTGTCGTCGCATCCAGCAAAGCTACGGATTCAACGAGACCGTTCAAATTCAGCGGGCCTGTAAACGGCTTCACCTGATTGTCATTGTAATCTAGCGCTTGCAGCGCATCAGAGCGGTAGGTCAGGTTTTTTTCGGCAATGGCGAAATAAGGATGGAAGCCGGCATGTACAGGCATGCTAGTCTCGGACAAATTGCTGTATGCTTGCTCGATATCCAGTTTGCCGTTCTTCAAGCGATAGGTGAAGGTCAGCTTAAAGCTGAACGGATACGCAGCCTGTGTCTGTGCGCTGCTTTCCAGAGAAAGCGTAAGGGAGGCTTCATTGTCAGCAGACTGCCCTTCAACGCTCCATGAAGCCTGGCGGGCTACCCCATGATTGCGCATCGTATACTTTACGCCATCCCATTCGTAGGCACCGTCTCGCAATTGGCCGCATATCGGAAACAAAACCGGAATGCCGCCGCGAATGTTGGCAGCCGGATCAATAAAGGTGTCGCGATCGAGATACAGCAGCTCTTGGCCTTGCAGCTGGCAGCCGATAACGATGCCGCCGCGTTCAGGGCAGATGAGAACACGGGAATTTGTTGCGTGTTCCTTTAACTCAAAGATCTGATACGTATCGGTATAGCTGGTTACTTCATAGCCTGCTTGGTTTGCAGTCATTTTTCTACCTCCAATAGGTGCACTCCTGTTTTTGTAATGCGTTTAACCCTTCTCTTCCATTATAACCATTACAGCGACCATAAAGGAATAATTTGCGAAGGGCTGGCCGCTTGCAACAACTTGCTCCCTATTCCCGTCTATTCATTGATTAAAATTTATGAATTAGGGAGTGGGCACCATTTCAAATGTACCGCATGCACCTCATTCTGCCCCGTCGATGGGAAGCCGTGCTTCTGCAAGGAAGAGCCGTCTTCCTCTAAGCAAACGCAAGAAGCCTCGCTTCTTGAGGATAGTGGCAACGTTATTCGTTGCGATTATAATAGCATCACTGCTTTTCCTGAGCTGGTTTTTCTTCACGACCTCAGGTACGAGCTTTCGCTATAAGCTCGCGGATGCGATCATTACAACGCAGCATCGCTTTCTAGCGAAATATTTAATCGGCGAGCAAGGGCTTGCTGATCGTGTAGCCAATTATGCCAAGCAGTTTCAAGAGATGGGCGAGGAAAGGGATACTCATCAAATTACGCTGCCCAGCGGGGCAGGCGAGCCTGCTGCGGATTCGCTGACCAGCATAGAGGAGGTCGATGGCAAAGGCTATCACGGTTTTCTCATGACGGTGAAGGACCCGAAGAAAATCCGGCTCGTCGTACCGGAGAAAGCGGGTCGAGGTGAGAAGGTGGGGAGCATGGTCAAGCGGACAGGTGCCATAGCGGGCGTCAATGCCGGAGGGTTTGCCGATCCAGAGTGGCAGGGCAACGGCTTTCAGCCAATCGGACTTGTCATTACGCAAGGAGAAATATATTACAATAGCCTTGGCAAGGATGCAAGCACGCAAATTGTCGGATTGGACAAGCAAGGTAAAATGCTGGCAGGCCGCTATTCAATCAAGGAGCTTATGAAGCTGGGCATATCAGAGGCGGTCAGCTTCGAGCCGCGAATGATTGTGAATGGCAAGGGCTTGATCAAAAATCACGCCGATGGCTGGGGTGTTGCGCCACGGACGGTGATGGGGCAGAAGGAGGATGGCACGATTTTGTTCCTCGTCATTGACGGCAGACAGATCGGCTACAGCATAGGCGCCGATCTGTATGACTGCCAGCAAATTATGCTGGAGCATGGCGCTGTCATTGCGGCCAATCTGGATGGAGGCTCCTCGTCCGTGCTGATTAAGGAGGGCGGTGAGCTCATTAATAAGCCTTCTTCTAAAGGCGAAGGCGGACGTTACCTGCCGACCGCGTTCCTCGTATTTGACGATCCGTCTGCGGTGAGCGTACCGAACGTATGGGCAGGGCTTAATCCGGGGGACATTGATCCCTCTAAGTGGTAAAAGGCTGAAATAAACGGCAAGCAGCAAAAACAAACAAGCTGCTTCACAAGTCCCCTTAGGGCAGGTGAAGCAGCTTGCTTCATTTGAACACTTATTTATATTTAAGATGATGTTGCGTTCTTATCCTTCTGGTTGACTAGCTCCATAAACGGTCGTTCGACCGCAGCTTGTTCCACGAGTCGGTAGGCTCCCAGATGCCGGGAATATCGGGATGCAGGTGCTCGGCAAGCACCTCGTCATTTAAATCATCAATGCCAAGTCCAGGCGCATCGCTGATCGTTATGAAGCCATCGTGCACCAGCTTATTCGGCAGCTTGCTGCTAATGATAATATCATCCCACCAAGGCACCTCGCAGGAATGGTATTCGAGGGCCAGAAAATTTTCCGTTGCGGCTGCAACATGCGCGGCCGCTAGACAAGCAATCGGGCTTTCTGCCATATGGATGGCCATTGCCGCGCCATAGTCCTGCGCCATATCACCGATCTTCTTCGTCTCCAGAATCCCCCCGCTCGTCAGCACATCTGGATGAATGACGGATACGCCGCCCGCTTCCAGTAATGGCTTAAAGTTTTCCTTCAAATAGATGTCCTCGCCAGTACAAATCGGCGTTGCCACTGCCCGTGCAAGCTTCGCGTATTGCTCGGTATACTGCCACGGTAGCATATCCTCCATCCAAGCAAGGTTGAACTTCTCGACGCGGCGGCCAAGCTTGATACAGCTTTCCAGCCCGATATGTCCAAAGTGGTCAATAGCGAGCGGCACTTGATAGCCGATAACGGAGCGGACATCGGCAACATATTGCTCAAGCAGATCGAGCCCTTTTTCAGTCACCTGAATAGCGGTAAAGGGATGTGCAATATTAAAAATATCATAATGGCGGTTCGTTATTTCACGAAGCTGTTCATCCGACATGCCGTCAAAATTTTGATTGTAGCGGCTGCGCGACTTCTCCCGCATTTCCTCAAGAAAGCCGAGCGGGGCGCTTAAGGTGCCCGGCTCATGGATGATCTGGCCAATGCCGAGATCCATTTTTAGAAAAGTAAAGCCTTCATCCATACGCTTCTTCAAAGCCTTGCCCATTGCTTTACCCGTGTCTTTGCCTACGACTTCTGTGTCGCAGTACATGCGAATGCGGTCGCGGAAGCGTCCGCCTAACATTTGATAGACGGGAATGCCATACGCTTTTCCAGCCAAATCCCATAGAGCAATTTCAAGGCCGCTTACCCCGCCGCCTTGACGGGCGTGGCCGCCGAACTGCTTGATGCGGCGGAACAGCTTATCGACATGGCAAGGGTTTTCACCCAGCAGCCGTGCTTTCAGTATTTGTGCATACACCTTATCGGCTCCGTCACGAACTTCGCCAAACCCGACCAGTCCCTGATTTGTATACACTTTAATGAGGCTGCTGTGGAAAGGTCCGCCTACAATGTCAGTAAAGCGGATGTCGGTAATGCGAAGCTGTGTTGGATTGGAGCTTGTTCGCACATGGGCTAACGTTTCCTCATAGGTTTCTTTATTAATCACTAACGTCACTCCCCTATTATCGTTATCTTAAGGATCACTCGGCTGCTACAGCAGCATGCTGCCTCCGTCCAATCGGATGGCGGAGCCAGTCATAAACTCGCTTTCATCTGATGCAATAAAGCAGACGAGCCGAGCGACATCAAGCGGCTTGCCGACACGTCCGAGCGGAAACCTCTTGCGGATATCCCGCTTTGGGCGGACAGGCTTCTGCGAGTCATGGTTTAGGGCAGCAGGCCCAATGGGCCGAGATTCTCTTGCAGACTGCACGCCAACATCTATTTGCCCAGGCTCTATTGTATTGACGGTAATGCCATACTTAGCCAGCTCAATCGCCGCTTCCCGCCCCAGCATGCGGATACCGCCCTTGGTCATGGAATAAACGGCGTCGAAATCAGTTGGACGCTTGCTGTGAACGGAGGAGATGAGAATAATACGGCCTCCGTCAGCGTTATTTTTCATATACGGAATAGCGGCTTGCATACACTGCCAATAACCCTTCAGATTAATGTTCATCATGCGGTCAAAGGATGCTTCATCATGGTCAAACAGCCCATAATTAAGCTGCAAAGCGGCATTGTTGACTAAAATGTCAATGGTACCTCCTGACTCCGATGCAGGAAAGGCATATGCGGCTTGCTTCATCAACCGTTCGATTTCTGCTTTGCAGGCAACATCGGCTTGCGCTACAACGGCCTGGCCACCTGCTGCTTGAATTTGTGCTAGCGTTTCCTTTGCACCGGCATCGCTGCGATTATAATGAATGACGACTTTTGCGCCGCATTTTGCGAGCTGAATAGCAATACCTTGGCCGATACCTGTTCCGGCGCCCGTTACGAGGGCCACCTTGCCTGTCAGATCCATGCTCATCCTCCTTGACTGTCCAGCAGCGGAGGACGCTTCATATTGAAATCCATATAATGCTGCAAAAATCCGCCATCGAGCCGAATGTCCGCGCCATTGACGTATCGCGCCTCGCCAGAGGCTAAGAACAGCGAAAGCTGGGCCAAATCATCATAGCTGCCGAGTACTGCGCTTGGCACTTTGTACGCGTAATCCTCATATAGTGTGGATAGCTCACTAGCGAACCGTTCATTATCGCCTTTGATTGGACCTAGCTCAATCGTATTGACGGTTACGCCGCTGCGTCCAAGCACGAGAGCCGCTTCTTTTGCCAGCATGCTGACCGCGCCTTTGGACGCGCTGTAGGCGAAGGAGGAGCCGGTTGGCTTCTGTGCATGAATGGAGGAGACGTAGATAATCGAACCTGACCCAGCCTCAGCCATTTGCTGGCCGACTAGCTTTGTGCATATAAAAGCGGATTTAGCGTTCGTATTCAGCACACCCAGAAATAAATCCTCTTCGCCATATTCAATAGAGGTTGGTTTCATGAGATCATTATTATGAATGAGCACATCTACGCGGCCAAGCTGGAGCGTTGCTTGCTCTAGCACCGCATGCAGGCCGCTGCTGCTGCAAAGATCTACAGCGCTTACAAAGATATTGAGCCCTAAAGTGCTGGCGCGCTTAAGCTCCTCCTTCATAGAGGCGCCACCAGACCTGCTATTTAAAATAAAATGCGCGCCTTGCTCGGCAAAAAGGCGAAAAAGCGCTCTTCCAGATCCGCTGTCCGCATCGGTAATAAAGACGACTTTATTTTTAAGCTTCATCGTAGTCGTAGATCCCCCTCCAACGAACGGATTGCTTATATTCAGCTTATGCTCCATCCTCCTTTATCTTAAAGGTTTGGCTAGGCTAGTTGCGATGCCGTAAATTTATGATTTTGTTGGATTTTTATATGAAGGATAAATGCGCGGCGTTTGCTTGTGTCTCGCTTAGGTATCAGGTACTATTAGGAATGAACCTATTGCTTTAATCGGCTGCTCTACAAAAAAAGTGAAACATGTAGAGGCTGGAGCCGTATAAGGTGAAAGGGTTCAAGGAGACGAGACTAGATAAAAATGAGGGAAGTCTATGGAAGCGTTGCGCACATTTTTTGCCCATTCAGTTATTAGAAGAATCTTGTTTATTATGTTGGTTGTGCTGTTGTTCTACAGCCTTCACAATATGCTTAATTTATTGCTGCTGCTCTTTCTGGTAACGTTCGTTATGGGACGGCTCGAAGGGTTTGTAACGAAAAAGCTCAGCAAGCTGTTTCCGATATCTCCTATTTTGGTGACGGTTGTGTTATACGTCTTGCTTGTGACCGGATTAGTTTTCGGAATATCTAATTATTTGCCTAAAATGATCAATCAAGTCGTGGATATGATTAATAATATTACGAGGTTTTTAGACACCTCACAAGACAACCATATTGTCGGAGTGCTGGTCGATGCTCTGGAGAAGGTGGACTACCAGAAGTATTTGGGCAGCGCCGTCGATTACATTATGAAGCTGGGAAAATGGCTGGAAATTATTTTGTTCGTTATTTTGCTTAGCTTTTTCTACCTTTTGCAAAAAAACAAAGTCAATCAGTTTACCGAGAAATTCCGTTATAGCAAAATTTCCTGGGCCTATCGGGAGTTTCATTATTTCGGCAGCAAATTTGCTTCTTCCTTCGGCAAGGTAATAGAGGTTCAACTGCTGATTGCCCTATTTAATACAGCGCTGACGATGATTGGGCTTTGGATACTCGGTTTCCCTTATTTAATTGCACTTACGATTATGGTGTTCCTGCTCAGCCTGATTCCGGTGGCAGGCGTTATCATTTCGTTCATCCCGATTGGTATTATTGGCTACCAGATCGGCGGGCTGTCGATGGTGCTGTGGGCGATTGGCATGATCTTGGTCATCCATGCGGTGGAAACCTACTTCCTGAATCCAAGGCTATATGCGCACAAAACAAAGCTTCCGATGTTCTATACGTTTATCATTCTGATCTTTGCCCAGCATTATATGGGCATATGGGGCCTTATTATCGGTATCCCAATCTTCATGTTCCTCATGGATGTGCTGGATGTGGAGAAGCCGGAGAATACAGAATTAAATAAGAAAACTTCATAACTCATTGTTTAAGCTGTCGAGGATATCTCGGCAGCTTTTTTAGTATGTTTTTTAGCGAAAAGAGTGCTTGAATTCTCTGGCATTGAAGATATATCCAAACTATCAATAATATTCGATACGTCATTTGTGTACTGAAAAAGTCATGTTTTAGGATTCTGGAGGGTGAAAATGTAGATATATGTTTTAAATCTATTACTATTTACATATAAAATGTATTGCAAATTAGTTCGTTAGATGTAATTATGATGGGATAGGAATTAATATCCTGTAATCCATTTTTAAACAGAGTCTTTTATCTTTACAAGCGATGAGGAGAGTTGAACAATGAGAACAAGTATTAAAGCCATAATAGCATTTGTTGTATCTGCCAATTTATTAATGACTAGCAGTGTGGTAATGGGGAAGGAAGCGGTGACAGCAAGGCAAGACCTGTCAAGTGTGAGAGAAGCTTATGCAAGTACAAGTGCTGCTCCCGTTTTCACAGATATAAAGGGCCACTGGGCAGAATCAACTATTAAGAAAGCAGTATCGGATGGTTATTTAAAGGGCTATTCCAATGGTACATTTAAGCCGAATGGTTTGATTACACGAGCAGAACTCGCAAGTGTGCTAGTTCGAATAACCAAAAATAAAAATGACGGCAGCAAAGCAAGCTTTACGGATGTGCCGGGAAGCTACTGGGCGGCCAGTGCGATTAACGGAGCAGTTGGAACGGGCTTTATTAAACCAGGAGATGCACCAGGAGCGAAATTTAGTCCCAATCAGGCGATGACTAGATACGATATGGCGAAGTGGTTTTCACAAGGTCTTGTGCGAAGTGAGCCCAGCTTTGTAACTGCTATAAAAGATGTAGAGGGGACACTGCTGCCGTTTACAGAAACATACCATACAGGAATTAGCAAAACTCAAACGCCATATATAGCGATAGCTAGAGGAACAGGGCTGATGAAGGGCAAACCCGATCAGAGCTTTGGACTAAAGGATACGACTACACGTGCAGAAGTGGCCGTCATGATCTACCGTTATTTGAAAATTGAAGGAACTAAAGCCGAAAATTATATGGGATTAAATGAATTGCGAGAAGTGGGCTTGTATGGAACGAATGTAATGAGTTTTGGCAAGGCAAGGGACATAAAAGGTGTAGATGGAAAGCCTAGAAATATACATAGTGTGATGGGAAAGACGTTTAATCTGGCCTACGGCTTTGGGAGTTTTACGTTAGATCGCGTCATCGTCGTAAATTTATCTGAAAAAATCGGTAGCGAAGAACGCGGGATTTATGGAGAAATGTTTTATGATGAAATATTTAAGGGCTGGTCAGCATACACCGAGCAAACCGTAACAGCAAGCAGAGAAATGGATAACATATCTCGTTACATTAATGGCTATCCAACTCTAACAGGAGCTCCTCTGACAGGTGACCTGCCTGAAAAATATGGTTATGAAACTATGCCTACAGACTCTGGAAAGGGAGCCAAATATGAAGCGTTTTCGGATTTTGTAAGCGTAGGTAAGCCCAGAACGTTTTGGACCGGTATAAGTGCTTTTAGAACACCTACTTTTCTAACGGCAGCAGATGGCACGGAGGCCACTGTCTATATGTACTGGTAGAATAGAGGAGAAATGAAGACTAAGAGAGTTTTTCTTTCGCTAATGGTGCTAGGAACATGTATGGCCTTTCTACTTTCGAGTGGAAATGAAAAATCGGTAAGGGCTGCTGAGGCGGCTCCTCCCGTCGCCTACGATATTAAATTCAATCCACTATCTGCAAATTATACAGGAAGTAAGCAGCATAAATATTATCCAGTCATAGCTCAAACAATCGCTACCCCTAAAATCATGTGGTACCAAATCGACAACGGGAATTTTTGGGCTGATTCTGCGGACTCCATCGGAGAAGGATATCCGGGAAGGGCTGAAGCGGATAATGGAAATACAAATCCTGCTACGAGAGATACGGCTCCTTATCCTGTACCGACCACATTTATTGGGGTTACACGAATGGCTTTATATGCACCTGGAACATTCAAGGATGCTGAAGGACATGAGCATAGGCTAACTCAGGATAAATATGGTTTATCTTCGACCCCGTCGGAACATGCCTTCATTAATGAGTCATCGTGGCCTGGAGCACAAGGAGTTTGGTTAAATCCTGGCAGAACAAATAATAAATTTCTGGTGTATAAAGTTACCACAGGTGGTCCGAATAAAACGAATAGATATGAAACTGGAAATAAAAGACCTGGCGGACAAGACAAGTTTATCGTTGAGTATTGGTTTGAGACACAGCTTACGTGGCGAGGTGAAGACGAACAAATTAAGGAAATACGCATACAGGGAGCTTCTCCTAGCGCAGTGGGAGCAACTTCTCAGTTAACGGCCCAAATAAAAACGGAAGGGTTTGAGGCGAGGGATTGGCAAAATACAGCTACAAATGTAATTTGGAAAAGTGATCGCTCGGCCGTCATTTCCGTTGATGAACAAACAGGTCTAGTGACCGCACATAGCCGAGGCTCGGCTGTGATTACGGCAAACTGGAAAGACAATGGGGCAAATGGGTATAACATTACGGCGAGAATTACGCTGACGGTGGGAGCTACAACGTGTACTGGAGCAAGCTGTACGCCTGGAGCCTCGGTTATCTGTGAAGCGCAGCCAGGATTAAGCCGAAGTCAAACCTCGATAACGCCGGATGCCCGAGGCGAGATTCGGGCAGATGCGCGAGGAGCAGAGCAGTTCGATGTGAGCAAGGGGATTCCGAGCAGTGACGCGCTGTATGCGAATGTATTTGGCAAAGCGTATCTGTTTGACTATACATTTGATCAAGAGGAAGGAACCTGTACGTTTAAAATTCCGGTGTCCAAAACGTATACGTTGAAATGGCAGACGGAGGAATCAGATGGTACAGATTCGGATGGCAACCCAAGGACTAGAACGGTCCGTCATCAAGAATCCGAGACGGTAACGACGGTGTATGATGTGGAGCGGCCGTTTTCCTATTGGGAAATCACGACGTTCGATGCATGGGGACTCAAGCAAGCGACGCTGAATCAATATGCACTGCCTTATGGGGCGATTACGCTGCTGCCAAACGGCTATACCGCGCCGGATGTGCAAGGGGGCGTGACGGCTGAGCATATGGAGAAGCCGCCGTACCGTGCGAAGGTGCTGTCAGGAGAAACGATTGATGGGGGCGGCAGCCGTCCGAGCGTGCCGTCGGAGGACTGGACCGAAGAAGCAGAGGGGCAGGTCGGGCGCATCAAGGTATGGAACGACCGTCTGGATTTTGACGGCTCCGTCATCATGGACGACGTGCAGCAGGACGATGAAACCCCAGAGCCAATTGATATCGTAGAAGCCGAGGAGATCGGAGAAGATGTGCTCTATGAAAGCGGCTTAATCATACCTGGTACGCGGGCGAACAGCCGGGATGAGCCGAGTGATGGCATCCTGTCGTACGAGAGCCTGCTGAGCATCAATGGGGAGGGGGATGTTCAAACGTTCCCGATTGAAGGGCTCAATACGGTGACCGTCCACACCCCGGTGGTCAATGATTCCGAAGCACCGGATGAAAATCGCGGCTTTGATCAGAGCGTCATCCCGAATATGGCGCGAACGGTGCTTGTGCTGGGACGGGAGTTTTCCGTCGACTTTGATGAGACGGCGCCGCATTTGAATCAGCTCGGATACGGCAACCGGGACTATGCGAGATATACGCGAAACAAACGAATTGTATTCCCGTTTGATGTGTACCACGGAAGCACCTTCTATCCCGCGCAAACGTGGATTGATTATCCTGTCGGAGCAGCGAAGCAAACATACCGCATTCCGGTCTGGGTACCGGAAGGGAACTACGATGCGGTGACGCAGGCGTGGGCGATTAATACACCGGATGGCTCGTCGGCGTATCAGACGGACTTGAATGGGGATCTCGCGAACTATGGAGCGAGCCGCACGCTGCTCTTTACGGTGCAAGGCCGCATTTCAGATTTCACCATTACGGACATTGGCGACCTGCGCTATGAATCGGTGTTTCGCACGGCGAAAGGCTCGAAGCAGCATTCAGGTTATGTCTATGAATCGGGTGGACGAACGAAGGATCGAGAAGAGACGAATCTAGCGAGCCAGCCTTCACGGCTATTGCCGATTCGACCAGGCTCGCATCCAAGAGAAGCGGCCACGGTGCCGCATAATGGCTATCCCATCTCGTTCTACTTTGAAACTATCGGGAGCTACAGCGGCAAGGACGCAGGCATCCAAATCCAGCCAAGCTTCTGGTTTGTGAGCAAGCAGGGCGGAAATGCGCAGGAGGTGGACTTGTACTACGACGTATCCGGGCCACGGAATAAGCTGATTAAGGTCGGCTCGGCGCGGGATCAGGAGCTGTACAGCCGAACGTATCAGCTGGCGGATCTGCTGCGCGGGGTGACGACGACCTCGCTGAGCCAAGCAGCGAGCTATGAGTATGACTATCTGTTATCGCCAGCGAATCGGTTTGGCGCTTCGTGGGAGAAGTTCTGGAAGCACTACATTACGCGGAAAACGGTTATTAGTGCAGGATACAGCCTAGAAGAGCTGTCGTATGCGTCCCGCACGCTAGTGGGGCCAAGCGGTGCACAGGTGCCGGCTAGTGTGAATGCGGTGCAAGCGCTGCGGAGCGTGCAGCGGTGGTACGGGGAGTATAGCCTGCCAATCGCACCGTATGTGCTGCCGAAGGGCACGAATATTTTAGAGGTGGCCAGGCAAAACGGCGGGGCGCTCAATGGCAGTGAGGGCGCGTTTTTGAAAAATGGCTATCTGATGGTTCATTTTGACCTGAGTGCGTACCAGCAGGAGCGCAAGGCAAATCCAGAAATCCGGTATGACGCGCCGATGGCGAATATGTGGGAAATTGAAGGACAGCCGCTTAGCAGCGTGAGCTATAGCGGTCAGACGTACCGCTTTCAATACGGGGATATCGCAATGTTTGAATCGAGCTTCTCGGTGCGCAACGACTTCCAAGGCACGGGGAGATAGAACGAGTGGGCGAGGAGGTGTACAATGGCTGGAAAGCAGGTTGTATTTAAACCGGATGAAGTGAGGCGCCTGCAGCAGCAGATGGTGCGAATCGGGGCTGACACGGATGAGCTGCGACGGCGGGTGAGCGGGAAGATTGCGAGCTGGGATCGCTCTTTGCCGATGCTGAGCAGCCTGGAGCAAATCCAGCGGCAGCTGACGGGCTTGACGCAGGAAGCCGAGCAGATGACGGAAGTGATCAGCAAAGCGCTGAAGGGCATCGAGCGGGTGCAGGCGGAAGCGGCGCAGGAAGCGAAGCAACTGGCGAAGGGTCTGAGCGGGCTGGAGCGTTTTGACCTGTTGAAGCGAGTAGGGACGACAGGCGGCGGCAGCTACACGCCCGTGCCCGTTACTTTCCGTCCGATGGTGACGAATCTAATCGACCGAATCTTGCCGCAAGCCAGCCGGGACCGCTGGTCGAGTGATCCGTTGGTGAAGGAGCTGCGGCGGGTCGCAGGCCTGCAAGGTGCGACAGCGGCAGAGAAGCTGGATGCGGAAATGAAGCTGGAGGCGATTTTCGCGGAGCGGGATCTGATCGCGAAGGCGCAGACGGCGTATGCGGTGTACAAGCAGTTCGGCAATCATCTGCTGATGGCGGAGATGCACAAGCAGGCGGAGATCAGCCGAGAGAAGCTGAAGGAGCTTGGGGTAGCAGAGAGCTATTTTGCCCCCAACGTCAATATGACGAGCTATTTCAAGCAGGTGCCGCTGCTGGCGTGTGACTATGATCCATCGTTCGCGCTGGAAGGAGATCTGACGACACGGGTGCCGCTGCCGGACAATGCACGTTATCTCTTTATGGTGATGATGGCGCAAACGCAGGGTCCGACGGGCGAACTGGCGAGGGTGCAGCTCAAGGAAATTCATGCATTGCAGCAAACGATTCGAACCGCAGCGGGCGGATTAGTCGCCAATGTGCAGCAGGGACAAGTCAAGGGCGGTCTAAAAGACCTGCTGACAATATTGCAAGCGAGCCAAGCTTTGAGTAAATATGGTCCCCAGCCAAAGGAGCCAGAAGTACCGAAGACAGACGGTAAGGAAGAAGGGGCGCTGGAGAAGTTCTGGAGACAAACCGCCTTGCAGGTCACGCAAAGCTTAGCAGACGGATGGAAGCAAATTCAAGCAGAGGGACAAGAGGTCTTAGACGGGTTCCAGGAAAAAACAGCTCAGTTGGAGAATTTGCTTAGTGAAGGGTTAACAAACGGTAAGCAGATCGTAATAGAAGGCTATAATCAGGCAGAGACTTGGTTAAATGACATGTATGCCGATTTGGAACCGACACTGAGTCAGGGCAAGCAGGGTTTTTATAATTTCAGCGGGGGATTTATAGCGGCTGTGGATGATGCCATGTTTTTTGGTCTAGCGCAGCATGTAGTAGAGAGCAATAATGAAGGAAGCGGAATGGCTAAGGATACGGTAGGCTATCAGCTCGGGAAAGTAACGGGCGATACCGTGATGTTAGTGGGCGGCCTCATGGCGCTGGCAGGAGGCATTGGTGGAGAAGTAGGGGGAACGGCTCTGTATGCAACAGGATTTGGTGCTTTGGCTGGGGCTCCCATCCAAGTAGCAAGCTGGGGTCTCTTGGTCGGCGGAGGCACGGTAGTCGTTCAAAGCGGAAAAAACATCCCCGGTGACGTCGGCGATTTGTTCTCTAATATATGGAAGTCGGATAGCGGCCCGAAAAGCAAAGGGGATATTGATGTTCCTAAGGTTGATGCTGAGGGGACGGGAAATGTTAAGTTCTCACCCAATTTAGATAACCACATTATTAAAGTAGACACTACTGTACCTCGTAGTAGAGGAATCGGGGGCGCTCATAATAGAGATGAATTTATGAATAACAATATAAATATTACCAACGTTGAGCCGCATCCAACTATGGCTGGTGTAGAAAAAATAACGTACCAAGTTCCTTCTATAGATGGAAAAACAGGTGAAATTACTGGATGGAAGGCGACTTCCTTTAAGAAAACTGTATATGATCCAAAAGTTATTTCTGACCAAGATTATCTTAAGTATGGAAAGGAAGCGGCAAACAATGCTGCTACAAAAGGGACACTAGGTAATCCGTGGGTTGGCTATGATAGTAATGGTGTAAAGTGGATGGGTTACTCAAAAGATGGGGAAGTAACATCGTTCTTTCCTGAATTCTAAGCTAAGGGGCAATAAACTAATGAAAAGAGATTTCAGATTGTTAGATTCGGATATTCAAGATAAAAGTCATTTTCCGATTACGGCGTTTTTTAATAGTATTTCAAATTCTGATTTCGTGGAAACAGTCAAACATTTTAGTTTAGGTATTGGAGTAGGCATTAATGCAACAGTATGTCTATTCCCTGACGATTTAGACCCTGATGAAGATAAGTTTGATGGTGTTATGTTCTCACTACATGATGAAGAAGTCGTAGTAGATTATCGTACATTTTTTTATTATCTTCGGTTAGCATGTTCAGTATATTTGGAAGGTACTCCAAATGATAAGGATGTTATTGAGGGTTACCTAAAGCAAATTAGAGAGAAGCATAATTTAGTTAGCTGATACAATCATCAACATGAGAGGCGGCTGATGAAATAGCACCACCCAGTGCCGAATGAACCCATCATTCAACTAATACCACATATAGCCCATGTAATATCCGTATAAATATTTCTCCATATTGATTGTACGCACAATAATGCTTGAATTTTATAAGCTAAATAACGCTATTCCGTTTCATCGAACAGGTCGATTATGGTCAGAGACCACCATAATTGACCTGTTTTTTGTAATGTTCGCTTTTCTGAGTTTTTTCTAATATGAGCCGTGGGGTATTGCAATGTTTGAATCGAGCTTCTCGGTGCGCAACGACTTCCAAGACACAGGGAGATAGAACGGGTAAGCGAGGAGGTGTATAATGGCTGGAAAGCAGGTCGTATTTAAACCGGATGAAGTGAGGCGCCTGCAGCAGCAGATGGTGCGAATCGGAGCGGACACGGATGAGCTGCGGCGGCGGGTGAGCGGGAAAATAGCGAGCTGGGATCGCCCCTTGCCAGTGTTGGAGAGTCTGGAGCAAATCCAGAGGCAGTTGACGAGTTTGACGCAGGAAGCGGAGCAGATGACGGAGGTGATCAGCAAAGCGCTGAAGGGCATCGAGCGGGTGCAGGCGGAAGCGGCGCAGGAAGCGAAGCAACTGGCGAAGGGGCTGAGCGGGCTGGAGCGTGTTGACCTGTTGAAGCGGGTAGGGATGACAGGCGGCGGCAGCTACACGCCCGTGCCCGTCACCTTCCGTCCGATGGTGACGAACCTGATCGACCGAATCTTGCCGCAAGCCAGCCGGGACCGCTGGTCGAGTGACCCGTTGGTGAAGGAGCTGCGGCGGGTCGTAGGTCTGCAAGGCGCGACCGCGGCAGAGAAGCTGGAGGCGATCTTCGCGGAGCGTGATCTGATCGCGAAGGCGCAGACGGCGTATGCGGTGTACAAGCAGTTCGGCAATCATCTGCTGATGGCGGAGATGCACAAGCAGGCGGAGATTAGCCGAGAGAAGCTGAAGGTGCTTGGCGTAGCAGAGAGCTATTTTGCCCCAAACGTCAATATGACGAGCTATTTCAAGCAGGTGCCGCTGCTGGCGTGTGACTATGACCCATCGTTCGCGCTGGAAGGGGATCTGACGACACGGGTTCCTCTGCCGGACAACGCACGTTATTTGTTTATGGTGATGATGGCGCAAACGCAGGGTCCGGCAGGTGAACTGGCGAGGGTGCAGCTCAAGGAAATTCATGCGTTGCAGCAGACGATTCGGGAAGCAGCAGGAGGATTAGTCACGGCTGTACAGCAGGGACAAGTCAAGGGCGGTCTAAAAGACCTGCTGACAATATTGCAAGCGAGCCAAGCTTTGAGTAAATATGGTCCCCAGCCAAAGAGCCAGAAGTACCGAAGACAGACGGTAAGGAAGAAGGGGCGCTGGAGAAGTTCTGGAGACAAACCGTCGAGCAGACAAAGCAGGGCTTAGCAGACGGATGGAAGCAAATTCAAGCAGAAGGCAAAGAGGTATTAGACGGGTTCCAGGAAAAAACAGCTCAGTTGGAGAAGCTGCTCAGTGAAGGATTAACAAGCGGTAAGCAAATGATAATAGAAGGCTATAATCAAGCTGATGCTTGGTTAAATGATATGTATGCGGATTTGGAACCGACACTGATTCAGGGTGAGCAGGGTTTTTATAATTTCAGTGGGGGATTTATAGCGGCTGTGGATGATGCCATGTTTTTTGGTCTAGCGCAGCATGTAGTAGAGAGCAATAATGAAGGAAGTGGAATGGCTAAGGATACGGTGGGCTATCAGCTCGGGAAAGTAACGGGCGATACCGTGATGTTAGTGGGCGGCCTCATAGCGATGGCAGGAGGTGTTGGTGGCGAAATAGGGGGGACGGCACTGTATGCAACAGGATTTGGTGCTTTGGCTGGAGCTCCCATCCAAGTAGCAAGCTGGGGTCTCTTGGTCGGCGGAGGCACGGTAGTCGTTCAAAGCGGAAAAAACATCCCCGGTGACGTCGGCGATTTGTTCTCTAATATATGGAAGTCGGATAGCGGCCCGAAAGGCAAAGGGGATATTGATGTTCCTAAGGTTGATACTGGGGGTACGGGTAAGATTGACTTAACAGAGCCGACACTTCCTCCGGGAGGAAAACCTAAAGGTAAATATGAAAAGCCTGACCCTAACGAACCGAATCCAATAACATTTCAGAATGAAGCGGCAGATTTATTAGCAAGCAAAGGCTATGATATTGAAATGTTGCCCAACACAAAGGGGGGGAATGGCTATGGCATTAAACCTGCCTCCAACCCTGACTTCCTTATTAATGGTAAGCCCTTTGATTGTTATTCTCCAGAGACGCTTAAGGTTAGGAATATCTGGGCAACCGTAGTAAAAAAGACCGAAGAGCAAGCAAGCCGAATTGTAATGAATTTAGACGGATATAAGGGTTCATTGAATGAACTATACGAACAGTTCAAGAAGTATGAAATTCCTACATTGGATGAGCTAATTATTATTAAAGATGGACAGATGACGAGATTAAAACCTTAAATAAGGAGAAGAAGCCCATGTTTTGTAATTTTTATTTTGGAGGGTATTCTGATTTCAGTGAATTGAAGATTTCAGTAGCAAGACTATTTCAGGATGTTGATATAACGGAAACTGATGATAATCTCACAATCTCTAGTGATGGATTTACATTATCCATTAAGGAGGGTGGATATGGCGTAATGTTTGCAAGTGAGGATTATGATATTGAATTAAAGTTTAGTGGCTACATTGATATTATAGTTTCCCATACGAATTGGGCATATGAATTAATGGTCTTCATTGGGACATTACTTAATGAAATGGATGGAGACTGTATTCTTGAGTTGAATGATAAATCAATACTATTACGAAAGGATAATGTTATAACTGTTGACGATAAGAAGTTGAGTGGAACGGTTAATTTTCCTTTTTACGGGTTGGGGTTGGTTTATCAGATTGGAGATATAGCTTAGGAATTGTGCTTGGGTTTGTGAAACTTGAGGGGCTACCCAGTGCCGAATGAACCCATTATTCAACCAATAACACATATAACCCATGTAATAGCGGTATAAATATTTCGTCATTTTGTTTGTACGCACATCAAATGCTTTAATTTTTTAACCTAAATATCACTATTGCATTACAAAAAACAGGCTGATTATGGTCAGATACCACCATGACTAACCTGTTTTTTGTTATCTTCGCTTTCCCCCTGTTTTTTCAAAATTCTGCGCAACTTTAGAATATCCGACAGCGATATAGACGGTAAGGAAGAAGGGGCACTGGGGAAGTTCTGGAGACAAACCGCCTTGCAGGTCACGCAAAGCTTAGCAGACGGATGGAAGCAAATTCAAGCAGAGGGACAAGAGGTCTTAGACGGGTTCCAGGAAAAAACAGCTCAGTTGGAGAATTTGCTTAGTGAAGGGTTAACAAACGGTAAGCAGATCGTAATAGAAGGCTATAATCAGGCAGAGACTTGGTTAAATGACATGTATGCCGATTTGGAACCGACACTGAGTCAGGGCAAGCAGGGTTTTTATAATTTCAGTGGGGGATTTATAGCGGCGGTGGATGATGCCATGTTTTTTGGTCTAGCGCAGCATGTAGTAGAGAGCAATAATGAAGGAAGCGGGATGGCTAAGGATACGGTAGGCTATCAGCTCGGGAAAGTAACGGGCGATACCGTGATGTTAGTGGGCGCCCTCATCGCGATGGCAGGAGGTATTGGTGGAGAATTAGGGGGAACGGCTCTGTATGCAACAGGATTTGGTGCTTTGGCTGGAGCTCCCATCCAAGTAGCAAGCTGGGGGCTCTTGGTCGGCGGAGGCACGGTAGTCGTTCAAAGCGGAAAAAACATCCCCGGTGACGTCAGCGATTTGTTCTCTAATATATGGAAGTCGGATAGCGGCCCGAAAGGCAAAGGGGATATTGATGTTCCTAAGGTTGATATTGAGGGGACGGGACAAGGTCCTAATGTAGGGAGTATAGTTAAGGACGGGAGTAAAACAAGATATACTAACCCGGCAGGCAACGAATTAACTTGGGTTGATCAACATCCGAAAAATATTAGTCGTGATATTGAGACATTCCTGAATAGTCCTAATATAGGTAAAGCAACAGAGGGGAAAGTTGCAAAATTTGTTTCTGAACAGAAAGAGGTTACAGGTTTTGGGCAAAAGGTTCAGAGGGCAGATAAAACGCCTGCGGGAGATTTTGATGTATTGACAAAAGATGAAATTATTGAAGTGAAAGCTTCTGCTAGTGCATTAAAAGTAGATCAAATTGAAAAGTATATAAAAACAAATCACAAAGATTTTTTGAATCCAGAAAATCGAAAAGTAATTGTGTATATTGAAGAGCCTCTAGTAAATCTAGCACCGGAACAATTACAAAAATTGAATAAGATTAAGAGTATGGGCGCAATCGTAGTTAATTCACTTGAAGAATTGAAAGGAGTTTTAAAGTAAATGGGAACCTCGTCATTTTTTTTAGTTGAGAGAGATATATATTCTTCTGACAATTTACTGTCTTCCGTAATGTTAGCCTCGTTTCATTCTGACGCGATGCTTTACTACAGGAATGAAAAGTACTTTACCGAAGGCAACCAATTTAAGTATACGACCATTAGTATTATGTATAATCCAGATGTTGATGAAAATAAGTTTTTAATTTATATTGATGGAGTTATGAACGATGGACTTGAGTTTTATAATACCGGACAATTTTCAGGATTGGATCCATCACTGAGCTTATATCAGGTTGGCTGTATTGAGGATGTGTATGATAACGAGGAGTTACTTTTTAGTTTTGTTTATGAATATTTGAAGTTAAACCCCAATCAATATTATTGGTTGGGAGGTTACAATTGGGTCTACAGTTGGGAGGATATGCAAAAATTAAAATCGTTACCGTATGACCCAGATTGGTGCTATAAGAATCCTATAACTAACTTGTGAGGCTTTACAGTCCTAACAACAGGATCGTACAATACAACAAACAAACAAACAAACAAACAAACAAACAAACAAACAAACAAACAAACAAACAAACAAACAAACAAACAAACAAACAAACAAACAAACACTAAGCAATTCAAACACTTGATAAACTTCCAAAGCTCTTTACAACTTGTTTTATGAGTAGGAATGAGCTTTTTTTGTGTTCAGAAAAAAACGAAGGAGCTGAATGATATGACGAAACGAGAACAGGAAGTAAAGCAGCTAGGATTGATTGCACAAGCACAAGCAGAGTACTACATTACGCGGAAAACGGTTATTAGTGCAGGATACAGCCTAGAAGAGCTGTCGTATGCGTCCCGCACGCTAGTGGGGCCAAGCGGTTCACAGGTGCCGGCTAGTGTGAATGCGGTGCAAGCGCTGCGGAGCGTGCAGCGGTGGTACGGGGAGTATAGCCTGCCAATCGCACCGTATGTGCTGCCGAAGGGCACGAATATTTTAGAGGTGGCCAGGCAAAACGGCGGGGCGCTCAATGGCAGTGAGGGCGCGTTTTTGAAAAACGGCTATCTGATGGTTCATTTTGACCTGAGTGCGTACCAGCAGGAGCGCAAGGCAAATCCAGAAATCCGGTATGACGCGCCGATGGCGAATATGTGGGAAATTGAAGGACAGCCGCTTAGCAGCGTGAGCTATAGCGGTCAGACGTACCGCTTTCAATACGGGGATATCGCAATGTTTGAATCGAGCTTCTCGGTGCGCAACGACTTCCAAGGCACGGGGAGATAGAACGGGTAAGCGAGGAGGTGTATAATGGCTGGAAAGCAGGTTGTATTTAAACCGGATGAAGTGAGGCGCCTGCAGCAGCAGATGGTGCGAATCGGAGCGGACACGGATGAGCTGCGGCGGCGGGTGAGCGGAAAGATCGCGAGCTGGGATCGCTCTTTGCCGATGCTGAGCAGCCTGGAGCAGATTCAGCGGCAGCTGACGGGCTTGACGCAGGAAGCAGAGCAGATGACGGAAGTGATCAGCAAAGCGCTGAAGGGCATCGAGCGGGTGCAGGCGGAAGCGGCGCAGGAAGCGAAGCAGCTGGCGAAGGGGCTGAGCGGGCTGGAGCGTTTTGACCTGTTGAAGCGGGTAGGGACGACAGGTGGTGGCAGCTACACGCCCGTGCCCGTTACCTTCCGTCCGATGGTGACGAATCTAATCGACCGAATCTTGCCGCAAGCCAGCCGGGACCGCTGGTCGAGTGATCCGTTGGTGAAGGAGCTGCGGCGGGTCGCAGGCCTGCAAGGTGCGACAGTGGCAGAGAAGCTGGATGCGGAAATGAAGCTGGAGGCGATTTTCGCGGAGCGGGATCTGATTGCGAAGGCGCAGACGGCGTATGCGGTGTACAAGCAGTTCGGCAATCATCTGCTGATGGCGGAGATGCACAAGCAGGCGGAGATTAGCCGAGAGAAGCTGAAGGTGCTTGGCGTAGCAGAGAGCTATTTTGCCCCAAACGTCAATATGACGAGCTATTTCAAGCAGGTGCCGCTGCTGGCGTGTGACTATGATCCATCGTTCGCGCTGAAAGGGGATCTGACGACACGGGTGCCGCTGCCAGACAATGCACGTTATCTCTTTATGGTGATGATGGCGCAAACGCCGGGACCGACGGGCGAACTGGCGAGGGTGCAGCTCAAGGAAATTCATGCGCTGCAGCAAACGATTCGAACCGCAGCGGGCGGATTAGTCGCCAATGTACAGCAGGGACAAGTCAAGGGCGGCTTAAAAGACCTGCTGACAATATTGCAAGCGAGCCAAGCCTTAAGTAAATATGGCCCCCAGCCGAAGGAGCCAGAAGTACCGAAGACAGACGGTAAGGAAGAAGGGGCGCTGGAGAAGTTCTGGAGACAAACCGTCGAGCAGACAAAGTAGGGCTTAGCAGACGGATGGAAGCAAATTCAAGCAGAAGGCAAAGAGGTATTAGACGGGTTTCAGGAAAAAATAGCTCAGTTGGAGAATTTGCTTAGTGAAGGGTTAACAAACGGTAAGCAGATCGTAATAGAAGGCTATAATCAGGCAGAGACTTGGTTAAATGACATGTATGCCGATTTGGAACCGACACTGAGTCAGGGCAAGCAGGGTTAGTATCAAGAATATCCGAGAGTTTGTTTTTAGATTAGACGGCAATACACCTGAGTTGAAACAGGCAGTTGAAAATAGCCTAAATCAACTTAGGAAAGAGTTTCCTGATTACAAATTTAGCGCTATCTTTGGAGGTATGAAATAAATGTCTGTCAGTGTAATGATCCTTAATCCGCAAAATGATTTTGAAAAACACTTTTTTCTTCCAGTTGCTACTGAATCATTTTTTAACCAATACTGGCAACCTGGGATTGTACATTTGGAATTAAAGTGGGTAATTCTATTTTCAACAGGCGTTGATGTAGAAGAGGAATATCTACCTAACATTTTTGCTGAACTAATTTTATTAAAAGAATGGGCGGATCAAAATTTACAAGAGGAACAGAAAAATAGATTATTTGAAAGAGTAGATGGACTTATGGAGAAACTGCCCAAAGCATTTCAACGTAAAGACGCTGTTGTTTTTATAGGATAGTCCGAGGTGTGGTCTTTTTCGATATCTGATATGATGGTGGCGGCTGATGAAATAGACCCCACCCAGTAATACCCGTATAGAGATTTTGTAATTTCGTTTGTATGCACATCATGCTAAATTTTATAACCTAAATATCGCTATTGCGATACATCAAACAGGTTGATTATGGTCAGATACCACCATGATTGACCTGTTTTTTGTAATGTTCGCTTTCCTGAGTTTTTTCTAATATGAGCCGTGGGATATTTCAATGCTCGAATCGAGCTTCTCGGTACGCAATGACTTACAGGAGTTTGGGGAGATAGAACAGATAAGCGAGGTGGTGATAGGTTTTCCAATCGTAGGCACGAACTTCTTGAATGCAGCGGCGGTTCTCGGCGATCATAAGCTGCGGGGCATTGCAGACGTTAGTGGCGAGAGTGTATGGACGTTTGGGGGAAGTTCTGACCTTGGCGCCGGATCTAATTATCGTGCCAAACTTTCTGGATGCAAGGGAGTTTTAGGAAGCATCAAAATCGCCCTTACGGTAGTTGTTGATTGTTCGCGAAAGTGCCGGGCGGGTCGGCTTCGGAGATAGTTATTATTTTAGCTGGCGCTTTAAGCAAAAGACGGGGCTTACACCGGCGCAATATATGCAGGAGTCTGGTCGCGCTCCGCGTATATTTTCGATTCAAAATATTGGGGAGCTGCTGGTGCTTGGCAATCGTCCGATTGCGGTGAACAGCGAGATGTTTCCTGTTTTTGAAGAAGAACTGCTGCGCGGTGTTCATCGTATTGAGGAGCCTGTTGATGCAGAGCAAATTATGCGGCGCAGTCCCGATTTAATATTGTATCCCAGTTTTACGCGGGTGGCTAGGAAATTGCATCCGGCCGGGTGAGACGGCATCGGCGTTCGTTTATGTGGATCAGACGCTGTATATGTATGGGACGCATCATTTTGGGCATACGCTCTATAAACTACAATCCGATTACGCTCGATAAGCATTTGGCGGAAGTCGTAAGGCTGCTTGAAGAAACGGGCTCATGAGCTACGCTTCTGGTTCCTCAGATGTAGTCTTCTAGTCGGTTGCTTGGAAGAAGAAAGGAAATTAGAACTATTTTTGCATATAATGGTTTTGGAAGCATACAGAGAAGGTAATGATGGGGGGAATATTATTTTCAATAGATTGGGGTAGATAGATGTGAAAAGCAAAAAAATGGTCATTTCCGCTGCGGTGTTCGGCATGGTGCTTACTGGCTCGGTGGGCGTCTATGCAGGAAGCAATTTGGAGCAAATTAAAGCATATTTAAATAATGGCTTAAAAATCGAGCTTAACGGCAGCGCTTATACGCCAGTTGATGGAAATGGCGCCAAACAGGCTCCCATTACTTATAAAGGCTCGACCTATTTGCCCGTGCGCTCGATTGCAGATGCTCTGAACGTGCCCGTTACATACGATGCGGGGAGCAATAAAGTGAAAATTGGCAGCAGCAGCTCTGCGGGAGGCGGCGGTACCGACAGCAATGTGTACACTGGCCTGCGTCCGAAATATTTGCCGGCAGATTTCCCGATTCCGAAGGATGCGAAAATAAAAGAGACGGTGGAAAACAACCGGGACAACAAAAAATCGGTGTATTTTGTCTATGAGACGCAAAATGATTTAGAATCGCTTGGTGTATCCTACAAAGCTTACTTCCAGATGAAAGAGCTGACGGATACTTCAGAGGATGTGAGCAGCACATCATTAACGATGGCAGGCAAAAAGGGTGATGATATAGCTGTCACGATTACCGGTGCTCCTGACCGGGACAAGGATGGCTATAACGAAATGACAGTGGTATGGTCAGGCAAGTGATGTAGTCACTTGGACAAGCTGTTACACTAGGTTTGAGAGTAGGCGGACACAGGGATTTCCTGTCGTCCGCTTATTTGCGTTTTGCCTGTTGTATAAATTTTTACATAAGATAAATAACAATTTAGCAAAATCTATTACTATTCGTATCGAATAGGTCGATAGTATTAATAGTATCTGTTGAATAATGTATTGAACTAGTTTGAGGGGAAACTTTCGGCAGATCAAATATAGAGATATAAGTAGAAAAGCGAGGGAGTGATCAATGTTTAGAATTTTCTGAAAAATAAACCGGTATAAGGCTAAAGTACGAATCGGGATTCATTGAGTTTCGAAAATAAAACTTTAGTCGCGGTCATTGGTGGGAATCAAATAGAGTGCAGCCAACTGCATCAGCCAGATGACAGTGCCGTGGGTGAACCGTCGCAATCATTTTTGAAAGTAGCTTTACATCATACACATAGGAGCGTTGACATAATGCAATTCATAAAACGAATGTCCTTTTTTTCTAAAAATTTGCTGCTTGCCTTCTTTAACATTGTATTAATTGGATCGATCTTAATTGCATCAGGCTATATCATTCAGAAGGACATTTTGATAAAGCAGCTTCGCGGACAAATTAGCGCCATTACACAGGAATGGGCACAGGAAATGGACCCTGCCAAAATCCAGCAAGCGATTACCGAGAATAGCTATGAAGGCGCAGTACAGCTGGAATTGAAAGCAACGCTGGATCTGATACATAAATATAATCCAAATATAGCGCAAGCGTATGTATTTGGTACTGAGCTTGCAAATGGCAACCAAACGTCAATTATCGCGATGCCTACGAATCTGGTTGAGGCTTTCTCCAGCGAAAATATGGGCGTTGGCGCCATGTATGATCAGCCGGTGGCAATGTCCACCGCTATAACCGAAATGCTGAATACGGGTGTTCCTACGTTTACAAGCTTTTACTCAGATGATTTCGGTATTTGGACGACCATTCTTTATCCAATCAAGGACAGCAGCGGCAAAATATTCGCTTTCTTCGCGGCAGACGTAGATGCGAGCGCTGTACCTAATGGTCTTAAGACTTTGCTGATCAGCGGCATTACGATCATGCTTATATTCCTTGTGCTCATTTTCTTGCTTCAATTCTTTATTTCACGTATGACAATGAAGCCGATTAAAGAGCTCATTAGAGGCATTGAGGAAGTGAGCGGAGGCAACTTGAATGTCGAGCTGAAATCGGGTGTCGACGATCTTGGTGTCGTTAATCACAAATTCAACATTATGATTCGCCGGATTAACGACATGATGGTCAAAGTGCGACTAACATCGCATGCTGTAACAGATTCGGCTAAATCCTTGTATGAGTTCTCCGAAAAAAACAGCAAGACGGTAGAAGAAATTACTGAAAATATGCGGGAAATCAACGTTGAAATTGCTAACCAGGAGTTATCCTCCAGCGAAGCGGCCAAAGCGATGAATGAAATGTCCACCGTTATTCAGAACATTGCTCAAAGCTCCTCGAGTGTAGCTGAAGAAGCGGGCGACATGGAGCATAAATCGAAGGAAGGCAATCGAGTTGTAGGTCAGGTTGTCCAGCAAATGGAGCAGATTGAAAAGTTTGTAGTGGAATCCTCGAGCGCTATTCAATCCCTTGCCAGCCGCTCGCAGGAAATTGAAAACATCGTTTCGCTCATAATGGGAGTTGCGACGCAGACGAATCTTCTAGCGCTGAACGCAGCGATTGAAGCGGCTAGAGTCGGCGAGCATGGCAAAGGCTTTGCCGTTGTAGCAGGCGAGGTTCGCAAGCTCGCTGAGCAGTCCAATAGCTCGGCAACCCAGATTTCCACGTTGATTAAAGAAATCCAGCAGGAAATTACGACAGCTGTTGATGCACTCAATCTGGGGACTGGCCAAGTTCGTACGGGCTTGCAAATTTCCAGCGAAACGGGTTCGCTTCTGGACGATATTTTGTCCGCTACTCGCAGTGTAACGCTCCAAATTCAAGAAGTATCAAGCTCTACAGAGCAAATTTCCGCAGGTACGGAGGAGTTGACGGCTACGGCTGAAAATTTGTCGGCTTCCGCTGGCATTACAGCTGCAAACAGTGCGAAAATTTCCAAATCAATTGTCGAACAAAAAGAATCGATGAATGCCATTGTGGAATCGTCGACGCAATTGACACAAATGTCGGAAGAACTGCAAGAGCTCATCAATCATTTCCAAGTCCGTACTTCTTAATCCCGGTATAACTATCATAAAGGGAGTCCTGCGGCTGCTTGCAGCTGCAGGGCCATTCCCCCACAGGAGGTTTTACAATTATGACGGAAAATAAACACACTACTACTAACCAGATTGCTTCCAGCGAATTTGTCCTATTAATCCCACTAGATTTTTCGCGTCATAACCGCACGTATTCTTATGCAACGGAAGAATATGCGCTGGGCGAACAGGTAAGCCAACTGATAGAAACGAGAAAAGAACAGGATGTAGAAGCAGAGTCGGCGGCGGCTTATGCAGCGCTCGTATACCGACTTTCAAGCGAGAAGCAGTTGCTCATAGGTGTTCAGGGAGCTCAGGACAAGGTTAAGCCATGGTTCGTGCAAATTGAAGAAACGAACACATTTGCTAGCCTGAAAACCTCGTTGTTACAAGCTGTAAATGATGAATCATCCTCGGACCAAGCCTATTATGACACTCGCTTCTCGCATCGACACCCGGTACAGCCAACTTCGGAAATACTTAACCTTCAGCTTCTAGAACGTAGTGGGAAGTGGCAGCTCAGCATTCAATATGATCAATCGTTGCTGGAAAAAGCGACCATAGACCGCTATGCCGCCTATTATACGACCTTGCTCCTAGCGGCCTTAACTGATGCGGACGTGCATGTGGCAGCTATTAATCTACTAACGGATGCGGACCGACTCGTATATGAGAAAATGAATGCAACAACCGGCGCTTATGACCGCAAGCAGACGATTCATGGCATGATTGAGCTTGCTGCAGCGCAGCATGGTGAGCGAACGGCTGTATCGTCCGTGCATGGTGAGCTTACCTACCGTCAGCTCAATGAGCAGGCAAATCAAATGGCGAACCTGCTGCTCAGCAAAGGCGTGAGCAAAGGCGATTTTGTCACCATATACATGGAGCGAAGCTTGGAGCTCATTGTCAGCTTGCTTGGTATTTTGAAGGCGGGAGCCGCTTATGTGCCGCTAGACCCTGAGCACCCGGAGGAGCGCAACCGTTACATTTTGCAAGATACCCGGTCGGTGTTCGTGCTGACCAAAGCAAAATATGAGGAGCAGGCGCAGCATCAATCGGAAGGGCTTGAGCAGTTGAAGGAAATTATTGTAGTGGAGCATATCGCTTATGACAAAATAGAGGCTGCGAACCCCAACGTTCAGGTAGCGCCGGATGATTTGGCTTATATTATTTATACGTCCGGCTCTACGGGAAGACCTAAGGGAGCTCTTATCGCGCACGAGGGAGTCGTTAATCTCGGTGACACGGTGCGGCTGGATTGTGAAATTGGACATGAGGATATACTGACGCAGTTCGCTACCTACAGCTTTGACGCATCGGTATGGGATACGATTGGAGCATTGTTCTATGGAGCTCATTTGTACCTATTGTCCCCAGAAGAGCGCGTGTCTGTCGAAGAATTTGCTTCAGCCATTGAACGGACGAAAACAACGATTATTACGATTTTGCCAACCGTCTTTTTTAACCAGCTTTCTGCGTATTTATCGGATGAAGGTTACAAAAAGCTTGCAGGCGTAAAGCTGATCACCGTAGCAGGAGAGGCGCTTTATGGCGAGCAGGTTCGGGCGTTCCAGCGGAAGTTCCAAGACAACATTGCGATCGTCAATGTATATGGGCCAACGGAATGCACCGTGTGCACCACAACGCATAAAATCAGCGGTTATATTACCGATGATTTAACAAATGTTCCAATTGGCAAGCCGATTCAAAACTACAAGGTGTATATCGTCAATGAGCTGAACCAGCTATGCCCTGTGCATGTGCACGGCGAAGTGCTGATCGAAACAATCGGCCTTGCAAAAGGGTATTTAAATCAACCGGAGAAAACGGCGGATGCGTTTGTAGCCAACCCATTTGGCGATGGCCTGATTTATAAGTCAGGCGATATTGCGAAGCTGCTGCCGGACGGCACTATCGAATATGTGGGTCGCCGGGATTCGCAAATTAAAATTCGCGGACATCGCATTGAGATTGGGGAAATCGAAGACAGCTTCTCCAAAATTGCCAATGTGCAAAACGTAGCCGTTATCTGCAAAAAGGATGCACAGGAGCAAAATATGCTCGTCGGCTTCTTTACTTCAAAGGACGGTAAGCCGCTCCCTACCATCACCATTAAGCAAGAGCTGGGCGATAAGCTGCCCTCTTATTTTGTACCGAAATGGATCGTCCAATTGGACGAAATGCCGATTTCGCCAACCGGAAAAATCGACCGGAAAAAGCTTCAAAGCTATTCCTATCAAGAGGAGCAGATCAGCGTAGACTACGTTGCCCCTCAAAATGGCATTCAACGAATGATTGCGGGCGCATGGGCAGAAGCACTCAGCCTTGTGCATATCGGCATTCATGATGATTTCTTTACGATTGGCGGCGACTCGCTCGGAATTATTCATATTCTAGCAAGCCTTAAGCCATATTACCCGGAATTGAAAATTAATGATTTATTTCAATATAGAACGATTGAAGCGATTGCGGCGCGCATTGAGCAGCTTGCTGCCGAAGCGCCAGAGCAGCAGCAGTCGGCACGCCATGTTGGGCCAGCCTTGCCATTGGAAGAATTGCCGGCTATGCGCTACAAGCCTGAGCGGTCTGCCCGCTTTGATCAGCAGCCGAAGGGCGTACTGTTGACTGGAGCTACCGGCTATTTAGGCGGATATTTGCTCTATGAGCTGCTTATGCAAAGCGATGCAACTATTTATTGCCTCGTACGGCCAGGAATAGAGCCAGGCGAAGCGAGACTTCGGAGCCATATTGCTCATTATTTTGGAGATGCGGCGATTCCATTAATGGCGGGGCGCGTTGTAGCGGTAGAAGGCAACTTGGAAGCGCCGCGGCTCGGGCTTGAGGAGCAGCAGTATCAGCGGTTGATAAGCAGCTTGGATGCAATTATGCACAGTGCAGCGGATGTGAGGCATTTTGGCGAGGAGGGACAATTTGCCCGTACGAATGTGCTCGGGACGGCATATTTGCTGGAGCTTGCCGCTGCTTGCCGACAAACGATCCGCTTCCACCATATTTCCACGCTGGGTATTCCGGAAGATCTCGCTTTAAGCGGCCAATGGGAGGCTGTAGTAGCGTCAGGGGAGCTTGCGCCGGAGCTGCGAGTTGATAGTCTCTATACGAACAGTAAGCTGGAAGCGGAGAAGCTGCTGTATGCTGCTGCTGAGCAAGGCGTTCCCGTCAGTATTTATCGGGCAGGAAATTTATCCTGCCACTCGGTAAGCGGCAGCTTTCAGCGAAACATTGACAGCAATGCATTTTACCGGATGCTCAAATCAATGCTGCTGCTTGGACAAGCGCCAGAGGTCACTTGGGACCTCGATATTACGCCAATTGATTATGCCGGACAATCCATTGTGAGCCTGGCACTTAAGCCGGATACGGCTGGGGGCGTCTACCACATTTGCAACCCGGAGCCGCTACCATACGAAAGGCTGATGGACATGCTGCGCGGCAGCGGCTATTCCATCGAAACGTCAAGCCCAGCTGCCTATACGAAGTGGCTGCTTGATAAAGCCATTCCAAAAAATCAGGAGGGTGTGCAGCTCGCAATCGCGCAATTGGAGGGCGACGGGGCGAAGGACTCGGCCTATCGCTATAGCTGCGAGCTGACAAGCGCTGCCTTGCAGTCATCGGGCATTTCATGCGCAGCGCCTAATGAGCAGTTAATCGGAAATATGCTTGCGTATGCGACGGCAATTGGCTACTTCCCGCAGGCAAGTGAGCGTCGTCCAGTCAGATAGTTGAGTGACCCATACACAAAACGCCAAGCTTCAGACCTGTGAAGGGCTGAGGCTTGGCGCTTTTTATTCGGTAAGAAAGGTGGAGCGGGTTAAAAGCTTGGGTTTGGCTTCTGGAAGCTTCTGCTGAGATTTTCAGCGTCAAGATCACGCACGCGCTTCTCGAAATCCTCCAAAACATCAATTAAATAGGATTCACCATCAGCTTCTGCTTTGAAAATAAACTTATCGACATCGTGGATGACCACATCGTGGCCGCACAATTTAAGGCATTTGGCGTAATCCTCTACAGTAGGCTGCTGGTTTTCTTCCAGAAAAATCAACCCGTGCAGTGTCTTCGTTTCATGGGGACGAATGATTTTGAAATGTACGGTATGTTGGATAGACATATGGGCTTCCTCCTTATTCTTCCGGGCTCACTTCTATTATAATCCATTTGATACAGGGAAGCTGTGAAAAATGTTACAATCTTTTATATGCCTAGCTAACAGCAGGAAAAGCACTTAGGTTGACAATAACTGAATGATCATTTATTATTAGCGAAGGCGTTCATTGTGCGCTTTATAAACCTATTTTTAAATAAATGATTGTTCGTTTATGGAGTGTTCAGCTTTTATTATCCATCACCTAAAGGAGAAATTGCCATGCTGACTGCTATTATTGTGCTTGCTATTCTGCTGCTTGCGGTAGTGCTTGTATTAAAATTCTATCCTGCACTCGGAGGCGTGTTAACGAAGGAGCAGCGGGCGGCTTTTTCACGGTTGCCTCATTACCAGGATGGCAAGTTCAAAAATTTGAGCACAACGGTCATGGACAACAGTGCTGGGGGCTTGCTTTCCATGCTGCGAGATTATATGAAAACAAATCCGAATCGCAGTCCGCAGTCTAAGCTGCCATTGCAGCAGCTGCAATTTGGCAGGGATGATAAGGGAGAGCAAGCGCAAGTCACTTGGTTTGGACATTCGGCTATGCTGCTTGAACTGGATGGGAAGCATATTTTGCTCGATCCGATGTTTGGTCAAGCGCCATCGCCGTTTCCTTTTTTCGGAAACAAGCGTTATAGCGGTAAATTGCCGTTTGAAATTGCCGAGCTGCCGCAAATTGATGCTGTTGTTTTATCCCATGATCATTATGACCATTTGGATTATGATTCCATTCTCAAGCTTAAAAGCAAAGTTCGCCGCTTCATCGTTCCGCTCGGTGTAGGCAGCCATTTGGAGCGTTGGGGAGTAGATAAATCCATCATAACGGAGCATGACTGGTGGGAGGAGCTGGAATTTGAAGGCATTCGCTTAGCGGCTGCACCAGCCCGGCATTTTTCAGGACGAAACCTGAACAATCGGGATTCTACGTTATGGTGCTCCTGGGTGATTACAGGACGTGCAGCTAATATCTATTTTAGCGGAGATAGCGGTTATGGACCGCATTTCAAAGAAATTGGCGAGAAATATGGTCCATTTGACCTGACTCTCATGGAATGTGGACAATATGATTCGCGTTGGGCGGCGATCCATATGATGCCGGAGGAAACGGTGCAGGCCCATGTCGATGTTAAAGGGAAAACGCTGCTACCCATTCACTGGGGAGCTTTTACGCTCAGCTTTCACGATTGGAATGATCCAGTAGAGCGCGTGACGAGAGCAGCCCAGCAGTTGAATGTACAAATTGCAACGCCAATTATTGGCGAGCCGGTCGCCGTTGGAGCCAGCCGCCCTCCCTCTTCAATATGGTGGAAAACCGCGCAGTGAAGGGCTAACCAAGGTAGGATAAACTTCAAAGCCAATTTGGGTTTGTACAAATGCATGTAAAGGGAGCTTGCAGATGTTCACGATCCTGTTATATTTTCGTGCGCCATTACACCTCATACTCTCCTATAATAAGGATAGAGGTATATAGTTTAAGGGGGTGTAGGCGATGCTGGCATTATATTGCTTTTTGATTATTACGGCGTGTTTTTTTGGAGGCGTTATTTATATTATGAAAGCTGGAGCTACGATTGTTGAGGATGATTCTGCCATTCAGGATCGAATTCTTGAAGGATTGAGATAGGTTAGCGTCAAAAGGGCGGCCAGGCGATTTTTATCGCTTGGTCGCCTTTTGCTTGAAATATTAGGAAAGAATATGGTTTTTATTATAGCTCGCATTAGGTTGCATTAGGTTGCAACTGTATAGGCAGGAGCGTAATATGGAAGCGAGGACGTCAAGCTAATTTATTAGTAGAGGAGTGCAGGAAGCGATGCAAATTATTTATCATGGTCATTCTGCTGTGCAGCTCACAACAGGGGACAAGTCACTGATTATTGATCCGTTTATTAGCGGAAATGGGCAGGCGGTTACGAAACCCGAGGATATTAAAGTGAATGCTGTCCTACTGACACATGCTCATCAAGATCATATTTTGGATGCTGCGCCAATAGCTAAAGGCAATGCTGCGCCTGTTGTAGCTAATTTTGAGCTTGCGGCTTATATGTCATGGAAAGGCGTGCAGACCATACCGATGAATATCGGAGGCACCGTCAATTTAGGCTTTGCGCAGGCGAAAATGGTGCCGGCTATCCACACGTCGGGCATTATTGATGAAGAAAAGCAGACGATTACATACGGAGGCCTTGCTTCGGGCTTTATTATTCGCTCTGAAGGGCTGACGATCCTCCATGCCGGCGATACTGCTTTATTCAGCGATATGAAGCTGATTGGCGATCAAGAGGTTATTGATGTTGCCTTTATCCCTATCGGCGATCAGTTTACAATGGGGCCGGAGGAAGCGCTGCAAGCAGCGGAATGGTACCGGGCGAAGCTCATCATTCCGATTCACTATAATACGTTTGAGCCCATCAGGCAGGATGCTGAAAGCTTTGTGCAGGCTCTTGAAGCACGAGGCCTTAATGGCAAAGTGCTGGCGCCGGGCGACAAGCTCGACATCACAAAGCAGGCGTAAGAAAGCCATTTCATAAAGCCATGTTGCCCATGCTGCTGTACGTTTGAAAATAAGCCAGGCAGGCCGTCATCAAGGACAGTCTGCTTGGCTTATTTTATCGGCCCCATTGCGGAGATTTTTACCTTGGTGGAAATATGGATATCGGCCCGTGACAGCACCTCTCCCCACTCATCCTCTACTTTTTTGAATTTTTTATATTCATACGCCCTCGCATATATGCCTAGCCCAATCGGATCAATTTTGAGCTTTTGGATTTTGGCAATAAGCGCGTTGAACTGAGCGGTTAACTGCTCCTCAATCATTTTTTCAAGCTGCTTGCTGTCATGATAAACATCGAAGGGAAACAGATGCTCAGAGAGGCCAACTACTAAGCTCACTTTAATATCATATTTGAAGCGGTTGTTTTGAAAGCCCGTTTTTATTTTAGTTTTGACCTTGCCAGCAGTAAAGCTGACCATATTAGTTGCAAAGGGAGATTTTTGCGGTTCCTGCGGCAGTTGATAGGATAGGCTGAAGCCCGGCTCTGCATTTTTATGCAGGATGCGCAGCAGCACGGTTTCTTGGGCATCGAGGGTACCCTTGTACAAGCCTGCTTTTGAAATAAGCGCCGTCCCCTGAAGCCGCACCTTCCCGCCAATGATTTTGACCTGTGATACATAAGGGGTAATTCCCAGGTCTGTAAATTGTCTGTGAAGCTCATGTGCGGTCGTGCTAACCGTTTCTGAGCGGGAGCTCGTAGAATCAACCATGCCGCGCAGCAAAATAGGGAGCATAGGCTGGTCTGGCGGATTCAAATACAGCATTTCAGGCACAGATCCATCCACGACAATGACCCGATCCGTTATTGTATTTCGGGCATCGCGGTAGATGACATCAAGCATGTTGAACCAGCCCTCATAATTCATCATTCGCTTGCCAATTAATATAACCTGGTAATTTCGGCCTTGTGTTGCGCCTGAGCTTTGAGCATCCTGTGCAGCTTTGGACTGCCGCAGGGTTTTCGCCATGCCTGTTAATTCGTTGCTCTTTTTTTTAATGTTGTTGCTGAACACAGGTGCAGTTATATAAAAATGGAATTTCTCGTTTTTATCCAAATCCATTCCAAGCACAAGCGGGATATTCGCATTTTCCAAATTAAGCTGATCGCTGCAGCTGGAAAGGAAAAGAGACAATATCATAATTACAACCGTTCGAGCAAGGTTAAGGCTCATGGACTGCTCCTTTCTTTTCGCCAAAGCTTGCTTAACCACAAAAAACTAAGCATGCATATTGGGAAAATGTATTCCGCGATAAAGCCGACCGAGTTTAATGTGTTGGCTAGATAGGTGCTGACATTATAGGTGGGAAAATAAAAATACGTCCCAATAGCAATTGATATAATAAGCACTCGAAGCGGAACGATAATGCTGTCCTGCTTGAATAGCCAAGCCGTGCAGAAGGACACCAGATAAATCGTCGGAACCCAAATGAGTGAAAAGATGAATAGGTAGAAGGCAATGAAAGGAACCTCAATGCGTTCAATAAATTTAAACTCAATGGACTTTAATACGCTGATGACTGGATCATTATACAGCTTGTTTTCTTCGGGACTGAAATAAACATAGCAGGTAAGCGTGACGAACAGGTAGAGGAGTGCCGTAATGGAGTTGGCGATTACAATACCTTTACCCGCATATTGCTTGTATTTTAGATGCGGATATATTACAAAAATTTCGACCATGCCCAGCATTGGATAAATCGTTGATTTTACCGCTGCCAGCACGGGCATCCAGCCGTTTTTGACAATAGGCAGCAAATACAGCCAGTGAGCATGCTTTAACGTAAACAAGTAGATAATGGGTATCCAAAGCGACATCCATATGACAAGCTCGGCATATCTTGCCACGTTGCGGATGCCATGTCTGACAATGGAATAGGCGGGAATGAGCAGAAGCGGCATGAGTATGAACGACTGTGTAGTAGGCAGAAGCCAAGTCTTGGTAACGAGAATTGTGCGCACAAGCCCATCATACATCAAGTAGAGAAAGTAGAGCGCAAACAGCAGAGCGGCCAGCTTTCCTGCCCATTTCCCTATATACTCCGATAACAGGTCGAATAAGTTGCCATTCGGATGAAACTTCATGATATGAACAATTGAGAGCCCGGCAATCAGGCTTAGCCCCCAACCGATAATGAGAGCAATCCAGCCGTCGGTGTCTGCCGCTTCTGCTAGCCGTTTGGGCAAGCTTAGTACCGCGACGCTGACCTGGCTGCCGGAAATGATGGCAATGAACTGGAATAGCGTGATTTGCTTCCCCACGTAGCTTTTCATTCTTCATCCCCCTGAACTCGGCTTTGTCGTTGTCGTTTGGATTGTTTGGGTGCCGTGCTAAGCGGGCGCTTGTCCATGAGCCAGAGCGGGACGCGGATAAGCGTATCCTTCAAATCGGCTAGTCTCACAGGAGCGATAGGGCTGCCATAGGAGGTACCCAGTGATTTAAGGGCTATAATATGACCAAACATCGTCATAAAACCAATGACAAGGCCAACGAATCCAAACATGGAGGCCAATATCATTAAAATGAAGCGGATAAGCCGCACCGCCGCGACCATGTCATAGTTAGGCAAAATAAAGGAGGAGATGGCGGTAAAGGCGACAACGATAACCATGACGTTACTAATCAGTCCTGCCTGCACGACCGCCTGTCCAATGACGATACCGCCGACAATGCCAACGGTTTGGCCGACCGGCGCAGGCAGACGGATCCCAGCTTCCCTAAGCAGCTCTAGCGTAGTTTCCATTAGAATAGCTTCAACGAACGGGGGGAAGGGAACCTGCCCTCTGGATTCCCCGAGCGTGAGCAGCAGCTTGAGCGGAATGATCTCAAAGTGATAGGATACGACTGATATATAGATGGCGGGCAAAAAGGCAGCTGTAATAAAAGCGAACATACGCAGCAGGCGAAGAAAGGTTGCAATCGTCCAGCGCGAGCTGTAATCGTCAATATTTTGAAAGAAGGACATAAAGGTAACGGGAGCAATCAACACGTTCGGGGAACGGTCGACGACAACCGCACAGCGTCCTTGGAGCAGCTGGGAAGCGGTCGTGTCGGGGCGCTCCGTCGTGATGAGCTGCGGAAACAGTGAGAAAGGATTATCCTCGATAAACTCGCACAGCTCACCTGTATTTATGATGGCATCGACTTTGATTTGCCGAATTCGCCGCTCCAGCTCCGCCATATATTTTTCATTTGCGATATCCTCTATGTACATGATCGAAACGATCGTTCGTCCTCTTTCGCCGACCATAATCCGTTTGATTTTGAGTCCGCGGTGGGGAATATAACGCCGAATGAGGGCAATATTCAAATCGCCTGACTCCAGAAAGCCCTGATGCGCGCCCTTCAGCGATGATTCGAGCTGGGGATCTTCAATATTGCGCTGCGGCCATCCCTTTGTATCGAGAGCATAGGCTTGCTCTTCTCCATCAATAAATAAGAGGCTATTTCCCTGAAAAAATGCAAGCTCCGCTTGCTCCCAGCTGGACAAATGCCCCACATGGCCAACAGTGACAGCAATTTCCTGGCTATCCTCGCCAAGCTCTTGCTGCAGGGGACGTAGAACGTCATCATTGATCGCCGCTTTGTCATTTAAACCGTCGATGTAGATCAGAACAGCCTGCCTGCCAGATTGCTTAATAGTCAGGTGGCGGGTAATCATATCGGGCGTTTCTGTAAAAAGCTGCTGAATTTTTGCGAGATTATGCTGTAAATCGCTGCTGATGCAATCGCTATGCGGTTTGTTTTGCTCGGTTTTGTAATCAGGCATAGCGGCAGACATCCTCCCTGTCGAATTTGCTTAGGCTCAGCTATTTTTACCAGCAGAGGCAAATTGTATGCAGATGAGATCAAGCGCTAGCGGGGGATGAGCGTGCCAGCGGCGTTTTTTTTCTATATAATGAATAGCAGTATGCCGCACGCACAATCGGGATAGGCACGGCGCAAAGCATTTCAAGCTGATCTTGCCCTGCTGCGGCAATTAAGGGAGCGTCCAAGAAATGACGATATTTTTGACCGATATTTTATTGGAAATTAAACAAGCCGGGCAAGCCACTTCCTCCCCAAGCTGGGCGTATGGCAGTCAACCTCTATCCGGCCATACGCTGCTGCACGCAGCAAAAGGCAAGGGGGAGCTCATTATAAACGGAAAACAAGAGAAGCTTGCCCGCGATGGTTATTATATTTTTTCACCCAATACGACAGTGGAGCTATCTCTCCATACAACTGCTCCAGTGGAGCTAAGCTGGGTGATTTTTGATTTATTCCGCTTGAAGGAGCAGGGCGAGCATCAGCGGACTTACGAGCGCGAGCTGGAGTTTCCGGTGGAGGGACTTATTAGGCTCAAAGGAAGCCGCTTCAAGCGGCTGCTCTATTTGCTGACGGCTGAAGATAGCGGTATGGACGAGAGCAGCCGGTTTCTGGGGCAGCATTATTTGCAAGAGCTGCTGAACGGTGTTATTGCACATGCGGCTCCTATGGCAGCTAATGATTTGGAAAAGCGGCTGGAGCTGACGCTGCGCTATATGCAGTCTCATTTTCGCGAGGATATTCGAGTGGACAAGCTTGCTGATATTGCCCAGCTGCACCCGTCCTATTATTCACAGGTGTTCAAGAAGGTAATGAATAAGACGCCGGTCGCTTTTTTGACCGATTTGCGTATGAACAAGGCGAAGGAACTGCTGCTCCTGACCGATAAGCCAATTCATGATATCGCTGGTGATGTTGGCTATGGAGACGAATTTTATTTTAGCCGCCGTTTTAAGGCAACGAGCGGTTATGCGCCGACGGTGTACACGCGGAATCGGGATTTGAAAATAAGCTCGCTTTCTTATGCCTATACGGATCATCTGTTTACGCTGGGGGTGGATCTCTGCGCCGCTCAGGTCCATCCCCATCTACCAATTGTGACAAGGGAGCTGGAGCTGCCAAAGCATGCGGTTGACCATTGGGAAATTGGGCGCCAAACCTTTCTTGAAGTGCAGCCGGATTTATTTGTTTGCAAGGATAATGTGCTGGCAAAGGCGCTGAAGCATGTGAATGATGTGGCGCCAATCGTAGGCATTCCTTGGACAACGATGGATATATACAGCCATATGCATGAGCTGGCTGAGCTGACGGGCAAGCAGGAGGCTGCGCGAAAATGGCGGGATCGCCATGAACGCAAGGCGTTGCAGCTGCGAAGAAGCTTGATGCGTTCTTTGTCCATAGGCACGACAGCAACGATTTGCGTCGCGCGGCAGGAGGAGCTGCGCATTTATGGCACCCGCAATATTGGACATGTGCTTTATCGCTCGCTGCAGCTGTCACCGCCTGCCAAAATTCGTGAAAAGCTTCAGCAGCATGCGCCTGGAACAGGCTTCAACTGGGTTTCAATAACGCCCGAGGAGCTGGCCGGTTATGAAGCTGATTATTTGTTTCTCGCTTTCTCAAACGAGGCGGAGCATAAGCTTCTGGTAGCCTTGCTGAAAACGAGTCCGGTGTGGAAAAGCTTTCCGGCCGTGAAAAATAATCGTGTATATTTCCTCGATAAAACAAAATGGATCGTCTACGCCCCTTATGGCATTGATTTGCAGATGGAGGAAGTCGGGCAATTGCTGCTGTCGCCGAATAGATTATCGTTGTAAACCTGAGAATAATCCATATGGCGATCTTGAATTATGTCATGTACGGGAAAGCAGGAATCGTTATAATGAAGAAGATTGTGATAATGATTATCAATATTGATATTTGGGGAGGCTTTACGGGTAAAGGCGTATGAAATGGAACAAGGGATATACGATCAGCTTATCGCTTAGCGCAGGCTGCGCATGGCTTGTGTTCTCACTGTTTATGGCAGTATCGAGTGGCGCGAAGGAAATGGATTTGTATACGGTCTGGACGGCTGTTTTTGATTATAATGCCAGCTTGACGCCGCATCAAATTATTCATGAGCTGAGACTGCCACGTGTGCTGGGCGCCGCACTTACGGGTATGGCATTTGCTGTAGCAGGCGCTATTATGCAGGGGGTAACCCGCAATCCGATGGCGGATACGGGCTTGCTCGGCGTAAATGCCGGAGCGGCCTTCGTTGTGGCGCTTTGCTTTGCGCTGCTTCCTTCATTATCCTATTCGCATGTAATGCTGCTATCCTTCATTGGCGCCGCTTTAAGCACCTTGTTCATCATGCTGCTGGGCTCGGCGGCTCCGGGCGGGCTAACGTCGCTGCGGCTAACGATTGCAGGCGCTGTAGTTGCTGCTATTTTGCATTCGCTAAGCACAGGCATTGCGATTTATTTTGACCTCAGCCAGGATTTGGCTTTCTGGTATGCAGGCGGTGTTGCGGGAATAAAGTGGGTGCACTTGAAGCTGCTTGCCCCCGTTATACTGGCTGGTCTTGCAGGTGCGATGCTGCTCGGACGTCCCATTACGTTTCTTTCCCTTGGTGAAGAAGCGGCAACGGGACTCGGCATTAAAACAGCCCGCATCCGCATTCTCGGCCTGCTCATAGCTGTAGTGCTGGCTGGAGCTTCGGTGTCAGCCGCAGGCTCTATCGCTTTTGTCGGGCTTGTTATTCCACATATAGCCCGCAGAATCGTCGGTGTCGATTACCGGTTTGTGCTGCCGTTTTCAGCGCTGCTTGGCGGAAGTCTGCTCGTCTGGGCTGATTTTGCAGCGCGGATGGTCAATCCGCCGCGGGAATTTGCTATTGGTGCGATGGTCGCGATGGTCGGCGTTCCATTTTTCCTCTATTTAGCACGTAAAGAGAGGAGGGAGCTTTAGTCATGGAACCATCGGCATATCGGGCTCGCAGGGCGATTACGGTCAGCGTCGTCATGTTTATTTTAGCCATTGTAGTCATTTTGATCGGCTTAAACACAGGGACTATTCGCTTATCGCCACTTGCGGTATGGCAGACGCTGCTGGGCGGGGGAACGACGGAGGAGCAAATGATTTTGTTCGATTACCGGCTGCCGCGTATCGTTGTAACGATGCTTGGCGGCATCGGGCTTGGCGTTGCCGGGGCAGTGTTGCAGGGCGTATCGCGCAATGCGCTGGCTGATCCGGGTATTTTGGGCCTGCATGCCGGAGCCGCCTTCGGACTAATCGTATTTGTATCCTTCTTTCGGACGATGGAAGGCTCGCTTGCGATGCTCATTCCGATGTTCACCTTTGCCGGGGGCAGCGTAATCGCCATCGTCATTATTTTGCTGGCGTATGACAGGCAGCGGGGCATTATGCCGATCCGGCTTATTCTTGTGGGGATTGCGATAGAAGCAGGTGTCAGTGCGCTTACGCTGTTTCTCTCCCTTAAGCTGGACCCGGATACATATGCGTTTGCGGCACGTTGGCTGGCGGGAAGCGTATGGGGCAGAGATTGGATTAACGTTTGGGCGCTGCTGCCGTGGATCGTCATTTTGGTGCCGATTGTTTATTTAAAATCGAAGACGCTGGATTTGTTCAGCTTTGGCGATGAAATCGCTTCAGGAGTGGGCAGCAGCGTTACGCGAAATCGGCTGCTCATGATGATCCTTGCCGTAGCTTTGTCCTGCGCCAGCGTCTCCATGACTGGCGGTATTGGCTTTATCGGTCTTGTAGCTCCACATTTGGCAAGCAGGCTAGCGGGCCCTCAGCATCGCTATTTTTTGCCGGCGGCGGCTAGCATCGGACTTGTAATACTCGTAACCGCGGATACCATTGGACGCTCTATTTTTCAGCCTAACGCGATTCCGGCGGGTGTCATCGTTGCACTTATCGGCGGTCCATATTTTCTGTACATGCTGTTCAGGAAAAAAGTTTGAGAGGTGCAGAGTAGCGCTTGCAATATAGGGTTGTGCTGGTTGTGCAGGTAAAACTAGTAGGGAAGCTTTCACAATTTGAATCATTAGACGCTGAACGAACGTTCAGACGATGAATACGGGGGACTTAACGAGTTATGAAAAAATCACTATTTTCTTCTAAAGCGCTGCTGACGCTAATCAGCCTGATGGTTGTCACCATGCTGGCGGCTTGTGGACAAGCTGCCTCGCCACAAAGCACAAATGGAGGCCATGCAGGCCAGGGCGCCGAAGCTTCTGCAGAAGCAAGCGCTTCACCGAGTGCTGGGCAAGTGGAGCCGCATGGACCTGATGTGAAAATTGCCTCCATGTCGATTCATATCACGAACAATTTGCTTGCTCTTGGTATTAAGCCAGCTGGCTCGGTTGTTGGCGGCGACGTGAAGGATTTCCTTCCCCACGTAGCGGATCGTCTGGAAGGAACGGCGAAGCTTGGCGTCGTTACAGATCCGGATATGGAAGCTGTGCTGGCGCTGAAGCCGGATGTTATCTACATTGATGAGGTATATTCCGGCGCAGACCTTGCCAAATTCGAGAAGATTGCTCCGACCATTTCCATTGATATGGACAATGGCACATGGAGAGATCATTTAAAGCGAATTGCCGAGCATGTCGACAAGCAGGCAGAAGCAGAGCAGTTTATTAAAGATTATGAAGCAAAAGCAGCTAGCGTAAAGACGCTGATTAGCAGCAAGCTTGGTGCCGATGCCAAGGTGATGGCGATTCGTACAACAGCGAAGGAGCTGCGCGTCATGGGCATGAAACGTCCGGTAGGACCGATTATGTTTGAGGATTTGGGGCTGACTCCAGCAACTGGCGTTGAAAAAATTAAGGATGAGCCCTATGCGGTTATATCGCAGGAGGTGCTGCCCGATTTTGATGCGGATGCCATTTTCGTCATCATCAGCAAAGGCAATGAGGCGAAAGCGAATTTTGAGCAGCTGGAGCAAAATCCGGTATGGCTTAACTTAAAAGCGGTGAAAAACAATCACGTTTATGTGCTTGACGGGCAAAAATGGCTCGATTATTCGTCGCTAGGCCACAGCATGGCGCTTGACGATGCCCAAAGCTTGTTTGAGAAATAAATGAGTCAGGCTGAGGGATGTCCTAATAAAAGGTGACGGGAAGGAAGTCACCGTCTGATCTGCTAATGGCTGCGGAGCGCGAATGGGCTCTACGGCCTTTTTTTCAAACGATAAAAATGTTTAAGCTTCTCGGAATGAAACGCGCCGCCTCGCCAAAGGATGGAGACAGCCGTTTCACCTTGAAAATAGTCTTAAAATCACAACTAAAAAGTCGGAATACGATTAGCCTGAGCAAGGCCACATTCGCTATAATTATAAGGGAAGCAAGGCATCTACAGGCACGCGAAAGGATGGGATTGGTTTGGCAGACGAGCGTGATCAGGCTACTACTATTCAATATATTTACAATGAAAATGGGCCGAAGCTTGGCTATTCGACTTTGTCAGGCGTCCGTATTTTGGAGCAGGACGGCTTTTATTTTAAAGATTTGAACAAGGACGGCAAGCTGGACAAATATGAGGATTGGCGGCTTAGTCCGCAGGAGCGGGCGGAGGATCTCGCTTCGAAAATGAGCGTCGAGCAAATCGCGGGGCTTATGCTCTACAGCAGCCATCAGGCCGTTCCAGCGAGCCTGGGCTGGCAAGGGGGCACTTATGGAGGGAAGGCATTTGCCGATAGCGGTGCGGGCTCACATGCGCTGACGGATCAGCAGCTTGCTTTTCTGAAGCAGGATCATTTACGCCATGTGCTGCTGACGATGGTGGAAAGCCCGGAAACAGCGGCGCATTGGAACAATACGATGCAGGCATATGTTGAAGGCTTAGGGCTGGGCATTCCGGTAAATACGAGCTCTGACCCCCGGCATGCAACGGATTCGTCGAAGGAATTTAATGCTGGTGCTGGCGGCAGCATTTCAATGTGGCCGGAGACGATGGGGCTTGCCGCAACGTTCGATCCAGAGGAGGCGAAGAAATTCGGCGAGGTTGCAGCGAAGGAGTATCGGGCGCTAGGCATTGGCACGGCGTTGTCGCCGCAGGTCGATATTGGCACCGATCCACGCTGGTTCCGATTCGGCATGACCTTTGGCGAAGATCCCCAGCTGTCCACGGATATGGGCCGTGCATATATTGACGGCTTCCAGACGTCGGAGGGCGAGCAAGAAATAGCCGAAGGCTGGGGCTATGACAGCGTAAATGCGATGGTCAAGCATTGGCCGGGCGGCGGCTCGGGCGAAGGCGGCAGAGATGCACATTTTGGCTATGGCAAATATGCCGTGTATCCGGGCGAGCAGTTTGAGCAGCATTTGCGTCCTTTTACGGAAGGGGCGTTCAAGCTCGCTGGCAAGACCGGCAAAGCCTCTGCGGTTATGCCTTATTATACGATTTCGCAAGGACAAGACCCCGTTAATGGCGAGGAGGTTGGCAACTCCTACAACAGCTACCTCATAAATGATTTGCTGCGCGAGCAGTACGGCTACGATGGCGTCGTCTGCACGGACTGGGGTATTACCGCAGATGAAGGCGATGATATTACGAGGCTGATGAGCGGCGGTCGCTGCTGGGGTGTCGAGGAAGGCTACAGCGTAGCAGAGCGTCACTACAAGCTGCTGATGGCTGGCGTTGACCAATTTGGCGGCAACAATGAGACGGGGCCGGTAATTGAAGCTTATCACATCGGCGTGCAGCAGCATGGAGAGGCATTCATGCGCAGCCGTTTCGAGCAATCGGCGGTGCGGCTGCTGAAAAATATTTTCCGGCTTGGCCTTTTTGAAAATCCTTATTTGGACGTAGCGCAGACGACTGCGACGGTCGGTTCCCCATCCTTCATGGCGGCGGGCTACGAAGCGCAGCTGAAGTCGATGGTGCTGTTGAAAAATAAAGGGCAAACGCTGCCGCTGTCTGCCGCAAGCGGACGCCGTACGGTCTATATTCCCCGTAAATTTAGACCGGAGGGTGCGAGCTGGCTAGGGCTGCCAACGCCGTCCTTTGAGGGATATCCGATTAGTGTAGCTATGGTCCAGAAGTATTTTGATGTGACCGACAATCCGGAGCTGGCGGATTTCGCCTTGGTGTGCATAGAAAGCCCGCATAGCACGATGGGCTACAGCAAGGCAGATGCTGAAGCGGGCGGAAATGGCTATGTGCCGGTCAGCCTTCAATACCGCCCCTATACGGCCGTACATGCACGTGAGACGAGCCTTGCTGGCGATGCGCGTGATGTGCTGAATCGTACCTACAAAGGGAAGACGGTTACCGTTGCCAATGAATCCGATCTGGATATGGTGCTGGACACGAAAGCGAAAATGAAGGGCAAGCCCGTCATCGTTTCGATTACGCTCAGCAATCCGGCGGTAGTCGCTGAATTTGAAGCGGAGGCTGACGCTATTATTGCCCATTTTGGCTTGCAGGAGCAAGCGCTTCTGGAGACGATCATCGGCGCTTCCGAGCCGTCAGGCCTGCTGCCCTTCCAAATGCCGCGAGACATGGTGGCGGTGGAGGAGCAGCTTGAAGACACGCCGCATGATATGGATGTGTATGTCGATACAGCAGGCCATGCCTATGACTTTGGCTACGGACTGAACTGGAGCGGTGTCATTCAAGATGCAAGAACGGCGAAATATGCAGGCGGCAAGCGCACTACAAATTAACTTTTGACCATCCTTATAGAAGCGGTAGTCTGTAACACCCGCCACTGTCAGGGAACTGACGCTGGCGGGCTTTGCTTGTTTGTCCCATGAACGGGCAAAATGCTTGGAGACGTAAAGGTGCTTGCTTGCAAGCCGCTGCACATTTTATTAAAATTAATGTATCGGTTAAGAGAGGAAGCGAAGCATGGACAACTACGAAGCAACAAAGCAGCAAATACTGGATGCCTTATGGTTTAGGCATGCGACGAAGGAATTTGACCCTGCGCGAAAAATTTCCGATGAGGATTTTCAGTTTATTTTGGAAACAGGCAGATTGTCACCTAGCTCTATTGGGCTGGAGCCTTGGAAGTTTGTCATTCTCCAAAATCAGGCGCTTCGGGCGAAGCTGGCTGACGTATCCTGGGGAGCGAGGAAGCAACTGGAAACAGCGAGTCATTTTATTGTTTTCCTAGCCCGCCGCAATGTGCGCTATGATTCAGATTATATGAAATATATGTATACGCAGGTTAAAGGAATGCGCGAGGACGTTTATCAGAAGGTTCCTGTTATTTATAAGTCTTTTCAGGAGTCCGATCTGCACTTGCTTGATAATGAGCGCACTTTGCTGGATTGGTCGTCGAAGCAGACGTATATACCACTGGCCAACATGATGACCGCTGCTGCGCAAATTGGTATTGATTCCTGCCCGATTGAGGGCTTTAATCTGGATCAGGCGCATGCGATTTTGGATGGAGAGGGACTGCTGGAGGGCGGGAATTTGGAAGTGTCTGTGATGGCTGCTTTTGGCTACCGGCTTGCTGAGCCGAAGCGTCCGAAATCAAGGCTGCCATTAGAGGATATCGTGCAGTGGGTGAACTAAGCCTCGATAATGGATAAGGATATAATACTTACGGCAATAGTCAAAAATAAAACGCATCGTCCTGCTGCTTGTTGCAGCTGAACGATGCGTTTTTGTGTTGCCGCAAGCGCGGCTTGCAGCGCTTAAAGGCTTAGCCGCCGATTTTGAAAAGCTTATCGAGCGAGCCGCCTTCGGAAATGATTTTAATGGCGGTTGCGATGAGCGGCGACATTGGCAGTACGAAAAATTTGTCTGAATGATCGCCTAGCGCAATCGTATCCGTTACAACCACTTGACGAATGTTCGGATGCGTCAGCTTTTGGATGGCGTTGGCCGAGAATAGGCCGTGCGTTGCGCAAACATAGGCATCATGGGCGCCTTTTTTGTGGAGCGCTTCAACGACGTTTACGATGGTGCTGCCTGTATCAATCAAATCCTCAATAATAATCGGCGTCATGCCTTCCACTTCACCGATAATATGGGTAATTTCCGACTGGTTATGAGCCGGGCGGTTTTTGATCATAATGGCAAACGGGCAATCCAAATAGTTCGCCAGCTTCTCTGCTGTTGATGCTCGTCCGGCATCTGGCGAAACGACGACAGGATTGACGATATTTTGGCTTTTCAAATGTCTGATAATGAGATCCAGAGCGGTCAGATGATCAACCGGAATTTCGAAAAAGCCTTGAATAGGATCTGCATGCAAATCCACGGTAATGATGCGATGAGCGCCGACCGTAGTCAGCACATCAGCAACCAGCTTGGCAGAAATCGGCTCACGAGGAGCGGATTTGCGTTCTTGGCGCGCATATCCATAATAAGGAATGACAAGATTAATGGTCTTGGCGGAAGCGCGCTTCGCCGCATCAATCATAATCATCAATTCCACTAAATGTTCATTAACCGGATGGGACAGTGCTTGTACAATAAAGACATGGCATGTCCGAATAGGTTCTTCATAAGATACGTGAATTTCGCCGCTTTGCTGGCGAGATATGGCGACACTGCCAAGCGGAATACCGAGTGAACTACATATCTCCTCGGCAAGCGCGCGATTGGATGACCCCGAAAATATTTTTACCTTCTGCATTGTGCTTGCTCCTCCTTAAAGTTTTGCGTAGCAAAACTGCTTCGAAAGCATAAGCTTAAGTTTTGCGTAGCAAAACTGCTTCGAACGCGTAAACTTAAGTTTCGCTACGAAAAACTACTACATTCCATTATACATTGAAGGAGGTCAGATTCAAGTCATAGTTCGCTCGACTTAGGAAATGAACGTCAGCACAATGTCATTAAATGTAAGAATAGTCAAGCCTCCGCACCTGCGATTAACGCAAGTGCGGAGGCTTGACGGCTGTTTTATTAAAAATAACGATTAACGAAGGTTAGGGATGGCAACATCCGGGTTGGCATCGGCTTCATAATCAATGCCGTCGGTTTCAAAGCCGAACAGCTGGAAAAACTCTTTGCGGTAGCCAGCAAGGTCGGACAGCTCGTACACATTTTCTGTAGTCAGCTCTGACCATAGCTTTGCAACCTCAGCTTGGATTTCAGGCTTCATTTCCCAATCGTCAACGCGGATCAGGCCTTTGTCATCAACGAGTGTTTCGCCGGAAGCATTATACAGACGGTCAGAGAACAGTCGGTACATTTGCTCGATACAGCCTTCATGCGTGCCGTTTTCCTTCATAACCTTATACAGTGCGGAAATGTAAAGGGGCACAACTGGAATCGCCGAGCTGGATTGGGTAACGAGCGCTTTGTTAACGGAAACGAAGGCCCGCCCGCCTTTCGTGCTGAGCTGCTTGCTTAGGCGCTGCGCCGTTGCTTCGAGATCATTTTTCGCATAACCAATTGTTCCTTCACGGTAAACCGCATGCGTAATTTCCGGGCCGATATAGGAATAGGCAACCGTAGTTGCGCCTTCTGCCAATAAGCCTGCTTCCTCAAGCTGATCGATCCACATTTGCCAGTCCTCGCCGCCCATAACGGCAATCGTCTGGCGAATTTCATCCTCAGTAGCCGGCTCGATTGTCGCTTCTGTTACGTCGCCGCTGTGGAAGTTAACCGTTTTGTTCGTGTAGGTTCCGCCAATCGGCTTGATGACCGAAGAAAAGGTTTCGCCTGTTTTTGGATGAGTACGGCGCGGTGATGCCACACTGTACACGACGAGATCAATGGAGCCCAGCTCACTGCGGATCAGATCAAGCGTTTGGGCTTTGATTTCATCAGAGAAAGCGTCTCCAACGATGCTGAACGATTTGCGGCCTGCTTCCGCTGCTGCTTTCTCGAAAGCAGCGGAGTTGTACCAGCCTGCGGAAGCGGTGCGCGCGCCTTCAGCGGCTTTGTCGAAATAAACGCCAATCGTATTGGCGCCAGCTGCAAAGGAGGAGACGATGCGCGATGCTAGGCCGTAGCCTGTCGAAGCGCCGATTACAAGCACATTGCGCGGGCCCGCAATGGCCGGCTTGGATTTTACATACTCGATTTGACGAAGGACCTGCTCTGCGCAGCCTTCTGGATGTGCTGTCGTACAAATAAAACCGCGTGTTTTTGGCTGAATGATCATATTTAATTATTCCTTCCTCTTTGTAAAATGGTCGTCCTATCCATATTACTGAACAATTCTATACCATTTTACCGATTTTTCCGGGCAAATGGAAGGGCGCGAAAAAACGCAAGACCGAGTGGAGTCGGCCTTGCGTAAGCTGCTGCTGGAATGGAGCAAGCGCGATAGGCAATTAAGCCCGCTTATTCGTGGATTTGCGTCAGCAAATCACCAAGCGCCTGCATCGCTTCGGCTTCCTGCTCTCCGTCGATTTCCAGCGTTACTTCCTCGTTCACGGCAATGCCGAGCGTCAGCATGCTGAGCGAGCTTTTGCCATTTACTTTTTTGCCCTTGTTCAGGACGGAAATTTTGCAGGGAAAGGCGCTTGCAGCCTGAACGAAAGTTTTTGCCGGGCGAACGTGAAAACCGGTTGGGTTAAGAATCGTAAATGTTTGACTGATCATGAGGAGATCACTCCATTTCGGATATATTTTTATTTGAAGTATTTAAATAGGAGGCTAATTCCTAGTTTCGTTTTTGCGAGACGAATTCGGTCACTTGCTCATAGCTGCGAATGCGAAGCGCTTGCTCTGCATAATCGGACCATTCGGCTTGATCCAGTTCACTAATAAGCTGTCTTGCCTGCAAAATCGCCCCAGCGCTCATGCTGAATTCATCCAGCCCAAGTCCTAGCAGCAGCGGAATCGCCGTCGTATCGCCAGCCATTTCCCCGCACATGCCAACCCACTTGCCCTCCTGCTTCGCGGCTTTGATCACCATGCTGATAAGGCGCAAAATCGAAGGATGCCAAGGCTGGTACAAATACGATACCGTCTCGTTCATTCGGTCCGCCGCCATCGTATATTGAATCAAATCATTCGTCCCGATGCTGAAAAAATCAACCTCTGGCGCAAACAGGTCAGCAGACACAGCAGCGGACGGAATTTCAACCATCATGCCGACTTCAATATGGTCGGCTACAGCAATACCCTCGGCAGCAAGCTTTGCCTGCTCTTCGGCCAGCAGTTTTTTCGCCTCAAGCAGCTCCTCGATGACCGCAATCATCGGGAACATGATTTTGAGATTGCCATGGCTGCTGGCACGAAGCAGGGCACGCAGCTGCGTGCGGAAAATATCCTGGCGATCCAGGCAAAGCCGGAGAGCGCGCTGACCGAGGAATGGATTGCTTTCCTTCGGCAAATCCATATACGGCAGCTCTTTGTCGCCGCCAATGTCGAGCGTGCGGATGACGACGGGCTTGCCGTTCATTTTTTCGAGTACATATTTGTAGCTTGTGTATTGCTCCTCTTCGGTTGGCAGCGAGCTGCGTCCCATGTAAAGAAACTCGGTGCGGAACAGGCCGATGCCCTCGGCGCCATTATCGAGCGCGCGCTGCACATCCTCGAGCTTGCCGATGTTGGCAGCAAGCTCGACCTGCTTGCCGTCTCGGGAAAAGGAGGGCTGATCCCTCAGCTTGGCCAGCTCAGCCTTATGCAGGTCATATTGCTGCTTTTGCTGCTGGAAGACGGCAAGCTCGTCTGCGGACGGGTTGATAATGATGGAGCCAGCTTCGGCATTCATTAGGAGGAAAGCATCCGCAGGAAGGGAGCGAAGGGTGGAGCCGACGCCTACAATTGCCGGAATTTCCAGCGTCCGCGCCATAATGGCGGAATGGGAAGTACGACTGCCAATTTCGGTAATGAAGCCGCGTACGACGCCCAAATTGAGCTGCGCCGTATCCGAAGGCGTCAAATCCTCGGCAATAATAATACATTCCTCCGTCATATTCGCGAGATCGAGATGGGGCACTCCGCGCAAATGGCTCATTATGCGGCTCGCCACATCTTTAATATCGACAGCGCGGCCTTGAAGCAGCTCATCCTCCATCGCTTGCAGCAGCTCAAAGAAGGACGTGGAAACCTCATGAAGGGCATATTCAGCGTTAATGCCTTCTTCGCTCATTTTTTCTTCTGCGGCATCTATGAAATCAGGGTCTTCTAAAATCATCAAATGACCTTCGAAAATTTCAGCTTTATCCGCGCCAAGCCTTTGCTCTGTGGATACTCTGATTGCTTCAATTTCTTCCTTCGCCTGAGCTACCGCACTGCGAAAGCGTTGAATCTCCATATCCTTATTTACAGCCTCAAGCTTTTCCGGCGTATAGTGGTCTTGATGAATAAAGTAGGCGGGAGCTGCCGCAAGTCCTGGCGACGCGCCGATCCCTTTCCATTGTGTGGTCATGTAACCTCATTCCTTTCTGTAACACTGTGATTCATGGACATAAGCCGAGAGCCCTCCTAAACCCATAGGATTAAAGCTTGCTGTAGGCTTCTACGATTTGCCCGTGCAGCGGGTGCTCCGCTGGCAGTGACGTGTAATGTGCAATAACCTCGCTCAGTGTTGAGCCTGCAAGAGCTGCCTGAATTTCCGCGGCTTCGGGGTCTTCTGTATAGGTAAAGCGCAGCGCTGCGGCCATCGCTTTTGTCAAATGGGCAGTAGGCAGGCCAAGCTCGAAGGCGAGCAGGGCGGGCCGTACAAGGCGGTCATCCGGTGACAGCTTGCGAATCGGCGAACGTCCAACACGCACCACTTCATCCGTCAAATATGGATTAATAAAACGCTCTAAAATTTGCTCAATATACGCTTGATGCTCACTTTCCGAGAAGCTGTACTTGTGAACGAGCATCGCGCCCGTTTCTTTAAGCGCTCCCTCGACTTCACTGCGGACAGCCGCGTCCTGCATCGCTTCCTGTATCGTGGCATATCCTTGCAAAAAGCCATGATAAGCGGCTACGCAGTGTCCAGTATTCACGGTGAAAAGCTTGCGCTCGATATAGGGCTGAAGCTTATCCACATAGTGGATGCCGGGAATTTCCGGCGAGCCTTGCGGCAGTGCAGAGCGGTCAACCGTCCACTCATAAAAAGGCTCTACCGTCACTTGGAGTGGGTCGTCATGCTGCTGAAGCGGCACAATGCGGTCCACGGCTGCATCTGGAAAAGCAATCGCATGCTCCGCACGTGCTTTAACGTCAGCTGCCAGATGGGCATAAACAAGCTCCTTAAGCTGCGAACTACCGCCAATCGCGTTTTCACAGGCGATAACAGGCAATGGGGAAGCAGCAGCTGCCGGGTTCTTCGTTAGACGAAGCGTGATGCCTTCAGCAATGGCTCCGGCAATATGCTTCAGAACGGACACGCCGACGGCTGTCGTGACGAGGTCTGCCTCGGCAATGGCTGCGGCAACGAGCGCCTTATCATTGCCATTAATCGCGTCCACGCCTGAGACCGTGAACGACTCTGCTTGCGCGCTGGCAAGCTTAACGGTATATTGCTGTTTTTCCTGCAGCAGCGCGACGAGGGAGGCATTTACATCGACGAAGGTGACGCTGCAGCCTGCTTGAGAGAGCAGGAGGCCGATGAAGCCTCTGCCAATGTTGCCGGCGCCAAAATGGACGGCCCTCATTGTTCCATACCTTGCTCGAAAATCGCGATAAGCTCAGCCTCTGAGCTAGCATTCAAAATCCGCTCCATATCCTCTTCCTCGGAAACAAGCATCGCAACGCTCGTTAAAATGCTCAGATGATCATCGCCAACCGCGGCCAGGCCAATAACGAGCCTCGCTGGCTCGTCGCCGCCAAAGTCTACCCCGTCAGGTACGATGAGGATGGACATGCCCGTCGAGTGGATGAGGCTTTTGGAATCATTGGTGCCGTGGGGCATCGCAAGTCCACCGCCGATATAAGTTGCGAGCAGCTCTTCGCGCTCAATCATTTTGTCAACATAGGCTGCTGGTACATGGCCTGCTTCAACGAGCAGCTGTCCAGCAAGGCGGATCGCTTCATATTTGTCTTTAATTTGAACGTTCAATTTTACTTTGTCTGTGGATAAAATAGTCATGGCTCATTTCTCCAATCCAGTTTGAATTTGATTTCTTTCTCTAAGTGAAGGGATATAAAAGCTTGAATTTCTGCGGCGCTGCCGTGCTTAAGCAGCTCTGTCAGCTCCGACATCAGCAGCATCGCGCTCACCTCGCTCAAAATCTCCAAAGCGGTGCGGCGAAGCTCGGCAGGGCCGAGCATTAATAATATTTGCTTCACTGGAGCAGCGCTGCTGTCTCCAAATGGAAGCGGCTCATTAAACCGAAACAGGCTGAGTACAGGAAAAACAATCGCATCCGAGCGAGTATGAAACAATGCCAGCTCCGTGTCGGGAATTACCTGGCTTCCATACTGCTCCCGTGTCAGCAGCAGATTAATAACCTTCTGCTCGTCGGTTACCGCCTGCAAATGCTGAATATGCTCAATTAACTCCTCGGTGACGCCTGTTAAATCGCCGCGAGGCAAGCCGGGTCGCTGCGGTATCGTATAAACCTGAAAGGTTTCCAGCAGCATTACCGCATCGGATGCATACATTTTTAACTGCATCAGCCGCTCCAGCGGCGAGTGATTGCTCGTTTCCAGCGTTTTTGGCGACGGAGTATGCTTGAGCGTAATATTTTGAATAAAGGCTCGCAGTCTTTCGACCTCCGCGTCTAGCAGCAGAGGGCTTAGCTTAATATAACGCTCGGCAGCTATCGGCAAATCGACGGTTGAAATGATGAGATCGTATTGCTGCTCCGACATGCGAGCCGCTTCGTACCAAGAACGGTTGCCAATTAGCTCGATCTGCGGCAGCTCCTTGCTAATTCGAACGGCAAGCAGCTTTGAAGAGCCGATGCCGCTGGTGCAGACGAGCACCGCTCTAACTTTTCGCGGAAACTGCCTCAGCCGTTCCATCGAGGCGCCAAAATGCATGACCATGTAGCCAATTTCCTCATCAGGCACTTCGATTGTACTTATAATTTCATTAACGCCTTTGCGAATAAGGGTAAACAGCAATTCATAATCTTTCTTAATTTGTGCCAGCAGCGGATTGCGAATCAGGCTACCTTCCTCGATTCTGCGAAAAGCAGGGAGCATATGCTGCTGCAGCCCTTCCCTAAGGGAACGATCCTCGGTAAAAGGCTCACCGAGCTGCTGCTCCATAAAAGCGATCAGCTTCGTTACGCTCGCGCTGAGCGTCCAATCTCCTTGAGCGAGCAGCAGTCCGTCTTCTTCAGACGAATCGGTCGCTTTGAGCAGCTTGGCGATATAGCGGACTTCCTCAGCAGGCAGCTCCAATGCAAGCATCCGCAGCAGTTCCTCAGCTTTGCTTCCCCCTCTTGCTGAGTAAGAAGGCAGAGATCCGTCCACATGCGGCGGAATCACATGGCCTTCCTGAATTCGCGTAAGTGTGACAGCAAGGCGAATGAGCAGATGTAAATGCTCCTTTTCTGATAATTGCAGCTGCCAGCCATCCTCTAGCTTCCAAAACGCCTGCTCCAAGGAGAAGAAATGCTTCCGGCCAACCATCGCCAGCAGCTCCTTGGATAAAGGATGCTGGGCGGCAGCTTCCAAAGCTTGGCCGAATAGGTCGGATTCGTCTAAATGCGTTTGCGCGAGCCAAGCGATAAACAGCCTTTTTGCTGGCTCTGGCCCGCTTATTTCTACGCCATAGCCGCGCCTGCGCACAAGTGTCAGACCATGATCGCGTATCATTTGCTCCAGCTCATCGAGATCATGGCTAATCGTTGGCATCGTAACGCGCAGCTGGTGGGAGAGTGAAAATTGTTTTATCGGCTCGGTATGCTTAAGCAGCCTGCACAATATAAGCGCCTTGCGTTCCTCTGCTGAATATTCAAACAGATCAGCATGCTCAAGCGCCTGCTTAAAAAGCTCCAGTTGCTCGCTGTCCGCTTCGAGCTTGATCCCGATTCCGGAGCGTTTATGCAGCTTAATATGATTGGCAGCCAGTACAAGCTCGATGTCACTTAGCTCGCGGTGAATCGTTCGGGTGCTTGCTCCGACCTCGGCGGCAATGTCTGCCGCTGTTATTTCATCTCGCTGCTCCAGCAGCAGCTCTACAATACGTCGCTGTCTCGTCGATACTTTGATAGGAGATCATCCTTATCCGGGAAATGGACTTAACGCCGACATCAAATGTCAGCGTTAAGCGCAAAGTCTAGGCATTCTTCGTTTAAAATATAAGATACGCTTAGCTTAATCGTTTGATCAAAGCATCATACTCTGGGCTCTTTAAGAAATCCTCGATGGAGATGTGCTCAGCTCCAGGAACTTTAAGTCGCGCCCGTTCAGTCAGCGATTTATGGGTAATGACGATATCCGCATCAGACGGCAGGTCGTTGATAGCTGTGTTGGTCACATGTACAGGGAGACCAGCAGCTTTGACCTTCTTTTTCATAATGGAAGCGCCCATTGCACTAGAGCCCATTCCAGCATCGCAGGCAAAAATAATTTTGTTTACTTCATTTTTCGATTTCACCGTATTAGCAGCTGTGCCAGCTTGAGTGCCAGCTGTTTCCGCACCTTTGGAAGAGGCCTTCATATTTTGCATTTTAGTCGTTGCTTCCTCAATATCGCTTTGAGCGTTTTTGGTGGTTTTCAGCAGAAGCGCGCCGATCACGAAGGATACTGCTGCCGCAACGACAACGCCGCTAATCATGGCGAAATAGCCGCCGTCTTTAGGCACAAGTGCAAAATAAGCGATAATACTTCCTGGCGAAGGAGCGGCTGTTAGGCCGGCGCCCAGCAGGGAGAAGGTGAAGGTACCAGCCATGCCGCCGCCGATTACCGCAAGGATAAGGCGCGGATTCATCAGGACGTATGGGAAATAAATTTCGTGAATACCGCCGAAAAACTGAATGATGATAGCGCCAGGAGCAGAGCCTTTTGCTGCGCCTTTGCCAAACAGCCAATAAGCGAGCAAAATACCAAGACCCGGGCCTGGATTCGATTCCAGCATAAACATAATGGATTTGCCAGTAGCAAGCGATTGCTCAAGCCCGATTGGACTTAAAATACCGTGGTTGATCGCATTGTTCAGGAACAAAATTTTACCCGGCTCAATTAAAATGTTCGCCAGCGGCAGCAGGCCGTTGTTAATGAGAAATTCAACGCCGGAGGAAATCAGCTTGCTGAATGCGGTAACGAGCGGACCGATACCTTTGTAGGCTCCGATAGAAAGCGCGGCGCCGATGATACCGGACGAAAAGTTATTGATAAGCATTTCGAAGCCGGATGGAATTTTCCCTTCCAGCGATTGGTCAAATTTTTTCAAAATCCAAGCGGATAGCGGACCTACGATCATCGCACCGAGGAACATCGTAATATCCGATCCGAGAATTACACCCATCGTGACCATGGCGCCGATGACGCCGCCCCTTGTGCCGTGAACCATTTTACCACCTGTATAACCGATCAGGAGTGGAAGCAAATAAGTAATGGTTGGCCCAACAAGCGTTGCCAAATCTTCATTTGGGAACCAGCCGGTCGGAATAAATAGGGTCGTTATAATCCCCCAGGCTATGAAAGCACCGATATTCGGCATCACCATTCCGCTTAGGAAGCGTCCGAACTTCTGCACCCCTACCTTTATACCGCCAGATGACGATTGTTGTTGTTCTTGACTACTCATGACATGACTCCTCCTCAATAAATTGCGAAGCAATAACAGCCTCGATAAGCGCGGGTATATAAATGAGCGAAGCGATCATCACGCGCAACAGTTTTCACCGTTTGTCATACAGTGTGGAGCAAACGGGATTATAATTATGTTAATGTATAGCGTTTACAGTCGCAATGAAAGGAAAAGAAGAAAGCGTCATGAGCGCTGTTGACAGTATTTATTTTGGCAGAAACTCAAGGGAATATGCGGATGATTAGCCTTTAAATGAGCAGTTTTCGATGGAAAAGACGAATGTTTGGCTAGGAAGGATTAGAAATAGTACGTCTCTTGTTAGCATGCCCTTATCAATTATTTAGTGGTATTAATGGAAGTGCCAAAAGAAAAGAGCATCCAAAATCGCTTGTATAGCGGTTTTGGATGCTCTGCTTCACCTGACTGTCTATAGCCTTCTGCGGTTGTAGAACATAACGAACACACTCGATAAGATTAAAATGATAAGCGCGATGCCTGCCGTAATAGCTTCCGATGCGCTGCCTTGCGGCTGTGCGCTTTGGCCGCCCGGACCGCCGAAGCCCATGCCATTCGGCGGCGCCATCATGCCACCTTGGCCGCCCATACCGCCTTGCCCCCCAGGACCGCCGCCGCCAAAGCCGCCGCCACCGAAGCCTTGAGCGCCAGCGGCGTTAGCTTCGCCTGCTGGAGGATAGCCACCCGCTGTGTTCGTGCCGCCTGCTGGAGGGTTGCCGCCAGCAGCGTTAGCTCCGCCTGCTGGAGGATAGCCACCCGCTGTGTTAGCGCCGTCCGCCGGAGCGCCGCCGCCGCCCATGCCGCCCCCACCACCACCAAAGCCGCTGCTGCCGCTGCCGGAGCCATCGCCAGAGGAGGGAATGGTGCCGTCAAGCTGCTGCGCGACGCTTGCTACCTGCGTGCTTGCAAAGGAAAGCACCGTCGTAATGCCTTGTTCATACTCTTCATAAGAATAGAAGGAGGAGGGGTCCGCTTTTACATAAGGAGAGATTAGCTCGGATATTTCTTTCACTCGGGCAGCGAGGGTGTCGTCAGCCAAATATCCTTCAATCATCTCTTTAATAATCGCGTGATATTGCTCCTTGTATTCCTCAACGGCGAGCAATTTGGCAATGAGAGGCCGCTCAGCAAGTGTGCCGGACGTTGGCTCATCAATGAGCACGCCTGAGCCGCCGAAGCCGCCGAACGACATATTGTAATCCCATGGCAAAATGGAGAACAGACCGTCATCCTCATATAAATAGTAGTTGTGCTTTTTCTCCGACAAGTAGCTGTCCATATTGCCCGCCACCGCGTTTAAGGCGATAAACTTCAATACTTCCTGCACGTCGAGGACACTGTCATAGTCCGTTCCATTGTTTAATTCATCAAGCATTTTTAGCAAAATATCATCATTGGACGAAGCCGATTTCAGATCAAGCCCCGTATACGATTGAATCGTCTCCAGCCAGTTCAACTCGCTGCCCGTTCCGCCGTTTGCTTTGTATAGCGCACCGTAGCTGTTGCCGAAGTTTCGCTCCAAATAGGCCTCGCCAATTTGCTCAACGGCTAAATAAAAGCCCCAAAGCTCGCCATTTACATAAACATTCACATAAGAGTATTTAGGGGTTGGCAAGCCCATGGCCTCGGCAAGCTCATAGGAAAGAAACTCGCGCATATAGGAGGCATCGCTGAAATTATTGTTCAGATTAATTTTGCTAATGCCGTCTATGGTCTGATTGACATACTCATCAAACGACAGCTTGAAGCTGTAGCGGTCGGAATCGCTCATATTGACGACGCTGCTTAAGCTGAGATTGCCCTTTGTACGCAGGCCTACATTTTTGAAAACTTGACCGTTGTAATCGACGGTTGCTTCCTTGAATTCCTCCGCGCTGGCATTATCCAGCATATTTTGGAAATCATCCTTGTCTACCGTAATTTTGACATCAATAACCTTGTCTTTAGGAAAAACCGTCTCATCCAGCGTCTGCTCCCCATCTGAAACAACACTTGCTTCCGTTGTCGTTGCAGTAGAGCCTGTACCATTGGTACAGGCTGTAATGGTGAGCAGCAGAAGGAGGGAGCATAGGCCTAGAAGCAAGGTTGAAGCTTTTGCCCTCATGCCGGAAACCTCCTTATTTTTTAAGATACATAATCCCCGCTGTAGCTGATTAAGACGGCATTTTTCACGCCTGCAAGCTCAGAGAGCTGGTTAACAAACGCCCCCTCCTGATCGCGAAGTCTAATTTCAATCGTCATTTCCAAATTGCCGCGTGTAACGGTTTTTTGCTTCACATTGTAACGTTTAACCAGCTTGCCCAGACGGCTATGAATCTCCTTCTCAGTTGCTTCATTGTCGCAGTTGACGACAAGCAGGTACGGCTGCTCAACCGAGCCGCCTTTGACGAAGAAGAAGAGCACAAGGCCGACGACAACGGAGCCAATAACAGCGAGCGTATAGAAGCCTGCACCAGCGACGATACCGGCAACAGCTGCCCAGAAGAGGAAGATCAGGTCGGTCGGATCTTTAATTGGCGTTCTGAAGCGGACGATGGATAATGCGCCGACCATACCGAGCGAGAGCACCAGATTGGAGTTGATCGCTATAATGACCATAGCCGTCACCATCGTCATGCCGATGAGCGAGACGTTAAAGCTTTTGGAATAAAGCACACCGCTGAAAATTCGCTTGTAAAGTGTGTAAATAAAGAAGCCGATCAGAAAAGCGACGCCAAGCGTGATGAGTATTTTTGAGATGCTAATATCGGATGTAAAATTGCTCATCACCGAGTTTTTAATAATATCGCTAAAAGAAGTGGACGCTTCCGTTGCTTGCGTCGTAGCTGTAGTTGCAGTAGTTGCGGCAGCTGCCGTTGTCGTTGTTTCCATCGTTTAAAAATCCTCCCAAGTGTTGAATTTCAAATATTTGCGGCAGATCACGTATTTGGATGCCGAGGTGCGGTGCAGCCCTTCGAGCTGGAGCGCGGTTTGAATATAGGCCGGGATGTATTCATCAAATTTCACTTCAAGAATCATCCGGTTATTTTCCAGTGCAATGACAGGATCAAGATTCTGGTCAAAAATGTCCAGCGCATGCAGCCCTGTGCGCAAATCCTTATCGAATGTAATTCGTACATTGCCATTTTCATAAACGTAAGGCTCACGCACATAATCGACGATTACCTTCGGGCGAAGCAGCCGGTGCTTCATCTCGTTGTAAATTTCCATTAGCAGCGGCTTGTCCGGCCGATTGAACACCTCGTAGTCGCCAGCCATCATCCGGTCATACATGGCGCGGGTGAGCGGCTCCTTGACTTTGGCAATGTAATCCTTGAATTTGATTTTTTTCTCAAAATGGATGACCTTGTCCTGCGTATTATAAATGCGAATCCGATATTTGCTTCGGTCACGTACGCCGCCAAGCTTCTCATGCAGCGCTTTATTGTTCACATCGTCGAAGTACAAGCTTCGAATGTGGTATTCGCCCGTATCGCCGACATTGGCATCCTGCTGCATCATATTTTTAAGCCGCTGCCGGATGATGAAATATTGATGCTGATTAATGATGAATTTCAGCTCATGCCGGAATTTCAAATTTTGCTGCATTTAACTCCCTCCTTCTCTCTATCAATCGTCTAGCTCTTACCTGTGTATGGGCTAAGCTGTTTGTAAAGCTATTGTAAATTTAGATGCTGATGTGAAAATGAGTGCCCGCTGAAAGATTGCTGAATGCCAGGCGAAACGTTTGACTTGCCTTGTGCCGGAACGGTATCGTAATAGGCAGCACAGATAGGGATTGCTCTTGAAAGGAGATTGTGATGAAAAAGGAATGGATCTGGATTATTGCGTTTTGTCTCATACTATTGCTCGTTGTTGCAGGGATAGAGCGGCTGAAATCGGAAGGGTCAACAGGGAAGGCTGCGGGGAAACCGTATGCGATCGTTACGACCTTTAAGGGGGATGCGGCGACAAGCCGTGCATTCACCTGGTTCACGGATAATCCGCAAGCGGGATCAGTCATTGAATGGGTGGAAGGCATGGATGCGGGGAGGTTATCGGGGGACAGTGAGGGCGAGGGAGCCCAGACCGCCAGTCGTCTCGAGGGGAAGGCGGCAACGTTGGATGTAGGAAGCGATATAGCAAGAGGAGTGCATAAGGTGGAATTGACAGGGCTGTCGCCTGGCACAGCCTATACGTACCGCGTAGGCGATGGGAGCGAGGGCGGCTGGAGCGAAGCGTTTCATTTTATGACGGAGGCGCAGGCTGCGGAGCATGTGACCTTTATTAATGTGACGGATTCGCAGGGCATAACGGAGCAGGATTTTGAGCTGTGGGGAAATACGCTGGATCAAGCCTTTGCTACATTTCCTAGCGCGCAGTTTATTGTGCATAATGGCGATTTGACGGAAAATCCGGATGATGAAATCTCATGGCAAAACTTTTTTGGCAAGGCCCAGCAGTGGGTTGCCCGTTTTCCGCTTATGCCGGTTACCGGTAATCATGACGAGGTTGATAACAACGCAAATGAATTTGTCTCCCATTTTAATTTGCCAGAGAATGGGGCGGACGGCTCGATTGCTGGAACGACATATTCGTACGACTACGGCCCGGCGCATTTTATTATGCTGAACACCGAATCGAACAAGAAAGCGCAGACGAAATGGCTTGAGCAGGATTTGGCAGCTACCGCCAAGCAATGGATTATCGTCTCCGTGCATCGTGGTCCTTATGCCGGGAATCAATACGAGAAAATTGATGATTGGGTTAAGCTATTCGATAAATATGGTGTTGATCTTGTGCTTCAGGGGCATAACCATGAGTATGCGAGATCGTATCCGCTGAAGGATGGCAAGGTGACGGGAGACGGCGAGGGCGTCATCAGCACGTCAAGCGGTACCGTCTACGTCGTTACGAACGCAGCGGGGCAGAAGTTTAATGAGAAGAAAGAGGAGCAATTTTATCATAAGATTCATTTTCAAAATTATAAGCAAATGTTTGCTGGCATTACCATCGAAGGAGATAAGCTGAGTTACGAGGCTTATGATGTGGATGGCAAAAAGTTGGATGCGTTCGTGCTGCAAAGTGAAAAATAAATCAGGGTGTCCCGCGGCCAGCTCATGGCGGTGTGGGGCACCCTGTTTGCTTTATTTATGTGGTCTAAATAAGCTTAACAGCTTTCTAAAGGCAGCTTGACGGTAAACGTACTGCCCTTACCAACGATGCTGGACGCCTCAATCGTACCACCATGTGCTTCTATTATAGACTGCGTAATTGAAAGCCCAAGGCCTGCTCCTCCGCTTAGGCGTGTGCGAGAAAGCTCACTGCGATAAAAACGCTCGAATAAATGAGGGAGATGCTCCTCCTTAATTCCTGCTCCATTATCGGTTATGGATATGGCGGCATAGGCTCCGTCCATTGCGAGCTTCAGCGTTATTTCACCTTGATTGGCGTCGGTGTGCTGAACCGCATTTAAAAATAAGTTGAGTACGACCTGCTTGAGCTGATCGGGATTGCAGCATACGCTTATGCCGTGGTCAGCATCAATAAGCACGGTGCGCTCGCGACCCAAAATATGCAGCTGCGGCTCAAGCTCATGAATCAGCTTATCCAGGCTCGTATCGACCTTAATAAGCTCTGGCGCTTGATCTAGCTTGGCGAGTAGCAGCAAATCCTCGACCAGCTTGTTGATGCGCGTCGACTCCAGCTTCATGCTCGTTAAGGCACGGTGCAGCTGCTCCGGATTAGATGCCGCTCCGCGCAGCAGCACCTCCAGAAACCCATGGATAGAAGTGAGCGGCGTTCGCAGCTCATGCGAAGCGTCAGCGACAAAACGCCGCATGCGCTCGGTCGTCTGCCGCTCGGACTCGAAGGAGCTTTCCAGCCGTCCGAGCATGCCGTTGAACGCTTCGGATAGCAGGTCGATTTCCTGCTGGCCTTGCGATATGGGCAGTCGCTCCGTGAGATTGCCGGCATCGGTTCGCTGCGCTGCCTTTACGATGCGTGACAGCGGAGCAAGCGTCTTGCGCAGAATGGGCAAATACAGCGAGAGGCCGCAAGCCAAGGCGAGGATAGACAGCCCTGCGAAAATAGCAAGCTGTGAAGCGAGCACCGTTTGCAGCAAGTCAGTATCGTTGCCTGCTTGAATGAGCCCATCCGGGGAATTGGGTGGTCCGGCTAGTCTGAACACGACCAGCTGCTCAGCACCCTCGCTGTTGCTGAGCAGCCGATAGTCGACTTTACGATGCTTTTTTAAATCCGCTAAAATTTTCATATATTCCGCTTGGCTGAGCTTTGGTGTCCAAGTTTCACTGCTGGTCGTCATGACCGTCCGTTCTCCGTTGTTGTTAATGTACGCCAGCGACAGTCCTGGCTGAGTGAAATTAGGCATCGTGCTGGGAGCAGCCTTCGAAGGCTGCCCGTTTGGAAAAGCTGGTCTATCGTCCGAATGCCACTGGCGGGGCATCGCCTGAATTTGCGCTTCCAATGCCTCGGCGCGATTATTATAAATAAAGTCCTTCATTAAAACATATTGCAGCGTTCCAATTAACAGAAGCAGTCCTGCCAGCACGAACAGTGAGCGGCTGAGCAGCTGGTACCGAAGCGATTCGGGCTTTAGGAGGCGAAGCAGCGGTGTTTTTTGCCTTGTCATGGCAAATCCAGACGGTAGCCAGAGCCGCGCAATGTACGTATAACTCGATGCTCCTTATCCTGCAGCTTCTCGCGAAGCGAACGGATGTATACCTCTACAATATTTTCCTCGCCGCCAAAATGATAGCCCCAAACTTTGTCCAAAATAAGCGTCTTGCTCAGCACGATCCCGTTATTCATGACGATAAATTTCAGCAGCTCATATTCAGTAGGTGACAGCTCGAGAACTTGATCCATATAGGATAGCTCCTTGCGTAGGTCATCAAGACGGAACGGACCATACACCACTTCCCCGAGCAAATTCGGAAACTGATTGCGAAGCCTTGCTTGAATGCGGGCAAGCAATTCCTCAAAGCTGAACGGCTTAATGATATAATCGTCAGCGCCAATGTTCAGTCCCTTCACGCGATCCTGCGTTTCGTCCTTGGCAGTCAGCATTATAATGGCTATATTATCGCCCGTTGCCTTAAGTGCCTGACATACTTCAAAGCCATTCATACCTGGCATCATCACATCCAAAATGACGACATGGGGCCTAAAGTCGCTAGCGACCATGAGCGCTTCCTCGCCATTGCTGGCTGTCCGAATATCCGCGCCTTCATTCAGCAAGCCAAGCTCCAAAAACTGCACAATATGCGGCTCGTCATCAACAAGCAGCAGCTTAATTCCTTTTACCGACATTTTATCATCTCCAGTTTTGCTTACGGGTGCTTCTTTCCACAAGTATTATTTTTAGAAAAATTTAAAAAGTCATACAACAGAAGTTGTCTCATGAGAAAGTCTACCATGTTAGCAAATGTTGTTCAAACCTAGAATTGCCCTGCGGTTAGAGTGGGCTTTTAAGTGTTTGTTAAGTGGATTTTTGTAAAATATAGTCGATTAGAGTCGGAGGGGCGATCAATAGTGATAAATAAGGGATACTTCAAACGTTTTATAAAAAAGTTGTGGGTATGGAGCAGCATTGTAGCAATGGTTCTAATGCCCGTATCCGGGGTTGCCGCGCAAGCCGCAAATTGGAGTCAGTATGCAAAGCAAGGAATAACGAAGAATGACAGGCTAGGTTCTTTTAATCTTCCCGTCAGCGTTTCGGTATATGGCAGCAATAGCGTATACGTAGCCGATTCGAATAACCATCGCATCCAGAAGCTGGAAGTATCTACGGGGGAATGGAGCGAGTGGAAAAAGAACGGTGGAGGCTCGGGAAGTGGGCTTGGGGAGTTCAAAAACCCGTCGGGCGTTGCAGTAGATAGCAACGGCAATGTTTATGTAGCGGATACGAACAATCACCGCATTCAGAAATGGGATGTCACAACGAATACGTGGCGCGCATGGTCGAAGGCTGACGGAGGCTCGGGAAGCGGCTTGGGGGAATTTAAATCCCCTAGAGGCGTGGACGTTGACCTTAATGGGAACGTATATGTAGCGGATACTGACAATCATCGCATTCAGAAGCTGGATGTTTCGACGAATACGTGGAGCGAATGGGGGAAGAGTGGCGGTGGCTCGGGAACGAGTCTAGGCCAGTTTAATTTTCCTAGAGGCGTTGCGGTTGACTTAGGCGGTAATGTCTATGTAGCAGATTCTCGGAACAACCGTATTCAAAAGCTAGATTTCTCGACGGTTTCAACGGGCGAGTGGAAGCTGATTGGTGGAACGTTAGGAAGCGGTGTCGGCCAGTTTAAAAATCTATCCGATGTCACACTGGATACTAGCGGAAATATCTATGTAGCGGATACGGGAAATCAGCGGATTCAGAAGCTGGATGTTTCTACAAATTCGTGGAGTGAGTGGAAGAAGGGCGGCGGTGGCTCGGGTAGCGAATTAGGCGAATTTAAAAATCCTTACGGCGTTGCGGTAGACGAAAGCGGCGAGGTTTATGTAGCCGATAGCGAAAATCACCGGATTCAGAAGCTGGATGGGTCGGCAGGCAATTGGAGCAACTGGGGTTATGTCGGTGCGGTTGCAGGCGATAGCCTAGGCGAATTTGCTAATGTTACGGGAGTCGCGACAGATGATGAAGGCAATCTATACGCGGCAGACTACAACAACCACCGCATTCAGAAGCTGGATATCCTCAAGGGCGAATGGGAGGAGGTTGGAAACGGTGAAGGCAGTGGTTTGGGAGAGTTTTACGAGCCGCATGGATTGACGGTAGACGCATATGGCGATATTTACATTGCAGATTTAGGCAATGATCGCATTCAGAAGCTGGATATAACGAATGGTGCGTGGAGCGAATGGTCAAAGAGCGGAGGCGGGGCAGGCAGCAGCCTTGGCGAGTTTAGCAGCCCGACCGATGTGGCGATTGACCGAAATAATACATTATATGTGGCTGATTTCGGCAATCATCGTATTCAAAAATGGGTTTATACCATTCCGAGCGCTCCAATTCGCCCGGCAGCGACTGCGGGCAATGGAGAAGCGTTGATTAGCTTCACTGTGCCATCCACGGATGGCGGCAGCATGATTACCGGTTATACAGTAACGGCTAATCCAGGGGGGCTGACAGCAACCGGATCGGGTAGCCCGATTAAAATGACAGGCTTGACGAATGGTCAAGCTTATACGTTTACAGTGATTGCATCGAATAGAAGCGGGGATTCCCCTGCCTCGGTCGCAACGGATGCTGTTACACCAATGACATATCCGGACGAACCAACCGGCGTGACGGCAACAGCAGGCAACGGGGAAGCGACAGTAAGCTTTGCTGCGCCTGTCAATGACGGGGGAAGTGCAATTACGGGCTACACGGTAACGTCTAATCCTGGGGGAGTGACGGCGAGTGGCACGGGCAGTCCAATCAAGGTTACAGACCTAGCGAATGACACCGCGTATACCTTTACCGTAATCGCTATTAATGAGGTGGGCAATAGCGCGGCTTCTAACGCCTCGGTTGCTGTTACACCAGTAAATCCTCCGAATAACAACGGCGGAGGAAGCTCGCCGTCTCAGCCAATACCTTCAACGGTGCCGGTAGCCGGTTCATCTGAAAGTTACGTGCTTATTAATGGCCATGCACAGAGCTTGGGGTCGGCTAAAGTAACGAAGATCGACTCACAGACAGTATCTACGATTACCGTTGATCAGAAACGACTTGCAGGCCTGCTTGCAGAACAGGCTAATTTGGCGGTCATAACGATACAGTCAAAAGCCAGTTCCGATGTTGTGATCGCAGAGCTAAATGGGCAAATCATTCATGATATGGAATCCCGGCAGGCGGTATTGGAGCTGCAAACGGATAAAGCGATTTATCGTTTACCAACGCCGCAGATCGACATCGGGGCCATTGCAGATCAAATTGGCCAGTCTGTCGCCTTGCAGGATATTCGCTTTCAGATCGAAATTGCCGTGCCGAAAGAGCCGCTTAATTGGATTTTTGACGAGTCTGGTGGCGGAAAGGTAACCTTTGTCGTTCCGCAGCTGGACTTCAGCGTAAGAGCTATATATTTGAACGAGATCATCCATCTGAACGAGTTCGATGCTTACGTAGAACGCGATATTGCGATTCCGGCAGCTGTTGATGCGAGCAAAATTACGACTGGTGTTGTAATCGAAGCGGACGGAACGCTGCGCCACGTTCCAACGAAAATAGGATCACGCAACGGGATTTCTTATGCGAAGGTTAGCAGCTTGACGAACAGCGTGTATTCTTTAATTTGGCACCCGCTGACGTTCAAGGATGTAGAGGGACATTGGGCAAAACAAGCAGTTAACGATTTAGGCTCGCGCTTGGTCGTTAAAGGGGATGCTAACGGCATGTTTAATCCCAATCAAGAGGTAACAAGGGCGGAATTCGCGGCGATTCTCATTCGAGCTTTAGGCTTACAGCGTAATGTGCAGGGTACGAGCTTCGTCGATGTTGATCCAGATAGCTGGTTCGCCGGAGATTTGGGCACAGCATCCCACTATCGCTTGATCAGTGGCTTCGGGGATGGGACGATGCGTCCAAACGACAAAATGACGCGTGAGCAAGCGATGACCCTTTTAGCCCGAGCGATGATACTGACGGAACTGAAAGAGAAAGCATCGCCAGCTGCGGGGCAAGCGTTGGAAGCTTTCACCGACAGTAGTGCGGTATCGAGCTGGGCTAAGGAAGGAATGATTGACAGCTTGAGCTTTGGATTAGTAACGGGGCGCCCGGGCAATGAACTTGACCCAGGCGCATTCATTACCCGAGCGGAAGTGGCCGTTCTCGTTCAGAAGCTGCTGAGCAAATCTGATTTAATCTAGATAAATAAGGCTTGTAAATCAAAGAAGACTCAAGCTCCACTGACGGTGGCTGTTGAGTCTTCTTTGCTTGATTTTTATTGTGCTTCTTCGATCGCTTCTATTTTTAAGCTTTTTTTCAGCTTTGCTTCATTCGGGTTTCAGGGAAAAGGCGCACAATCTCACGTAGTGAAGCAAGAAACGAAAGTGAAAGGTTGGCTGAACGATGGCAACAATAAAAAAACAGCGGTTTGATGCAATATTAATGTTAGTTATCCTCGTTTCGGCATTTTTGAATGGATTTTTAATTTGGACAGATGATCATGTCAATACGTATTACACGACTACGGTCGCCAGCATGCTGCAAAGCTTCCACAATTTTTTCTTTGCAACGGTCGATTCGGGCGGCTTCGTAACCGTTGATAAGCCGCCGGTAACGTTCTGGATACAGACGGCTTTTGCCTACGTGCTGGGCCTGCATGGCTGGAGCGTTATTTTGCCTCAAGCGTTAGCCGGTGTGGGCTCGACGCTTTTGCTATATGCGCTGCTCAAGCCGTCCTTTGGGCTTGCAGCGGCGCGCATTGGAGCTGCGGCGATGGCAACGATGCCGGTTGCGGTTGCAGTGAGCCGGACGAATAATATTGACAGCATGCTCGTGTTTACGCTGTTGCTTGCGGTATGGCTGTTATTCCGAGGAATGAAGCAGGGCAAGGCGCTTTGGTTGATAGGCGCTTTTGCCGTCATAGGCGTAGGCTTTAATATGAAAATGATGGAGGCCTACATGGTGCTTCCGGCGTTTTATTTATTTGCTTTAATGGCGTGGAAGGGCAAGTGGCTTAAAAAAATAAGCCTGCTGGCAGGGGCGACCGCTATTATGCTTGTTGTTTCCTTGTCCTGGGCGGTGACAGTTGATTCTATATCGACTGATAATCGCCCCTACGTAGGTAGCAGCCAGACAAACTCCGTGCTGGAGCTGGCATTTGGATATAACGGGCTGTCAAGGCTGACCGGAAATCGCGGAGGAGGTACTGGCTCGATGATGGAGCCACAGCAGCTTCCGGCGTTTGGAAACACTGCCTTTGCTCAGACGAATGTGCTCAACAGCTGGTTCAGCGGGGATATACCGGGCGGTAACCGCAGCATTGCAGCTGTAGAGCGGGATAGACAGGGAATGGCGGATCATGCTGGCAGCCGCCGCGAAGGAAACAGTCAGGGCGCGGACAGCAATAAAGGCGGTGGAGCCGAAGGAGTTGCTGGAGCGGGAGGCTTTAACGGTGAAGCTCGCGGAAGTATGGACGGCATCGGTATTCGCGGCGGCTTTGGGGGCGGTGGGTCAGGCGGCATGTTTGGAACAGGCTCGGCGGGACCGCTTCGATTGTTTCAAGCGGAGCTGTCGGGCCAAGCGAGCTGGTTTCTGCCTTTTGTATTTATCGCTTGCGTGGGCATGCTGGCGAGTATTCGCAGACGCAATAGGACGATGAAGCATATGGAAACATTGTTTTGGCTGACGTGGCTATTGCCAGTTATGGCGTTTTTCAGCGTCGCCGGCTTTTTCCATCCCTATTATTTAATTATGATGGGGCCTCCAATTGCCGCGCTGCTTGGATCAGGCTGGAGTGAGCTATGGGGCCACTATCGCAGCAGAGCAGGCTGGCTAGGCTGGCTGCTGCCACTCGGAATGGCCGCAACAGCTGGGTTTGAATGGTATATTATGCAGCCATTCGACGCGATCATTGGCAGCGGGTGGTCGCTTGCCGTGCTAGTTGGCGGATTGGCAGCAAGCCTGCTGCTTATTGCAGGGCGGCTAAAGAAGCAGAAGCAAGCGAGGTCACTAATCCAAATGAGCAGTGAAGCCATAGAAGGATATGAAGCAGGTGCGGAGAAAGGCACAGTTACTGAGCTGAATGGCGACCAGCTGCCGTATGAGCCGTTCGGATATTTGACAGCGAGCGCTCGTGTTCAAAATAGAGAACAAGACAATAGCATCCGCAAAATCTGGCAGCGGCCAGCCTTGAATCTTATTGCGCTGCTCGGGCTGCTTATTCTTTTCATTGGTCCAGCCTACTGGGCGACGACACCTATCGTTTACGGACAGAGCAGCCAGCTGCCAGAGGCAGGGCCTGATCAGACGAATGCTTCTTCCCGCGATGAGCCGCTAAATGAAGAAGCGCTTGCTTTTTTGAAGTCGCATCATACAGGCGAGAAGTATTTGTTTGCGACGAACAGCTACTCGGTCGCAGCACCGTATATTATCAATTCTGGTGAAAATATAATTATACTCGGCGGTTATTCTGGCTCCGATCCCGTCCTGTCTGTAGACCGGATGAAGGCGCTCGTGGCCGCTGGCGAGCTGAAATATTTCCTTGTTTCACAAGGGGGCCGCGGAGGCGGCAATCAAAATGAGCTGACGAGGTGGATTACTTTGCATGGTCAGCAGGTGGCAGCCAGCGAATGGCAAGCGACAAGCGGAAACAGCGATGCCGAGGTCGGCAGCTTCCGAGGCTTTGGCGGAGGAGGCAGTAACATAACTATATATGAGGTGACGCCGCAAGCTGCGTTGCTGAGCGGCAACTAACAAGTGCGTTTTTTCATGGAACTGGATGGAGCAAAGCTTTCAGTAAAAAATGCAGAAAAAGCCGGGGCTGTCCAGAAAGTCAGAGAAAGCGGACTACTGGAAACCCCGTTTTGTTGTTTGTAAAAAATAAACACAAAAAAATCGCCAAATCTTGCAGAATGGCTGGCAGGCATCCGTCTCGCTGCCTTTCTGCAAAAGCACCCGCACAAAAAAGTTGGACGGAAAACCTTACATTTTCCCGCCCAACTTTCTTTTGGGGGCTGACCGCTATTGGTTTTGGGCTGAGACAATCCCTTCTGACGATGCTGAAAGTGATCCGTGAGCTTCAGGAGCAGCTTGCCCATGTAGAACAGGTCATTTATGAAGTGTCCCAAACGACCCCACAGGTGCAATTACTTGAATCCATTCCAGGAGTCAGCACGAAACTAGCCACGGCAATCGTAGCGGAGATCGGGGATGAATCGCAGTTCAGTCCGCACGCAATGAAAGCTGATGAAAAAGAGCTACTTATGATACAATAATGTCGACTCCTTAAAAAGGAATGATTCTAATGAAGAAAGCAGACAAATCAGCCTCCTAAATTCGCTTCAGATATAAATTTAGGAGGCATGCCAAATGAACTTTAACAAAATTGATTTTGAAAATTGGAAAAGAAAAGAGATATTTAATCATTACTTGAACCAAAATACGACTTTTAGCATAACCACAGAAATTAATATTAGCGATCTATATAAAAACATAAAACAAAAAGGATATAAATTTTATCCTGCATTTATTTTCTTAGTGACAAGTGTGATTAACTCAAATACTGTTTTTAGAACTGGTTACAACTGTGAGGGTGATTTAGGTTTTTGGGATAAGCTAGACCCACTTTATACGATTTTTGATAGTCCATCTAAATCATTCTCTTGTATTTGGACTACTGGAAAGAATGATTTCAAAGAGTTTTATAATGATTACCTCTCTGATGTAGCAAACTATAATGGTTCAGGGAAATTGTTTCCCAAAACACCTGTACCTGAAAATGTTTTTTCTATTTCTATTATTCCATGGACTTCGTTTACTGGATTCAACTTAAATATAAATAATAATAGTAATTATCTTCTACCTATTATTACAGCAGGAAAATTCATTATTAAAGGTAATTCAGTTTATTTACCGTTATCCTTACAAGTCCATCACTCTGTTTGTGACGGCTATCATGCAGGATTGTTTATAAACTCTGTTCAGGAATTGGCAAATAGTTCTGATGGTTGGATTTGGTAATATTAGACAGGCTTTTGCTATAGCTGCTTTGCTGGTTTATTATTTTGCTACTGCAAGCTTAATCCGAATGCTGGAAGGATCGGTTGCAAAAATAACGCCATCTGACTCGTCAATAGCTGTTCCCGCCTCACGCAGCCTGTTTATTGCTATATCTCTTTCCGCTTGATTCGGATAGACGATGGTGAAGTAGTCCAGCCCGGTACTGCTCGCGGCAGGTGCAGGAGCGCCGATACCGGCCCAAATGTTAAGCCCGATATGATGGTGATAGCCTCCAACTGAAACGAACAATGCTTTGAAATCGGTGTAGTCGCCTACGATATCAAAGCCAAGAAGTCCATTGTAAAAGGCGCGGGCAGCCGGAATGCTATTAATGTGAAGATGAATATGGCCAATTATTGTGCCAGCTGGCAGCAGCGTGGCGGCAGCCGGATCTGCTGCGGCAAGAAGGCCATCCCAATCAATCGGATTATTGGCCATCATATAATCGCCACTGTCTGCTTTTTTCCACTCTGAGCGTGGTCTGTCCGCATAAATTTCAATGCCATTATTGTCAGGGTCCGTAATATACAGCGCTTCACTGACGAGATGATCGGCTTGGCCGATATGAATGCCAGAGGCAATTAATCTGGCAAGTGCCGCGCCAAGCGTCTCCCGATTGGGCAGCAGCAGGGCATAGTGGTAGAGGCCCGTTGTTGTTCGGCGTTCAGAGATGATGGCATTCGGAATTTCTTCCAGCTCAATGAGCACATTCACGCCATCAGCGGTAAGGCTGGCCGAACTGCCTTGGTGCTCCAGCACCTGCAAGCCGACGACCTGCTGGTAAAATTGCAGCGAACGCTCCAAATTACTAATGTTAAGCTTTACTTTTCCGAGCACCGTACTCGCATTTATGCTGTAGGCCATTATGAATTCCTCCCATGCAAAGTTGATTACTATTTGTAACCAACTATATTTTATGAACCAACTTTTGTCAAGTTTAAGCACTAAATTGAAACCATTTGTCAAATATGACGTATTAATGACTAATTGATGCTCAACTGTAGTTCTTATGTCATATATATGTTAGAGTATTGATAAGGCCTCTTCGACAAAGAGGCCTTTATTACTAAAAGGAGGAAATAAGCATGACAGTACGGCTTAGCTTAGAGCTTCATAAAACGCATACGGGAGGCGAAGTTTATTATGAACCTTAGTGGTGGAGATCAGAGAAGAACACGTTCCAGCAACCCTTTTTTATATTTGTTTTTTAAATGGATTTCTTTAACCTCATCGGCGGTTATTGTGCTGCTGTCCTTGTGGTGGCTCATTCAATTTTTGTTTCAAAGCACCGTAGCAGAAGAGCAATAAGCAGGTATACAGCCGATTCGTTTTGCCAGGCTGACCTGCGTGAGCATGTCTAACATTAGGATAGTAATTGGCTGAACGTAAACGGCGGCTAATTTTATATATGAAAAGAGGTACAGCTAACGGCCCAAACCGTTAGCTGTACCTCTTTATTTTAAAGTAAAATGGCTGCAGCGTTATTATTTCAATAAACCAGCGTGGCGCAAGCCATTACGAATGCCATTTTCACTTACATGGGTCGTGACGTAATCGGCGAAGGGCAGAAGCTCAGGATGGGAGTTGCCCATGGCAATGCCGAGTCCGACCGTTTCAAGCATTTCCTTATCATTCAGTCCGTCACCAAAGGCAAGTGCTTCCGCTGTTGTCAGTCCCAAATGCTTCAGCAGCGCAGCAATGCCGAGCGCCTTGGAGCCGTCATTGGTAAGCACGTCCATTGCGTACGGGTGCCAGCGAATGTAGCGAAGACCTGGGATAACATCGGTATACAGATGCTCGTCCTGAGGCTCGCAGTGCAGGAAAATTTGATAAATATCTGCTTTTTCCCAGTAGCTAGGATCAAAGCCTGGCTGTGCCACACGCAGCGACGTTACGGAGTCGAACACCTGCGGATGCGCCTCAGCATTGGAGAAAAAAGCGTCATGGCCTTCAAAAACGAGCGAGTGATTATGAAGTCCGGCATGCTCAACGAGCGCTTTGACATCGGCACGTGGAATGGGGTTATGGTAAACGGGAACGCCATTGTAAACGACATAAGCCCCGTTCAGGCTGACGAAGGAGTTAATCGCAAGCTTCTCGGCAATATCCTTGAAAAAATAAGGCGCGCGTCCCGTCGCGATGACGGCCTCGATGCCCTGCTCCTGAATTTCACGAATCGCATCAATCGTATCTTGGGGAATTTGTTTCTCTTCATCTAATAATGTGCCATCAATATCAAAAAAAGCAATTTTATAACTCATTTTTTGTAGGTCTCCTGTTCTATCTGGATGATGTAGTGACTTGGAAGCCGAATGTTCTATACCCCTTATACCACTCGTTTCCGCTTTTAAGCAAGCTTATTCGAGATTTGTTCGCAAAAATCTCTGTATGGGCATAGGAGTATACTTCATTATATTATATAATCAAATGTGGGAAAAACTTATTGGGAGATTCGGACAGACGCCATCCCAAATACAAGAACTAAGGAGACAGTGAAATGGCAAAAACATTAATTTTCGGGCATAAAAATCCGGATACGGATACAATCTGTTCTGCGATCGCCTATGCTGATTTGAAGGCTAAGCTAGGCTTGGAGGTTGAAGCCGTTCGTCTAGGTGAAATTAGCGGTGAAACGCAATACGCGCTGACCCATTTCAAGGCGGAAACTCCTCGCCTTGTAGAAACAGTAGCAAATGAAGTGGAGACGGTTATTCTCGTTGACCATAATGAGCGTCAGCAAAGTGCAGCAGATATAGATCAAGTTCGCGTGCTGGAAGTTATTGACCATCATCGTATTGCGAATTTTGAGACAAGCCACCCGCTATACTATCGGGCTGAGCCTGTAGGGTGTACAGCTACGATTTTGAATAAATTGTACAAAGAAAACGGCGTAGCTATTGAGCCGCAAATCGCAGGTCTCATGCTGTCCGCTATCATCTCTGATTCCTTGCTGTTCAAATCGCCAACCTGCACAGAGCAAGATGTAGCGGCTGCTAAAGAGCTTGCTGCTATTGCTGGCGTAGATACGGAGGCTTACGGTCTGGAAATGCTGAAGGCAGGCGCAGACGTACGCGACAAATCAATTGCTCAGCTGCTTTCGCTTGATGCGAAAGAATTCCAAATGGGCAGCAGCAAAGTAGAAATCGCGCAAGTTAACGCGGTTGACACAAGCGATGTATTGGTTCGTCAAGCGGAGCTGGAAACAGCGATTAACGCCATCGTTTCGGAAAAAGGTCTGGACCTGTTCCTGTTTGTCGTAACAGACATTTTGAACAGCGATTCCGTAGCGCTCGCTATCGGCAGCGCAGCAGGCGCAGTTGAGAAAGCCTATAATGTAACATTGGCTGACAATAAAGCCGTTCTGAAGGGCGTAGTATCCCGCAAAGCGCAAATCGTACCGGTATTGACAGAAACGCTTAGCAAATAAGCGTGGTTGCATGGCTGCCGTTCCCTTCCCCAGTCTGGTGCTGGAAGAGGGGAGCGGCATTTTTAATTAGAGAAGCACTCACCGAAAATATAGTGAAAAGCAAAAACGTCCTGAACAATTTGTCGTTCGGGACGTTTTTGCTTCTATAATGGGAGCTTAATGGCCGGTAGCTGAAAGCTCCAGCCTATTTCAATACGCGGCGAGCTGTCACGTAGCGATTGTGCCAGTAGGACTCTCCAAGGCTGCTGATCGTTACGCCCGTGCTGGTAGCGCTGTGCAAAATCTTATTGTCTCCAGCATAAATAGCTACATGGCTAATGCCTCTGCCGCTGGTGTTAAAGAAGACGAGATCGCCAACGCTAAGATTTTCCTTTGTTACTTTGGCTCCAATGGAAGCTTGGGAGGAGGAGCTGCGCGGCAGCGACACGCCCATGGCTTCGAATATGTATTGAGTAAAGGAAGAGCAGTCAAACGCGTATGTTACGCCTGCTGGGGCTCCATATTTATAGGGGGTTCCAATAAACTCCTTGCCGGAGTCAATTAATTGAAGGGAAGTTTCAGTTGCGGCATGTGCCTGGTTGCCGGAAGCGAAGGTGAAGGCAGTCAAACCAATACTTGCGCATAAGCTCAATTTGATGACGGAGCGAAAGAAGTTTCTCTTAATCATTATGGTGTGATTCCTTTCAGTGTATGATTCGTTTTTGGCAAGGTGAAGCGGCTGTAGCCGTTCTTTGGCGGCGTAACACGTTTCAGTCCGATAAATATAAGCCCATTTAAAAAACGTTAAACTTATCATTTCTTATATTACTAAAAACACTATACCACACCGAAAAATGAGCCTTTTCTCATGATGAGAGCACAAATGGAGGGGAATTCGTGTTGTTTGGTGTTTATGAGAAGTTAATGAGAATTTATTCATTTATGTTTGAAATGTAAATGGGGGTGAAAGGGGGCGCTGCGCTGCGTGAAGGGGCAGGGGCTCGATCGCCATTAGCACCCCGACTCCTATGGATCAATTTCCATCCTATAGGTCGAAATCAGGGCGCTAAAAGCGAACGCTCCGCTTCTCACTCCCCACCCCACCCCTTCACTCCACTCCGCTTCCCCACCCACACTTGAAATTCAAAACCCTAAATCGAATGGCAAAGATGAGAAGAGCGAAATGCGAAAAGCGAAAAGCGAAAAGCGAAGAGCCAAGAGTGAATAGCAAGAGCCAAAAGCCAAAAGCCAAGAGCCAAGAGCCAAGAGCCAAGAGCCAAGAGCCAAGAGCAAGTGACATTTACTAGGACATATGCGCAAATGTAAAAGTGGCGGATTTTGGAGTAGGTGCGGGACAACGTCAAACTTAAACTCACCCTTGGAAATGTCGCACCTGCTGAATGTGAACTAAACTCCAAAGCTAGCCGCGTATTGTCCTTGTTAGATGCTTACTTGAAAACAATCGACTTGATGGACACAGAAGCAGCTATATTAATAAAAATACGGGTTATAGCACATGCTGCGGACTCAGGAGTCGCTAATGCACTCCAAATACCCGTTTTGATGGGGTTTTTATAGCGATAACAGATCGCGTGTCCTCATAGAGCCTGAAATCGGATTATAGGCCGGAATAGCGGAATCACAGTCCTTCAATCACGGAGTGAATGTCCGAGGCTACGCGGCTCAGAAAAAATGCGGAATGCCGTTCATCAGCCATAATTCTTCAGAGGAGTTAATCCCCAATTAATATTGTGCAATAGACATAGTTGTAGTATTGAACGTAGCAGAAACAGAAGCACAAGCACAAGCAGAAGCAGAAGCAGAAGCACAAGTACAAGCACAAGCAGTAGCAGAGACCGCAGCGTGAGAAGGCTCTCCAATACTATGGCCTTGGAAGTGGGTTATTGACAGGTGTTTGATTAGCGTTTTATAATTAGGTTGCCTATTATTTTAGTTATAAGATAATTAAAGGAAAAATAATTAACAGGAAAATAATTGGTAGCCTACATGAAAGACAACGAGACAGCAATGAAAGGAGGACTCTCATTGGAACGTAACCAGATGGGCACAAGCACAGAAAGCAAGGCAACGGAGCATAGCGAGCAAATTACGAATGAATTGATTCGTGTGTTTCGCAGCTTTCATCGGCTCAATTGGCGGCAGAAGCCTAATCCAGACGGCAAGTTTAGCGAGATGCAGGTGCTGATGTGCATCAAGCGGGGAGCTATGAAGACGCAGGATAAGCCGGGGATGAAAATTTCGGTCATCAGCCGTTTGCTGCGTGTCACCTCTCCCACCGTCACCCAATTGGTCAACGGCATGGAAGCCAGTGGACTCGTGCAGAGAAACGCTGATCCTGATGATCGGCGTGCCGTTCGCATCTCGCTGACAGCGGAAGGGGAACGCATCGCGGATAAGGTTATTGCCGATTTTATGAATCGAATGGCAGGACTGGCGCAATACTTGGGAGAGCAGGATTCTCTTGAGCTAATTCGGATTTTAACTAAATCTTTTGAATATTTTGATGAGCTTAATGAGTCTGATCGAACGGGGGATGAGCAGCAATGTTAAGGTTATTCCGTTTTTTAAAGCCGTTTCGCTGGCTGATAGCCGGGGTGCTAGTGCTTGTTTTTATTCAGTCGCTGTCTGACTTATATCTCCCCACGCTAATGGCGGACATCGTCGATAATGGAGTAGCTAAGGGAGACACTCCGCTTATTTGGAAAATCGGTTCCTTTATGCTGCTCATAGCGGCGGTAGGGGGCATCAGCTCCATCGGCGCCAGCTATTTTTCGGCAAAAGCTTCAGCGAGCTTTGGGCGTCTCGTGCGGGAGAAGGTATTTGGGCATGTGCAAAACTTCTCACTTCAGGAGTTTGACAAAATCGGAACGGCCTCGCTCATTACGCGGACGACGAATGATATTACGCAAGTACAGCAAGTATTAATGATGATTTTGCGCATGATGGTAATGGCGCCGATGATGTGCATCGGGGGTATTATTATGGCCGTTTCGAAGGATGCGAAGCTGTCGCTTGTGCTGGTTGTAGCGCTGCCTGTGCTTGCTGGTGCGATTTTGATCGTCGTACGCAAAGGGATTCCATTGTTTAAATTGATGCAGGTTCGGATCGATAAGCTGAACTTGGTGCTGCGCGAAGGACTGACAGGCATTCGGGTTATTCGCTCATTTGATCGGACCCATTATGAAAATAAGAAATTTGATGCGGCCAACAGCGATCTGACCGAAACTGCGATTAAAGTGAACAAAATTATGGCCGTGATGATGCCGCTTATGATGCTCGTCATGAATTTATCTACAGTGGCGATTATTGCCATCGGCGGGCTGCGCATCGAGAATGGTGATATGGAAGTCGGCTCATTAATGGCTTTTATTCAATATGCGATGCAAATTATGTTTTCGCTTCTGATGTTATCCATGATGCTCGTTATGGTTCCCCGTGCGTCGGCATCGGCGGTTCGTATTAATGAAGTGCTGGACATGGTGCCTGATATTACAGACAGCGCCAGCGTTAAGAACACAGGCTCGCGTAAGGGCTTTATTGAGTTTCGTGATGTGACGTTCAGCTATCCTGGAGCCGAGCAGCCTGCTTTAGCGCATATATCGTTCAAGGCGGCGCCTGGCGAGGTGACAGCTATTATTGGGGGAACAGGATCAGGAAAGTCAACGCTCGTTAATTTAATCCCGCGTTTTTACGATACGGCGGGAGGCAGCATCATAATTGATGATGTGGATATAAGAGAGCTTTCTCAGGAAGCACTCCGTGAAAAAATCGGCTTTGTTCCGCAAAAAGCCGTATTGTTCACAGGCACGATCGCCGAAAATATCCGCTATGGCAAAGAAAATGCGACCGATGAGGAAATGGAGCACGCAGCAGAGGTGGCGCAGGCGGCAGAGTTTATCGGCACGATGAAGGATGGATATGCAGCAAGCGTATCGCAGGGCGGCAACAATCTTTCCGGTGGACAAAAGCAGCGGCTGTCCATTGCCCGCGCGCTTGTGCGCCAGCCGGAAATTTATGTGTTCGACGACAGCTTCTCGGCGCTAGACTTTAAGACGGATGCGAAGCTGCGTGCCGCCTTGCGCAAGGAAACGGTGGATTCGACGGTGCTGCTCGTTGCCCAGCGGGTAAGTACAGTGCTTGATGCCGATCGTATTATCGTGCTTGATGAAGGGCAGCTAGCTGGAATTGGGACGCATCAGGAGCTTATGGAGTCTTGCGATGTGTACCGGGAAATTGTATATTCACAGCTTTCGGAGGAGGAAATCGCATGAGTGAGCAAAAGCAGAATTCCCCGCAAAGGCCGAAGGGCATCGGCATGGGTCCGCCCGGAATGGGCATGATGATGCCTCCTCAGAAGGCGAAGGATTTTAAGGGTACCTTGAAAAGGCTGGCAGCCTACTTGAAGCCGCATCGCACGAAGCTTGCGCTTGTGCTGCTGACCGCGATTTTAAGCACCGTATTCAGCATTGTCAGCCCGAAAATGATGGGGCATGCGACAACGAAGCTATATGAGGGTGTAGTGGGAATAGCACAAGGCGTGCCAGGTGCACATATTGATTTTGATGCCATTAACACGATTCTGCTGACGCTAGTCGTGCTGTATTTGATTAGTGCCGCATTTGGCTTTATTCAGCAGTATTTAATGGCTGGCGTTGCCCAGAAAACCGTCTACGACCTGCGCAAGGATGTAAATAATAAATTTGCGCGCTTGCCGCTGAAGTTTTTCGATTCGCGCTCCAACGGCGAGGTGCTGAGCCGGGTCGTCAACGATGTGGACAATATTAGCAATACGCTTCAGCAAAGCTTGACGCAGCTCATCACGTCATTCATTACCCTTGTTGGCGTTATCGTGATGATGCTAACGATAAGTCCGCTTCTAACGCTGATCGTGTTCTTGACGATTCCAGCTAGCCTTCTTGCAACGAAGGCGATCGCCAAGCGTTCGCAGAAATATTTTGCCGGTCAGCAGGCCGAGCTCGGACGCTTGAACGGACATGTCGAGGAAATGTACACGGGCCACAAAATCGTCAAAGCATTCGGCCACGAGCGCAAATCGCTGGATGAATTTAATGAAATGAATGAAAAGCTGTATGATTCCGGCTGGCGCGCACAATTTGTGTCGGGCATCATTATGCCGATTATGAGCTTCATTAGTAATATTGGCTATGTGCTTGTATGCGTCATCGGTGGTTTGCTGGTTACGAGAAATGCAATAAAAATCGGTGATATTTTGGCATTTATCCAATACACAAGACAGTTCACAATGCCGATTACGCAGCTTGCCAACATCGCGAATATTATTCAATCTACGATTGCCTCCGCTGAGCGGGTATTCGAGCTGCTTGATGAAGAGGATGAGGTGCCGGAGGCGAAAAATGCTAAAGCCATTAGCAAACCGGCCGGCGCCGTTCGCTTCGAGCAGGTAGATTTCGGCTACAAAACGGATGAGCCGCTCATTAGCGGGATGAATATTGATGTTAAGCCAGGCCAGACCGTCGCCATAGTCGGGCCGACTGGCGCGGGCAAGACGACGATGATTAACTTGCTCATGCGCTTCTATGAGTTGAATGGCGGGCGTATTACAATCGACGGCGAGGACATTGCAGCGTTACAGCGCAAAAGTCTACGCCGCATGTTCGGCATGGTGCTTCAGGATACATGGCTCTTTAATGGCAGCATTCGCGACAATATCGCTTATGGGCGTGAGGATGCTACGGAGGAAGAGGTTTACCAAGCGGCAAGGGCAGCGCATGCGGATCATTTCATTCGAACATTGCCAGAGGGCTACGATACGATTCTGAATGAGGAAGCCTCGAACATTTCACAAGGGCAGAAGCAGCTGTTGACTATTGCCCGGGCAATTTTAGCAGATCCGTCCATTCTGATCCTCGATGAAGCGACAAGCAGCGTCGATACGCGTACGGAAATTATTATTCAGCGGGCGATGGGCGAGCTGATGAATAATCGCACCAGCTTTGTCATTGCCCACCGCCTGTCGACGATTCGTGGAGCTGATCTGATCTTGGTCATGAACAACGGCTCTATTATCGAGCAGGGCAAACATGAGGAGCTGCTGGAGCAGGGCGGATTTTATGCCGATCTGTATAACAGCCAGTTCACAGGCAAGCGCATAACGAGCGAAGTTGTATAAGGCTTGAACTAGAAAGCTTCTCCATCCAAGCGAGGATGGAGAAGCTTTTTTTGGTGTCACGATACAGTTCGGATGGACGGTTAGACGACAGATTTAAATGTATAGCGAGCGTTTACGAAAGCGTTTACGTTTATTGGATTTATTTTTCAAAAGAGGGTTGATAATTGTGGTTGGATTGTTTATGATGAAGCTAAATTAATGATATCAATAAATGATTTATATTTATGTTAATCCAATTAGGAGGCTATAACGATGAGCAATCAAATTACAATTAACGCAGACATTACTAAAGGTACGATTAACCGTAACATTTATGGACATTTCTCCGAGCATTTGGGACGCTGTATTTATGAAGGCTTCTGGGTTGGCGAGGATTCGGTTATTCCAAACACGAAAGGCATTCGCAACGATGTTGTGGAAGCGCTCAAAAAATTGAATATTCCGGTGCTGCGCTGGCCGGGCGGCTGTTTTGCCGATGAATATCATTGGAAGGACGGCATTGGCCCAAGCGAAGAGCGCAAGCGCATGATCAATACACACTGGGGCGGCGTAGTTGAAAATAACCATTTTGGCACACATGAGTTTTTGCTGCTTTGCGAGCAGCTTGGCTGCGAGCCTTATATTTCCGGCAATGTAGGTAGCGGAACGGTGCAGGAGATGTCCGAGTGGGTTGAATATATAACCTTCGACGGCGTATCGCCGATGGCGGAGCTGCGTGAGAAAAACGGCCGCGAGAAGCCGTGGAAGCTGAAATATTTTGGCGTTGGCAATGAAAACTGGGGCTGCGGCGGCAATATGCGTCCGGAATATTATGCGGATTTGTATCGCCGTTACCAGACGTACGTTCGCAATTATGGCGATAATGAAATTTACCGCATTGCCTGTGGCCCGAACGTCGACGATTACAAGTGGATGGAAGTGCTGATGCGGGAGGCTGCGGACAAAATGGATGGCATCAGCCTCCACTACTACACTGTTCCGAAGGAATGGCAGGACAAGGGAGCAGCTACCGGCTTCCCTGAGGAAGAGTGGGCTATCACGCTTAGAAAAGCGCTGTGGATGGAGCAGCTTATTACGAAGCATACGGCAATTATGGATCAATATGATCCTGAGAAGCGCGTTGGCTTGATCGTCGATGAGTGGGGCACATGGTTTAATACAGAGCCGGGCACAAACCCAGGCTTCCTGTACCAGCAAAACTCCATTCGCGATGCGCTCGTAGCTGGTCTTACGCTGCATATTTTCCACGATCATTGCGACCGTGTACAAATGGCAAACATTGCGCAAATCGTTAATGTGCTGCAATCGGTTATTATGACCGAAGGGGAAAAGATGCTGCTGACGCCAACCTATCATATTTTTGATATGTTTAAGGTGCATCAGGATGCCGAATTGCTGGATACGCATACGACCAGCGCCCGTTACGAGCATGGTGACGAGTCGCTGCCGCAAATTTCTGTATCGGCTTCGAAAGCGGCAGATGGCAAAATCCATGTCAGCTTGTGCAATCTGGATCATAGTGCCGAAGCGGATGTGTCCATTGCGCTGCGCGGCTTGACACAAGGCTTGAAAACAATAACGGGTACAGTGCTGTCGGGCGCGGCCATTGACTCGCATAATACATTTGAGCAGCCAAATGCAGTAGAGCCAGCCGCTTTTACAAGCTTTACTTGGGATGGCGCACAGGTATCCGCTAAGCTTCCAGCCATGTCGGTTACGGTGCTTGAGCTGATCGAGCAATAATAAGGTGAGGCTTAGAATGAAAAGGAGGCGGACGGCATGAAGTCAGGCATGGACAGGAATGCGAGAGGCTGCAAAGGCTGTGATGACAGCTATACCGTCACAGAAGCGCAAATCCAGCGGATTTTGGCTGCGCCAATGTTTCAGTCGTCCGAACGCTGCGTGGACGATGAGGTGTACGCAGCGCGCCTTCGGGAATGCGGCAGCTGTCCGAAGCTCATGAGCGGGACAACCTGCATGGTTTGTGGGTGTATTGTGCGAATCTCTGCTAAATATAAGGAAAAAAGCTGTCCGAATCCAAATGATGTCAGATGGCGCTCTGTTGCAAGTCATTAACGATTGACAGCAGCTGTTTATTTTAACATGATGGCAGAGCTTGCCGGGAGGAAGAAGCAGATGAAGGCGCCATTATTCAGAGATCCAATTTTTGACGGAGCGGCGGATCCGGTCGTCATTTATAATCGTGAGATGCAGGAATGGTGGATTATTTATACAAATCGCCGTGCTACGGTGGAAGGTCCAGGCTTTGCATGGGTGCATGGCACCGATTTAGGCGTCGCATCTTCCGCAGATGGCGGCCGCAGCTGGAATTATCGGGGAACGCTTACGGGGCTGGATATAGAATGGGGACGAAATACATTTTGGGCGCCGGAAATCATTTGGCATAATGGACTTTACCATATGTACGTCAGCTATATTCAAGGTGTGCCCGATGATTGGGCGGGCCATAAACGGGAGATTTTTCATTATACAAGCACGAATTTGCTCGACTGGACGTTCATTTCCAATGTGCGTCTTAGCTTGGACCGCGTCATTGATGCCTGCATCTACGAGCTGCCGAATGGTGGGTTTCGAATGTGGTATAAGGATGAGGCGCTCGGCTCGTTCACTTACGCTGCCGACAGCAGCGACTTGTATAGCTGGAAGGTGGTTGGTCCCGTCATTACGGAGCGGGGGCATGAGGGGCCGAATGTATTTTGGCTGCAAGGCTCGTATTGGATGATCGTTGACGAATGGCGGGGTCAGGGCGTCTTCCGTTCCGATGATTTGGAGAGCTGGGAGCGCAACAACCTGATATTGGATAAGCCCGGTCAGCGTGAGGATGATGGAACCATTGGCTTGCATGCCGATGTCGTTGTCCAGGGCGAGCAGGCGTATATTTTCTATTTCACCCACCCGGACAGACGCGGTAATTGGGAAGTGCCTGGTCAGGTGCCGGGTTATCTCACGCGGCGCAGCTCCCTTCAAGTAGCCAAGCTTGAGGTGCAGGATGGCAAGCTGGTCTGTGACCGAGATGCAGAGTTTGAACTGGTGCTGGACGCATGAGGCGCAAGGCATAGGATGGGATGTACAAGAAAGAAACGTTCGAAAATGGCTGCGCCACAGCCTGCACCTTAGGCTATGCAAAATAACAGAACCCCGAATCCTCCACAGCTGACGAGGCGGATTCGGGGTTCTGTTTGCTTTAGGTTATATTTTTTGGACGCAGCAGTCTAGCCTAAGGTCATTTAAGTCAATATTAGCACGCCATAAGGCTCCAGCACGACTGAGCCTTGAAGCGTATCGCCGCTAATCAGGTCGATGCGCGGCTCGCCGAGAGTAAGCTCGGCAGCTTCTTCCGCATAATTGAGGAGGAAGTGGAGCGGCCCAGCCTCGCCCTCGCGAATAGTCAGCTCCACCTGCTCTGGCAGGGAAAGCCAATTGGCAACAGGCGATGACAAGCCGAGCAGGCCAATCATATGACGAGCCGCTGCCTCATTGAATACAGCCCCGTAATACCAGGCTGAGCCTGCTCCCACGGCATTGCGGGTAACAGCGGGCTTGCCTGCATAATAATCGGAGGCATATTCCCCCATGATTTCGACGGTATCGCTTTCGACCGCGAGTACATCATTGAACAGATCCGCCGTAGTCGCTTCACCACCCCCGTGCTTCCACTCGATTGTTGCTGGTTTGCGCGTACCTTTAATTTGTGTAAACTCCTCGACGGAAATACCGACAAGAGCCGCTGCGGCGCCAGGGAATGGGCGCATGTAGCAGTGACCGCGCTCATCCTTGTAGCCCGTGCGGCAGCCGAATATTATTGTGCCGCCGCTTTCGGCATATTGCTCCAGCAAAGCAGCTGTTTCATCCCTCATAATAGCCGGATGCGGATAGATGAGCACGCGGTAGCGCTGCAGGTCAGCAAGCGTTGTGCCGCTTCGCATGTAAAGAACATCACTTGGAATATGCTGATGCTGCAGCGCCTTGAACCATTCCTTGCTGCTTCTCCAGGAAAAAGGGCCGTGCCAAATATCATATTCGCCGTCCCACTCATTGTCATAATCGCGTACGAGGGCAACCTCTGCCCGGTTGCGCGTACCGACAAAATGCGGACCGGCCTTGGCAAGCTCAGCACCGATTTGCGCTGCTTCACGAAGACGGCGGTTCGGTCCATTATGGTAATCGTTCAGGCCATGCCAGTAGATTTCATTGCCGAAGGCTGCCGTACGCCAGCGGAAATAAACGACCATATCTGCGCCATGGGCAATGGATTGGTAAGTCCACAGGCGCATTTGCCCCGGCTTCGGCGAAGGCATATCCATGCGGTTCACCCAGCCGCCTGGTCCAGCCTGCTGCTCCATAATGCAGAAATTCGGTGAAATGGAGCGGATGGTAGACAGAGTCAGGCTCCAGCCGCGATCGAGCAGCGGTTTTTCCTCATTATTGTCAAAGTTAATGGTGGAAAACTGCGGGTAGGAATCGTAGCTGAAAAAGTCCAGCAGCTCGTCGGTCATCCGGTGGCTGTCCAGATGACCGAACAAGCCATTCGTCGTTACCCAATGCTTAGGTGCTGCCTCACGCAGTATGTTGGCCTGCACCTTGGCGTAAGAAATGGTACTGTCAGAAATAAAACGCTTCTCATCCAGCGCCTGATGCGGATTCGGCTGTCTGGGCACCGCAGTCGGGCGCGGAAGAAACACTTGCTCCCAGGCGGAATACGTCTGATTCCAAAAGACAGCGCCCCAAGCCTCATTCAGCTTGCCCAGCGTAACGTATTTGCGCTGCAGCCATTCACGAAAAGCCAAATGATCGGCCTCCGAATAGTATTCAGAAATTTCACAATTGAATTCATTATCGATTTGCCAGCCGACAACTGCCGGATGATCGGAGTAATGCTCCGCCATTTGACGAGCAATGCGGGCGCTCAGCTCCTGATATATGGGACTGTTATAGTTAGTGTGGCGGCGCATTCCATGCTGAAGCGTCACCCCCTCATAGGTTACGTTGAGCACCTCGGGATATTTGAACGTCAGCCATGCAGGCGGCGTTGCTGTTGGGGTGCCAATGATGACCTTCAGACCATGCTTATGAGCTAGGTCAATGACTTTATCGAACAGCTCGAATTGGAATACGCCTTCCTCAGGCTCGAACACCGACCAGGCAAATTCGGCTACCCGAATAATCGAGAGCCCCATTTCTTTCATGCGGCGAAGATCATCATCCCATAGCTCCTCCGGCCATTGCTCAGGGTAATAGCAGACGCCAAGGGCAAACTCATTTATTGGGTTTACGTGTGTCATTAGGGTTGTACCTCCATACAAATAATAATAAATTGCTATCTATCGGCTATTTTATTATTGTAGAATCAGTATTTCGACGCGTATATACTATTATGTTGTGATCTATATGAAAATATTGCGATCTTTATCCGCAAGGAAAGGAGCTATTGGATGCGTACCTACTATCAATTGCCCGAGCCAGCTGCTTCGCATTATGTCTGTTATCCGGATGCAGTAGGCCGCTATAATGATTTTCCCCAGCATCACGAGCAACGGGCGGCAGGGGTTATAGCTGCCTATAATTTGCATGTGATCTGCTCTGGAAGCGGCTATGTTAGGAAGGAGGGCCAGCGTATTGCTCTGAAAGCAGGAGAAGGCTTTTTGTATCCGCGAGGAGCGTTCCAGCATTATGGAACGGATCCCGAGCAGCCATGGGATGTGCGCTGGATTCATTTTGTGGTGCCGATGGAGCTTTTGCTGCTGCGGGCAGCAGATGCTTCCAGCGTGTGGCTGTTTGCAATCTCGGAAGCATCGCTTGCGCGTTTTATCGAGATTACAGAGGAGATGTACGAGCTATGCGGCAGTTTCGAGACGCGGCATGAGCCGCGGATGTCAGCCCTTCTATATGAGCTGCTGGCAGAGCTTGCCCATAATTCGGAGCGCCTGGAGCATGATGCACTGCCGCTCATTACTAAAAATGCGATCCGCGAAGCGGCAGATCTTATTCGCGGCTCGAGTGAACAAGCATGGACGCTGCCGGAGATGGCAGCGCTGAGCGGCTACAGTCCGTATTATTTTTTGCGGCTATTTCGGCAGGTAATGGGGCGTACGCCCCAGCAATATTTGACCAGCTGCCGTATTGCTGCCGCCAAAAGCCTGCTAGTTGCGACCCGGCTGCCAGTCAGCGAAATCGCCAGCCGAACGGGGTTTTCGCAATCTAGCTATTTCATTCGCGTCTTTCGCAAAGCGGAGAACGCCTCTCCGAAAGCGTACCGTGAAATGTATAGCTAGACTCCTGAGCAGAGCCTGCCAGCTCGGCTTCCTCCGTGCATGCTGGATAATTATTCATCCCTGTGGACAAAATGGATAACGACAGCAATCTAACATTTTAAGCACAAAGCGGGTGAAGCAGCATGCAGCAGGGACAGGCATCAATAAGCGCAAGGCAGCTGGCTATCCTCGTTATTTATTTTATTATGGGCGATATGCAGTTGTTTTTACCCTCGCTTACGGCTGTATACGCAGATGAAGCTTCGTGGATATCAGGACTGGCTGGCCTGCCAATTGGGCTCGGCATAGCTTGGTTTATATATGGCTTAAGTAAACAATTTCCTAATATGACACTCATGAAATCAATAATCAGGCTTTCGGCAGACTAGCCGGGAGTCTTGTTTCGCTGCTGTTTTTGGCTTTTATGTTCCATTCTTCGATTATGCAAATTCGGGAAATCAGTGATTTTGTTACCATACAAATATTGATTGAGACGCCAATCATTATCCTTTGCCTCTTGTTGATTTTTCCATTAGCGCTTGCGATACACGGGGGGATTCGCGCGGTCGGGCGTGCGGGAGAAACGATATTTCCCGTATTTGTGATCCTATTTGTATTGTTATTGGTGCTGATTTTACCTAGTCTGTCATTGACTAATCTTCTGCCGATCTGGGGTGCGGGCGCTACTGGTATTATAAAGGGCTCCATCTTTTTTGTAGGCTTCCCCTTTTGTGAGCTGTTCGCTTTTCTGATGATTTTTCCGAATGTTGTTCGAAGCAAGCACCGTGCCCGTGACTACATGCTGGGGGTATTAATAGGCGGTTTGGCGGTCTGGATGGTGGTATTGCTGTGCATGCTCATGCTAGGTTCTTACATAACCCAGCATTCCTTATATGCCCCTTACATCATGGCGAAAAAAATCAATATCGGCAACTTCATTCAGCGGCTAGAGGCGATTTTTGCTATCAGCTTCATCATCACCTCTTATTTTCGCAGCTTGATCTACGGCTACGCCTTTGTTCTCGGTGTCGCTCAGCTTTTCAAGCTTCGAGATTTTCGAATTTTAACGATCCCCTTCGCTTTTATGGCGTTTGGTTACTCCTATGTGGTTTCGCCGGGAATTGTGTTTTTTAATTGGCTTGTCATACCTTGTGTGCTCTGGATATTGACCTATTCACCGGGGCTGCTGCTGCTTGGATGGGGCCTTGCTAAACTACGCGGCAGGCTGCCGAAGAAGGAGATGGCCGATTAGTGGGTAGCTGCTCTTATTCCAATTATGGATAATTCAGCATCTTGCTGGACAAAATGGATTACGGTTATATTTCACATGCGAAGCGGGTGATAGGAAGTGCAGCGGCAACGACAAACGATTAGCGTGAGACAGCTAGCCATCCTCGTTATATTTTTCGCTATCGGCGATATGCAGCTATATTTGCCTCCATTAACAGCTGCTTATGCAAAACATTCAGCCTGGATGTCGGGGGTTATCGGTATTCCGTTTGGGGTTGGAGCGGCTTGGTTTTTATTCAGCATCAGCAAACGTTTCCCAGGGAAAACGTTAATTGAAATCAATAATCAGGCCTTTGGAAAAATAGCAGGTGGGCTGCTCTCCTTCGTGTTTCTCATGATGATGTTTAATACGTCGATTACCCAGGTTCGGGAAATTGCCGATTTTGTATCGACGCAAATGATGACGGAGACGCCGCAGATCGTCATATGCTTGCTGATGGTTTTGCCAATTACGCTTGCGATACGAGGTGGAATTACGACGATTGCAAGGCTGGGTGAGGTGATCTTCCCGTTCTTTTTTGCGATGTTCATTTTACTTGTCATTTTGCTTATTCCGAAAATAGATTTAACCCAGATGCTGCCAATCGAGGTAACGGGATTCCCGGGTATCATGAAGGGGGCGCTTTTTTTTATCGCATTCCCCTTCTGCGAGATGTTTGCCTTTCTCATGTTTTTTGATCGCGTGGAGGAAAGCGAGCACGCTGCCCGAGACTATTTGCTGGCTGCCTTTGTCGCAGGAATAGCGATTTGGGTCACCATCGTGCTGTGTATTTGTGTTCTGGGGGTATTCGCTACGGAGCATACCATATATTCGCCCTACGTGATGGCGAAAAAAATCAATATCGGCGACTTTGTGCAGCGTCTGGAAGCGGTGCTGGCGGTTGACTATATCATTTCCACATATTTTCGATGTATTATTTACGGCTACGCTTTTATTCGAGGTCTGCAGCAGCTTTTTAAGCTGCAAGATCATCGGTTTTTGATGCGACCCTTTGGATTTCTAATCGTGGGTTATGCTTATTTTTTGGCGCCAGGCATCGTTTCTTTTGTTCATTTTGATGTGGTATGGCTGTTTTGGGTTTTTAGTTACTCACCGGGTTTACTGCTGCTTAGTTATATAGCTGCCCGGTTGAAAGCGGGCTGGAAGAAAGGAGAGGGCTAGCATGATGGAGTGGAAGCAGATCAATTGAAAAAATATTACATACCGGGAAGTCCAATTGGACAATATATACAATTATGTGCACCTTAGAGAGGTGGTTTGTTGATGAACGCTTCTGTAGATAAGCGACTGGGCCTTAAATTAATGAGCAATCTCTCGTTTATTAGGGCCAGCCTTGGCAACAGCCAGGACCTCGTGATTAAAGAAATGAACAATGACAATGGTCTGCAGGCGGCGCTTGTTTATATGGATGGCTTAACGGATTCTACAATTATTAATCATTTGATACTGGATTATTTTATGGCTGAGGAGCAAACAGCGAGCCACAAGAGCGGAAATAGGCTGTTATATTTGAAAAATGCGGTGCTGGCAGTCGGTGAAACCGTTACGATCAATGAATGGGAGCCGCTGTTTTATCAACTGCTGTCTGGTTGGGCCATTCTGTTATTGGCTGATAGCTCTGAAGCAATCTGTATAGCAGCCGAGGGGTGGAAGGATCGCAATGTCAGCGAGCCTACCTCTCAGGTTGTCGTTCGGGGCCCAATGGAAGCCTTTACTGAAAATATTGGTACCAATAGAGCGCTCATCCGGCGCAAGATCAAGGACCCGCAGCTGTGGACAGAAGGCATGGACATTGGCAAGATTACGAAAACGTCTATATCAATAATGTATCTGCGCAATGTAGCGGATGAGAATATCGTGCAGGAAGTGAGAAAGCGGCTTGGTGAAATAAATATTGACGGTATTTTGGAGAGCGGCTATATTGAGGAGCTCATTCAGGATACGGCGTGGACTCCCTTTGCTACGATCTACAATACGGAGCGGCCAGATACAATTGCTGCTGGTCTGCTTGAAGGTCGAGTTGCGATTTTGGTAGATGGTACGCCCTTTGTGCTGCTGGTGCCAGCGCTGTTTATTCAATTTTTCCAATCGGCGGAAGATTATTATCAGCGGGCGGACATCAGCACCTTGCTGAGAATGCTACGGTTTGTTGCTTTTATGATCACGCTGCTTGCTCCCTCGCTTTATATTGCGATAACGACCTTTCATCAAGAGATGCTTCCAACAAGCCTGCTTATTAATTTGGCGGCTCAACGTGAGGGCGTGCCGTTTCCGGCCTTTATTGAAGCGCTTGCGATGGAGCTCACCTTCGAAATATTACGGGAAGCTGGCGTGCGAATGCCAAAAACCGTTGGACAAGCCGTTTCAATCGTCGGAACACTCGTGATTGGGCAGGCTGCTGTGGATGCGGGCATCGTCTCGGCAGCGATGGTTATTATCGTGTCCATTACGGCGATATCAAGCTTTGTCATTCCAGCTACGAGCATGTCCATATCGGTACGGATGATTCGATTCCTCTTAATGGGGCTTGCTGCATCCTTTGGATTGTTTGGCATTTTGCTCGGCTATATTTTGCTCGTCCTGCATTTGAATGGCCTGCAATCGTTCGGCATTCCCTATATGCAGTCGTTCTCCCCATTCGTATGGAGCAATCAGAAGGATACGCTGTTCCGGCTGCCTTGGCCGAAAATGCGCACTCGCGCGGTGGCAACGGCAGAGAAAAATATAGTTCGGCAAGGACCGCGTAACAAAACGAAAATTTAGGAGGATAAAGCATGAGCAGATTTACCAGGCGAGCAGGCAAGCTGCTCTTGCTATTGCTGATAGGGTCGCTTGCCGCTTCTGTAGTCAGCGGCTGCTGGAACAGGCGGGAGCTGGATACGCTGGGCATACAGCTGGGAACGGCCATTGACAAGGTTGGCAATCAATACCGCGTATCGGTGCAGGTTGTTATTCCTAGCGAGCTGTCGGCCAAGGCAGGCGGGGGAGGGCGCTCTCCGGTAGCGATGTATGAGGCGACCGCGCCAACCGTGTTTGAAGCGTTCCGCAAACTGACGGAAACGAGCTCGCGAAAAATATATTCCGCGCATATCCGTGTGCTGATTATTGGGGAATCGCTGGCGAGGGAGGGGATTGCCAACGTACTTGATCTGCTGTCACGAAATCCGGAAGCCCGGACGGATTTTTACTTAATGATTGCGCACAAGGCGCCGGCGAATCAAATTTTGAAAATTTTGACGTCGCTGGAGAAAATCCCGGCGGAAAATTTATTTTACGCGCTGGATACGTCTGCCAAGACGTGGGCGCCTACGACAACAGTTACGATAGAACGCTTGATTGAACAGCTAGTAACAGATGGTATGAGCCCGGTGCTAACGGGTGTACAGCTGGAGGGTAATGCCCGTGAAGGGGAAAATATTTCGAATGTTCAGCAGGCAGAGTCGCGAACGCGTACCCGAATTACGGGGCTTGCTATTTTTCGTGCTGACAAGCTTATTGGTTGGCTCAATGAAATTTACAGCAAAGGCTACAATTATATTATGAATAATGTGACAAGCACAGTAGGCCATCAGATTTGTCCAGATGGCGGCTACATTGTTATGGAGGTCATACGCAGTAAAACGAAGCTTATCCCAAAGGTTGTTGACGGGAAGCCGGTCATTAAGGTGAAGATGAAGCAGGTCGCTTCGGTGGCCGATGTGGAGTGCAAAATTGATTTAACGAAACCAGAAACGATTGAAATGCTGGAAAAAAACGGGGAGAAAAGGCTGCAAGAGATCATTCAGGGAGTGGTTGAGCATGTGCAGAAAACCTATAATACCGACATATTTGGCTTCGGCAATACGTTCCATCAATATAAGCCTCAGCAGTGGGAGAAGTGGAAGGGTGATTGGGATGAGCTATTTCCGCAGGTCAAGCTGGAATATGACATTGAGGTTCAGATACCAAAGATTGGCACGACAAATGATGCGTTTCAAAACTATTTGAAGAAATGAGTGAGGCCTAGTGGCTGGAATTTTATTCATATCGGCTCTGGCCATAACGCTTGCATGTCTTGAACTGCCGAAGCTGGCGAAAAAAGGCTGGAAGAAAGAAATCGTTGTTTATTTGATTATGCTGCTGGGCGGGGCTTTTCTGAGCATATGCGCGATCAACCAAATCAGACTGCCCAGTCCATTAAATATAATTTTGTTCATTTATAAGCCAATGGCAGATTGGTTCGATGCATTATAAGAGAGGAGGCGAGGGTATGCTGAAGCGTGAGATCATAAGCACCAGACAAATGGCGGTACTCGTGCTATTTTTCATCGTGGGCGACATGTTCTGGTTTATTCCAACCGTGCTCGCTTCCATTCTGGACTCCGATGCATGGATTTCCTCTTTGCTGAGCATGTTCACAGGGCTCGTCGTCGTCTGGTTTATAGATAAATGCCGCCGCCTTTTTCCTGGACTTACGTTGATGGAAATTTATCGAACGGCGTTAGGAAAATGGCTGGGCGGCCTATGCAGCCTGTTTTTCTTATATCTGCTTTTCAATGCCATAGGTGTTCAATTGAGGGTCGTTGGCGACTTTGTTACGACTCAAATGATGCCGGAAACACCGGCTCGGGTGACCGTCCTAATGGTTACGCTTATAGTTGTCATTGCTTTAAGGGCTGGTCTGGCCGTGTTTGTAAAATCGGCCGAGATTTTTATTATGGGCGTGGTGCTGATGTTCATTATGTTTATTGTTATGCTGCTTCCGGAAGCAACCCTCTCCAATCTGCTGCCTGTATTTCACCATAAAGCAGTAGACTATGGCAAGGGGGTATTGTATTCGACCTCGTTCCCCTTTTTTCAAATGGTTACCCTTTTTATGTTCTTTCCTTCCATGAAGCAGACGGATGGCTGGACCAGAGATTTTATGCTGGCTTCCCTAGTAGCGAGCTTTTCTTTATTTCTGATCGTAATGATGTCGCTGCTCGTACTGGGCGATTACATGACGGAGCATCAAATTTATGCGGCCTACGCCATGGCCAAAAGAATTAGCATCGGCCGATTTATAGAACGGGTAGAGGCTCTGCTCGTCATCAGCTATATCGTGTCAACCTATGTGAAAATGACAATTAATGCTTTTGCCTTTATATATGGCCTATCTCAATTTCTGGGTTTACGAGAACAACGTGCAATGATATTTCCCTTCGGCTTGCTAATATTTGGCCTTGCTTATGCAATTGCCCCCAGCATGCCTTTTATAAATGGCCTTGCGACCATATGGCCCTTCTGGGATTTGACCAATATTTTGCTGCTCGTTCTGGCAGCTGTCATTATGGTCGTATTTAAGAAAGGAGAGACAAGAAATACATAGATCTGAACGGCAGATGGAAGAGTTCAACATAGTTATACGCATATTTAATAGAATGAATACGCCATCCCTAATCTCTCAGCATACGATAGTGTATAGATTGAGAAGAGGAGGATACCTGATGCCGGGGTTTGTATATCTTTGCTCCATTTGTGCGTTTTTAGGTTCTATCGTGACTTTTGCTTTTGGCGTATGGATGGAATCGCTTACACTGCTCATCGTTGTCATGGCCATAGACTATGTGACCGGGGTGTCTGCATCGTTAAAGGAAGGACGGGGCCTTAATAGTGCATTTGGGGCATGGGGGATTGCTCGAAAAGGGCTTATGCTGCTCGTCATACTCATCGCCCATCGTGTTGATCTGCTACTGGAAGCCAATAATGTGACGATGGGAGCAGCTATTTATTTTTATATTGCCAATGAATTGATCTCCATCACTGAAAATTACGGAAGATTAGGTTTGCCGCTGCCGGATAAGATTCGTCAAATGATTGAAGTTTTAAAAGATAAAAATAAATAAAAGTTTATCGTGCAGCACTTGTATATAGCAGCTCACTTTGTATATAATAGGAACAAGTGTTCTTATTTCGAAGGGGGCTGTTTATTTCGATGAAGCCATTGGAGAATCCGACTGCGCGCGTACTGGTTATGAAGCGAGAGCCGATACAGAGAGAGGATGAGCTTGTGCTTGCAAGGCGGTATGTGCTGCTGGGCATCATTGTGAGGATTTTGGACCATGATATTCGTGTGCTGCATTCAAGCGAAGCCAAGCTGCCTAAGCTTTATGAGACGATGCTGGCTGGCTTGCAGGACCGTGTGCTGCTGGAGCTGGCTGCTCTTCGCAAGCAACTGCGAAGCAAGGGCATAGCGATGCTTGAGGAGAAACGAAGTGAGGATGGGCTGGAAGCCCAGTATATTTGCCGAGGCTATCGTCACCGCTTTATTTTATTATGGGGGTATATTCGACTGGAATCGGAGCAGCTGCTTCGGACGTATTGTCGATAACTGCATGTTCTCCTTATCACTGAGAAAGTCAAGCTTCTCTCCCGCTGCATTTCGTGATGAATGAGAAAAGTTCATCATTTTGTCATAAACTCCAAAAAAGTTTTCCCCTTAGCCAGTTTAAGCTTGAGTACATACGACAATCTTATGTAATATAAGAAGTAAACATTAGATAGTAAAGGGGAGTACGTTGTAATGCATAAGTGGATTATGTTTGTATTAATGACAGCGGCATCGCTGCTAGGTGTTTATTTGCTAACAGTAGGTTTGCCTCCAAAGCCAGTGGATGAATCTGCTTCATTGCCTGAAGGAACAGTGCTAGTTAACGTACAAGCCAATGCGGATTTCACTTTTGATCAAACGGAATATAAAGTGAAGGTTGGAGACAAGGTCATTCTTCGTTTGAAAAACAAAAGCGGTATTCATGGTCTGAAAATTGATGAACTGAATGTTGATCTTGAAGGCGAGCAGTTGGAAACAAATATTGAATTCGACAAGCCAGGCGAATATGTGATGCATTGCTCTGTTCCATGCGGTACGGGACATATGGAGATGAAGACGAAGCTTATTGTAGAAGCGGCTTAATAAACGAATTTTTCATTAAAAAGAGAAGATGCTCTTGGGCGCTTTCTGTCACATAGCTTTTATAAACAAGAAGAGGAGCCGGCTGGCTCCTCTTTTTAAAAATATAAGCAAATATCATTTAGTCAGTGGACAGCCTTCGGCCGTTTACGCTATGCTCGATAACGCGTTCTCGATGAGGTGCGGTACACGATAGTGTCGGCAATTAATCCGAGCAGCGCCCATGTTGCGACTGTAAGTACATACATAAGCAGTACGCTTACCTCATGAACATTAATAAACAAATCAACAAACCAGGCCGGAACGCTGAGCATAAAAAACACCATGTTATGCGGATCGTAACCGGTGGAATTATACAGACATAAGGCGAGTCCAATCAGGGCGGCGATGGCCGTGAATTTATAACGCATGTTAAATCAGTCCTCTCATCGGTTTGACGTTGCCGGAATACGGCTGCTTGGGTTATTATGTGACAAAAGGGTATAAGCAATTCCACTAGTTGAAGGGAGTAATACAATAATGATTACGCATATTGTTTTGTTTAAACTTAAGGATAACAGTGCGGAGAGCGTAGAAACGACCGCGCAGGTGCTTCGCAATATGGAAGGTAAAATTGACGAATTAAAATCAATTACGGTTGGACTGGATGTTCTGCATTCCGAGCGTTCTTATGATATCGGCTTAATCACAACTTTCGAATCGCTTGATGCACTGGCAGCTTATCAGATTCATCCGGTGCACAAGAAAGTAATTGAGCATATGACCCAGGTTCGTGAAGCGTCTGTCAGCATTGATTTTGAAAGCTAAGGAGCTGCGAGAGTATTAGCACCGCTTTTTGTCAACAAATTAGCGGTGCTTTATTTCGTCGGAGTCTCCAAGAGACGCCAGCCTTAAGAGAGGACGTTAGTGGCAATGGGAGAAGACGTATATCAAATAATGACCTATTTAATCGTCATTATTGCCAGCAGCATTATTATGGTCGCTGTGCTGAAGCGCAAGGCCAAAAAAAAGAAGTAACGATAAAGGTGGCATAGCGGTATGTATTACGTGAATCGCGAACAAATTGCGGTGAGGCTTGATGCAATTCCCGACATAGCTGAAGCGCTGAACTTAATTGCAGCACAATGGAATGGCAGCATGCTGCAAGGACTGGCACAGGAGCGGGCGCTGCATCTTGCAGTTGAAACCGTAACCGATGTCGGCAGCTATCTTATTGACGGATTTATGATGCGTGATGCGAGCAGCTACGAGGATATTGTTGAAGTGACTGGAGCCGAAGGCGTATTTTCCGCAGAGCTTCTGCCGACATTCAAACAATTGGTACAGCTGCGCAGGCCGCTCGTTCAGCAATATTATGAATGGCAGCGGGCCGAGCTGCATCCGCTAACAAGGCAGCTTGCTTCGCAATTGCTGCGCTTCAAACAGGAAGTAGAGCTGTATCTGGAGCGCGAGCTGGTTGATTTTGAGGGAAAAGTTTAATCTGAATCGTACACACCATACTTTGAGAATATGTTACAATACCTGTAACAAGCGTTCGAAGGTGGCGATAGGGTGAAGCAGCAAAATCAACGAAGCTCCGGTCCTGCGCCGGATAAGAGAACGTCTCCAGGCTTTACGCGTCAGCGCATTTTGCATTTGCTCAAGAGGAATGGCTCCATGAATGCCGCGCAGCTTGCAAGCGAGCTTTCGCTGACTGAAATGGCTGTAAGGCGGCATATGTACGCACTGGAAGAGGAGCGGGCCATTCAAATTGTTACGGTCAAGCAGGCTATGGGAAGACCGATGCATCATTATGAGCTTACCGCTCAAGCGGATGACCGTTTTCCGAAAAACTATCATACGCTGGCGCTTGATTTACTTGGCGAGCTGGCGGATGAGGCCAATACGGCAGGTCTCATTACCCGTATGTTTGAAGGGCGCAAGGAGAAGCTATTGGAGCGTTACGCGCCCCGAATGGCGGGCAAAGCGCTGGAGCAGAAGGTGCTTGAGCTTGCAGCTATTCAAAATGCCGGGGGCTACATGGTCGAGGTCGAGACGTCTGGCGAGGGGTATTTTGTATTAAATGAATATAATTGCCCAATTGCTCAGGTCGCGAATCAATATCAGCAGGCTTGCAGCTGTGAGCTGACGTTATTTCAGTCGCTGCTTCATGCTGAGGTGGAGCGAACCGAATGTCTCGCTAAAGGCGGGAGCAAATGCACATACAAGATAAGTGCCGTATAGGTATTATATACGTTAATGGGATAAACCGATGGACAAGCGGGTCATATGACCTTGCTCTTGCCATCGGTTTTTTTGCATGCAGCTGTGTCAAGCCAAGCCCATGCTGCTTATAATGGCATTACGAAATGGGCAGATGCCCTGCTCTGGTCAACAGCGGGAGGTGAATGGGCGATGGACGTTATAGCGGGATGCGCGATAGCGGCGACGTTAGCATTTATTGGGTTGGTGGCGGGCTTATTGCTTGGCTTGCGCAAAGGGCTAGTTCGGCTGGAAAGGCTGCAAACAAGTGCTGATGAGCTGCGGGGACAGTTGCAGCATACAGCGGCCGAGGCAGCCGATTTAATAGAACCAGCGAAGCAATCCCTCCTGCTGGTGCAGCAGCAGCTCCAAAATATCCAGTCCTTGTTTACAGCGGCAGGACAAATTGGCGAGACGATTGAGCAGACGACAGAAACCGTTAGTAAGGTGTCCTCGCTATTGTCCGAATCCGCTGCTGAGCATATAGCGAAGGCTGAAACGAGAAATAAGGCAAAAGAAGCGATGGAATGGGCAGAGCTAGGTATGCTGGCGTGGCAGCTTTGGCAAACTAAGCGCAAGCACAATGGCTGATAGCAACAACGGCGCAAAAATGGCGGAATGCGCCGCAATTATGAAGGGAGCGAATCGTATGGCAAAGCAGAAGCAAACGAAAGGATTTTTGTTGGGGGCATTGGCGGGGACGGTCGCAGGAACGGTTACAGCGCTGCTGCTCGCTCCAAAAGCAGGAAAGGAGCTGCGTCAGGATATTGCAGGCGGCGTTCACGATTTAAGTGAAAAAACGGTTAGAGCAGTAGAACAGGTTAGCGAGAAAACGACTAGAACGGCTAAACAATTGGGTGATAAAGCGGTTCACCTTGCGGACCGTGCTAAGGATGGAGCAGGAGCATTGATCTGCAGTGCGCGTACATGGAGGAAGGGCGAGGCTCAATTTACGACGGAGGCTGCCGGTGAAGTAGGGCAAACGGGCCTAGAGGAAGCGGAAAGCCGCCCAGAGGAGCTAATTACGGAGGAAACAGTTGAAGCTAAAACGGAAATGGAAGCGACAGATCCGATTGAAAAATAGGGCGTTGTCCGCTCTGTATAGCTGACTTAATATCAAGAATCGAGCAGTAACGATGCATGGAGCCTGGCTTATATAGGGAGCAGGCTCCTTCCTTTGTCTCAATAGAAGCATATGTCACGCCGTATCTTAAGCGTATTTCTTGATGGATATACATAATTGAGATAAGATGTAGGTACGTTTTGATAGCACAAAACATATGCTGTTGATGAATTATTCTTCTTATGAGCGACTACATTACGTTTAAGAAAGCGGTGTGTTTGTGCAGCAACCGATTGCCATACTAGACTCAGGAGTGGGCGGGCTTACCGTCGCCAAGGAAGTTATGCGCCAACTGCCGCGTGAAAAAATTATTTATTTTGGGGACACGGCTCGCACGCCCTATGGGCCGCGCCCTTCGCAGGAAATCGTTCAATTTACACGGGAAATTGTCGATTATTTAATCCAGTTTCGGCCGAAAATGATTATTATAGCTTGCAATACTGCTACTGCGGTTGCGCTTGAGGATATACGTTCCAGAGTAGACATACCTGTCATTGGTGTTATTAATCCCGGGGCAAGAGCGGCCATCAAACGCACACAGACGGGCTGTATTGGCGTCATCGGTACAGAAGGCACGATAAGCAGCGGCGCTTATGAGCTGGCTCTCAAGGAGCTTTCGCCAAGCGTACGCGTTATAAGTGAGGCTTGTCCGCTATTTGTTCCGCTTGTAGAGCGGGGCAACTTTCGTTCCAGTGAAACGTATGAGACGATTCGCCGATCTATCGGTCACTTAAGCCAATATCCGATGGATTGCCTCATATTGGGCTGTACGCATTATCCTTTTTTGGCAGAGGCGATTGCTGAGGTTATTGGCTCCCGTATTGAGCTCATCAGCTCGGCAGACGAGACAGCTCGTGATATTAGCACGATCCTTCATGATAAGGGTCAGCTTTCCCGAGGCGAAGTGTTGCCCGTTCATCAGTTTTTCTCCAGCGGCGACCCCTTAATGTTCAAAGCTATTGCCCAGCAATGGCTTGGCGAGCAAATTGAGCTGACGCCTGTCGTATGGCAGGTGCCGACGATTGGATAACGGCGTTATTCGTCAGTGCTAAGTCACTGCTAAATTTCTGCAAGGCTTGTTTTCTGCCCTCCAAAAAGCTTCCCAAGCCGCCCGCAAGTGGCATGGGAAGCTTTTTTGCCGAATACAATCAAGGAGAAGTGATTTTGGAGCGAGGTGAGGCATACGGATCAAGAAGTAGGAGGAGGAAAATACGGCTATCAGGAGCTGCTGGCGGATTGCCGCGAGCTTACGGAAGCATACCCATTTGTCACCGTTCATACCATTGGGCATAGCGTACTGGGCAAGCCTATCGTTGCGCTACGCTGTGGAACGGGTGCAAGAAGCATTCATATGAATGGAGCGTTCCACGCGAATGAATGGATTACGTCAGCCTTGCTTATGCGATTTGTAGCTGATTATGCTGTCTCTTGCGCCGAGGGCCGCTCCATCTGCGGGGAGATGGCAGCGCGTCTGCATGAGGAGACGACGCTGTGGGCGGTGCCCATGGTCAATCCCGATGGTGTGGAGCTTGCTCAGCAAGGAGCGCTGCCTGCCCACCCTTTCTACTCCCAGCTCATGGAATGGAATGAAGGCCGAGAGTCATTTGCCGATTGGAAGGCGAATGCGCGCGGCGTTGATTTGAATGACCAATTTCCGGCGCATTGGGAGGAAGAGTGCCAGCGTCGCGAGGTTCAGGGGCCAGGTCCACGTGACTACCCGGGCCCTTATCCTTTAAGTGAGCCAGAGGCGATGGCGATGGCGAATTTAACGACAGCACAGCGCTTTGATTTGACCGTCGCGCTGCACACGCAGGGCGAGGAAATTTACTGGAACTACCGGGGCTATGAGCCAAAGGAATCGGAGCAGCTTGCGGAGCGGCTAGCGCTCGTAAGCGGCTATAAGCCTGTGAAGCTGACAGGCAGCGATGCTGGCTATAAAGATTGGTTTATTCAGCGTTTTAGGAGGCCGGGCTTTACGATTGAAGCGGGAAGAGGTGAAAATCCACTGCCGCCTCAGCAGTTGCCCGCCATTTATAATTCGGTGAAGCCGCTTCTAGTGGAGGCATTGTCGCTTCATCGGGCACGGGAGCTTTAGCCCTGTTCAAATGCAAGCACTGTACGTGTGGCAGAGAGTGAATAGCCGTAGGAAATGAAGCGTTAGCTTCGTTTTCCTGCGGCTATTGCCGGATGTGCGGGGCGGGGCAGAGCAGCGAGAGTACCCGCCTTTAGTCCAGCTTTGCAGCGGAGATGGTTATGCTATAATGAAGGCGAAAATAACAAAGAAAGGCGGCAAAAGACATGCGTAAATTTTTATCGCTCCGGCATTGGCAGCGCACGTTCAGCCGAATTTTTCAGCTGCTTCGCTCTAAGGAGGTTTCTTGGAAGGACAAGCTGCTGTTCCTTGTTCCGGTGCTGCTGTATTGGGTTTTGCCTGACGCCTTGCCCTATTTGCCGTTTGATGATATAGCCGTGACGATGATTGTTGCACAATGGTTTGCCCGCAGAACCGAGAACAAGTATAATAGGATAAGCTAAAATTTTTTTCTAATTGCTGGTTAGACAAATGAAGGAGTGTTTAAGTGATGATGACAGTCAAAATTTCGCGCAATGCGGCAAAGATATTGAAGCTTGAGCTGGACAAGCCTGAGAATGAAGGAAAGAAGCTTCGCGTATATGTGACGCATTCTCATGGTGACCATGCGCACTATGGCATGGGCATTGATGATCCGACGGATAAAGATATCGTCGTATCCACAGATAAAGAAATCGACGTAATTTTGGAGAAGGACAACAAATTCCTTGATGGCATTCGCATTGACTACTTCTATGTGCCTGAAGAGGGCTTTGCTATTACGAACCCTTCCCAAGGCAATCACGGCGACCACTAACAAGCTGTGATACCGAAGATAATACGGAAGTAGGACTAACAATAATGGCAAATGATATAATGGTATGTGACAAATGCAGGTTTTATCAGGTTAAGACTTTGGTGCCAAAGCTGCAAAAGCTTGCGCCCGATGCGGAAATTCGGGTTGGCTGCAAATCTTATTGTGGGCCTTGCGCGAGGTCGCCATTTATTTTTATTAATGGGCGTTATATTAAAGGCGCTACAGAAGATGAAGCGATTGAGAAGGCCAAACGTTACATTAAAGGCTAGTCAAGATAGGGCAGCAGTGAAGGGACTCAACATCTGTTGGGTCTTTTTTGCATAAGCTTATCCATTGGTAAAAATCAAGCGGCCTTCTGCAAAAGGTCCACATGAGAGGTTGAGTAAGCATGCGTCGTTTCCGCTATTATATAGCTGGATTGGTTTTGGCCTTGCTATACATTATGGCTGCTGAGCTGATTTGGCTTCCCGCACCGCTGAAGCTTCCGGCTTCCGGCATATTGTGGATTGATATGATTAACTGGCTGCTTTATGCGCTCGCAATCATTCCTTTGCTGTGGCTGGCAGGGGGCTGCCGGGGCATAGTGGAGCGTAGGAAGCGAAGCGGCGGTTTTGCACCTGTTGCGGCTATTCGTTTCGAGCGGCTGCTTGCTGTTGTTCAATACGGTATCGCTATACTCGGTGTGTCCGCTATTTTAAGCATTGTCATTTTCCCGCAAAGGTTGATGCTATCACTGCCTCTCATCGGCGGTATGCTGCTGATCGTTTGCATTGAAATGGCTTGGAGCGAGCTGCTAGTACGGCGCAGTCATTCGAGGCGAGGAGGTCGCTTGCCAAAAACCTTTATTGGGATGCTTGGGTCTGCGCTGGCCGCTGCTTTTGTACTCGTGTACCCGACCGATTATATCGTCACCTACCCTGGGCTTACAATGAACATGAACCGCTACGCCCATGTGGAAGGTGGAGCCGCTGGAGGCAGCATTAGCGGCGTGCTGGTGTTTGATCGGCCTGCGGTGCCTGCTGACTGGCTCTACAGCCTGGTGCTGCCGGAATATACGTTTGAACGCAAGCCTGAGAATGAGCCCTCCTTGTCAGAATCCTATACGCTCGTTTCCACGATGAAAGCCGATGCGAACAGTGTAGCTGCGGCGATTGCCGAGGGCAAGGCTGGCATAGGGGCTGGCGTAACGACGACGGGGGTCCGTATTGTCGGCATGACGAAGGATTCCATCGCACAGGGCGTACTCGTTCCTGGCGATTTAATCGTCAGCTTGAATGGCAAGGCGGTGGATAATGTGATGGAACTAACCTCCTATATGGAAGATCCAGCCTTTGTTACCCCTGGAAAACCGGTTCAAGTCACTGTTCAGAGAGGGACATTGGCAGAAAAATTAACGCTGGAGGTGAAGACGGCTGCCGCAGCAGCTACCGATCAATGGCCTGTGCGCGCCGTCTTCGGCATATCGGTGCAAAATGAATTGAAGCTGGATGCCCCAAGGCCTGTCAGCTATTATTCGTATATTGCCCATATCGGCGGTCCATCCCATGGCGCCATGCTGACGCTTGCGCTTTTGGATCAGCTTACGCCAGGCGGGGTGACGCATGGTCTGAATGTTGCGGGCACAGGCACGATAGAGCCGGACGGCTCGGTAGGCCTCGTAGGCGGCGTGCCGCAGAAGGCTTATGCGGTAAGCCGAACCGATGCGGATGTTTTTTTCGTGCCGGAGGAGCTTGCGCCGGAGGCGAAGAGCGCAGCACCGGAGCTGCGCGTCGTGCCGGTAAGGACAATCGACGATATTTTGCTCTGGCTGCAAACCCATGGGAAATCCTGAACAACGGGTGCAAATAAACCGGAGGGGCTGGCTGCTTGCTTAGGAGCATGCCCTATAAAAATCCCCCCTAACACGCCGCGATACGAGCGGTGTGTCAGGGGGGATTTGCTTTATTGTTGAACGGCCATTTGATAGCTGCCCGCTCGCCCGCAGCAGGAGGAGACAAGGAGGCAGCTCTGCAAAATATTGCTGAGCTACGTTCCAGCATATATTTGTCCTCTCCTGCATGTGGGGCTCATTTCTCTATTTGCCTGATGAAGGGGCTTTGCGGTTCGCATACAGCCCGCCTGGTCCAAAAAATTGATAATAGTTACACTCAATCCGACCGTTAAACAGCTTGCGTTTTTTGTCGGCAGGACGACCCATATAATGCTCGATAGCGGCAACAGGTGTAAAGGCGAAAAATGACCAGGTCGGCAAATGGAGCGCTGACATGCCGAACTGGCGCAGCGCCGCTTCCGCCTCGCGATCATCGCCAAGACGCTCCCCATAAGGCGGATTCGTCACGATGACACCGTATTCGCCCGCAGGCTTTATCTTCGCTGCTGGCATGACGCTCAGCTTGATGTCTTTGCCGAAGCCGGCTTTTTTGATGTTGGCTGTTGCGATGTCGATGGCGCTCGGGTCAATATCCGAGCCGGCAATTTGCAGCTCCACATCATCCTTCACCGCATCAAAGGCTTCTTCTCGCGCCGTCTCCCACAGCTGGTCGGGCACCAGCGGCCAGCCCTCGCTATTAAAGGAGCGACGCAGCCCTGGCGCGACGTTCCATGCCAGCATAGCGGCCTCGATTAGAATAGTGCCCGATCCGCAGAACGGGTCGTACAGGGGGCGCTCAGGCTGCCAGCGGCTAATTTGCAGCAGCGCGGCGGCCATCGTCTCGCGCAGAGGCGCTTCCGTCGCCACATTGCGATAGCCGCGCTTGTGCAGGCCAGCTCCCGTCGTATCGAGCGTCAGCTGTGCGCGATCATTAAGCAGCGTCACTTCAATGACGTAGCGGCCCTCATTTTCCGGAAACCATTCCGTTCCGTAGCGCTCTTTCATTTTTTCTACGACAGCCTTCTTCACGACGCTCTGGCAGGCAGGGACGCTGGAAAGCTGCGACTTGTGGGAACGCCCATCGACTGGGAACTCGCCATCTCCGGGAATCCAGTCAGGCCAGTTCAGCGCCTTTGTGCCTTCAAACAACTCCTCAAAGGTGGTTGCCTGAAATTCGCCCATCTTGACTAAAATACGTCCTGCCGAGCGCAGCCATAAATTCGTGCGGCAAATATCGATCGGCTCGGCCGGGAATGTAATGCGTCCATTTTCTACTTTCAAATCGGTATAGCCAAGCTCCTTCAGCTCGCGTGCGACAATCGCCTCAAGGCCCATTGGCGTTGTTGCAATTAATTCAATTTTCGTTGTCATTCGTGTCACTCTCTCCTTCGTATGTAAAGCGCAGTTGAATCCTCACGGTCAAAATCATACAATCAAGTATAGTAAACACAGCTTGTTTTGACAAATGAAAGGATGAACAAAAAAATGTCGATCGAAAATGATCAATATGCAGACAGCTTATATAAGGAAGATTTAGACCTGGTTCGGGTACGCGCAACCCTTGCGGCAAACGGGATGCCGGACATTTCCGTCGCCGATGGCTACGGCCGGCTGCTGACGATGCTGGTGGCGATGTCGGGGGCGAAGAGGCTGCTCGAAGTGGGCGCGCTCGGCGGCTACAGCGGTATTTGCCTGCTGCGGGGAGCGGGAGAAGGCGGACGTCTGACGTCGCTGGAGCTGAAGGCGGAATACGCAGAGGTTGCGCGCGGCAATGTGGAGGCAGCGGGCTATGGACAGGCTGTCACATTCAAAATTGGCGATGGCAAAGCAAGCTTGGAGCAGCTTAAAGCAGAGGGTCAGCAGTTTGATTTTTTCTTTATTGATGCGGATAAGGAGGGCTATCCCGCGTATTTGGATTATGCGCTCGCATTAGCAACGCCAGGGGCGATTATTGTGGGCGACAATGTATTTTTGCGTGGACGGACGATGAATATGGCCCGAGTGGGTCCAGCCATTCAGGCCGTAAGGACGTTCAATGAGCGCATTGCAAATGATGAGCGGCTACTGAGCACGGTGCTTCCCGGCTATGATGGACTGGCTATTGCGATTGTAAAATAATTGCCGAATAGCGGGGCATGTCCATGATCATGTGTCTGCTTCCGCGTACAAGAGCATAGCATGTAGTGTGCTAAGAAGGTTGACGCTTGCAAGCCGGCTATTTTATAATAATGGGGAATTAAAATTAGCGCTCCGCGAGAGAGGGAACGGTGTCCGAGGATCATGAGAAAATAACCTATTCATTCAGAAGCTTACAAATGACAACTTTATGATGAATTAAAAGTTCATTTTCTGAAGATAGGATTATTGCGCCCATTTCCGGACATGCCTCGTTGCTTTCGCTCGCGTTTTGGCACGTATAACTGGTTATTTTTCATCGCGAACGTTAGCTTTGCCGCCACATAACGGCTTCAGCCGCTTACGCTTGGCGTACTTGTTTGCTGCTACACCTGAACAGGGTAGCTGCGAGCTTTTTCGAAAATGGCTATTATTGGCGAATAATCCTCTTCAGATCGAAACTTATTCGAGCTGGGGAGGTTTTTTTATGGGGAAATTAGAGGCTAAGTTTATAGAAATAACAGTACAGGATCGCTTATTAGGCAGGCTGAACGGTGTTTGGGAGCTTGGGGATCAAGAGCGTGTCGGCATTATTGGCGTTAATGGAGCGGGTAAATCGACGCTGCTTGCTGTGCTGGCGGGCAGGCTTGCGCCGGATAAAGGCACAGTAACCCGCAGCGGCTCAATTGCCGAGCTGTTTCAGGCAGCGGGTTATCGGGGTGAGGAGACGGCGGGAAAACAAGCAGAGCAGCCGTTATCTGATGTGCTCAGCGAAGGAGAGAGCGCCAGCCGCTGGCAGGCTCTTCATGCAGAGGAGGCGGAAGCCTTTGGCAGCGGGGGCGAGAAGACGAGAACAGCGATAGCCGAGCTGTTTGCAAGCGGAGCGGAAATATTGTTTGCAGATGAGCCGACGAGCCATTTGGATGCGGCAGGCATTCGCCAACTGGAAGAAGCCTTCGCGGCGTATCCTGGAGCTGTCATTCTCATCTCCCATGACCGCGAGCTGCTGGATCATGTGTGCACCTCCATTATCGAGCTCGATGCAGGGGAAATTGTTATTTTTAAAGGCAATTATTCGGCCTATAAGCGGGAAAAGGAGGCGAAGCGGGCCCGAGAAGCTATTGAATATGAGCAATATGCCAAGGAAAAGCATCGGCTGCTTGAATCTATCGCCAAGGTGCGCCAGTCGGCAAAGGGTATCGGCCATAAGCCTAGACGGATGAGTTATAAGGAGGCGAATCTTGGACTGGAAGGCATGCGCAGCTCGCAAGCGAAGCTAAATAAGACGGCAAATGCACTGGAAAGCCGCTTGGAGCGGCTAGCGGTGAAGCAGAAGCCTGCCGAGCTTGAAATGCCCTTGTTTGATGCGCAGATTCATGAGCCTTGTCGCAGCAAGCATGTGCTCAGGCTGGAGCAGCTTGACGCAAAGCTTGCAACTGATCGCTGGCTGTTCCGCGAGCTGACCATTCAGATTAAGCCAGGCATGCGCGTTGCGCTTGTAGGCGGCAATGGAGCGGGCAAAACGACGCTGCTGCGGAGCATTTATGAGCAAGTGGCAGGGGTTTCAGCAGCTCCATCCTGCCGAATAGGCTATTTCCAGCAAAACTTATCGCTGCTGGATGAAACCAAAAGCGTCTTGCAAAACGTATTGGCAACAGCCATCTACCCCGATGCCCATGTACGAACCGTATTGGCAAGGACGCTATTTAAGGGCGAGGATGTGTTAAAGCAGGTTGCGCTGCTGAGCGGTGGTGAAAGAGTGAAGGCGGCGCTTGCGAAGCTGCTGCTGAAACGGCATAATACGCTGCTGCTCGATGAGCCGTCGAATTATTTGGATATTTATGCTCGCGAGCAGTTGGAAGAAACGCTAAGAGCTTACCCTGGAACGATTATATTTGCGTCCCATGATCGGCGCTTGGTTAGTGGAGCAGCGACGCATACGCTACAACTTCTCGGTGGCAGGGAATGGCGCTTCAGTGAGAACGAAGCGGCTGAAGCTGGCGATGATGCTGCCAACCATTGTACAGCTGTAGGAATAGGATCGGTGAAAGCGAGTGTGGAGCGGGAGGAGCTGCGGCTGAAGCTGGAGCGCGAGTTCGCCGAGACGCTGGCGCGGCTATCGCTGCCGCATTGCTCAGCCGAGGAGAAGGCGGCGCTGGAGCTGAAATTTAGCGAGCTGGTCGCTAAGCGCAGGGAGCTGAGTTTATAACGCACGGCTAAATGCAGTGGGTGAGTAAGCTTTATTTTTCAAGATTAAGATGTTGTTAAGGTAGGCTATGTATATGAAAAATGGGTAGTGTTCATATATTTTTAAAATGAACACTATCCATTTAACGAGTAGATCAAGCATCTATATAACTGCTGTTAATTAGCTTTCAATTGAGGGAGCGGCTGTATCTTGACCATGAATGTTTAATTTTAATTGCGCCATTGAAGAGATAAAGTCACGGAATGATGGCAGATGGTTGGTTTCATTAACACGTTTTATCATTTCGGAGAAATAATGATCATTTTGTACAGCCTTAGTTCCTTTGCCCTTTGTATAGCTCAAGCCACGATCAGCCAACATAGATTTTAAGTAATGCTCGTGATACTGGGCTGTAGTTGTATATTGCGAAAGCTCCGGGTGCAACGGCATTATTTCAGGATCAAGCTCATTGACATTGTAGTGCTTGAAGCATTTTTGAAAATCAGGTGAATCAGGATTTCTTCTGAAAATTTTGCGGTTTCCAAGACACCAAGTTTCAATACATGGATTTTGAACAATTGTTATTAAACGATTAGGGTCAAAGCGATGCTTTTGCGCTTCAGCCAGCACTTCTTGTTTGCGGGCGGGTATCCCGATATCATCCCCATCAAGAACGACCATAAGGTAATCAAATTTCGGATTCTCCTTCATGTCCTCAATGGCATTGCCAACATCATCTATGATGTTCGGGTAGCCGCCGCAGCTGAATAAATAATAGTGATTGCTGCTCACGTCTTCAAGGTGATGCACATATGTAAGCTCTGGCAGCAGAATACTGAGCCAAGCAGGGTAAATATATTTTTCTGATCGACCTTCCACCAGAATATATAAATTCATGCTTAATCCCGCCCTTCTGAATAAGCGGCAAGATTAATAAGCTGTTTGAATGCATCATGTCTGGATTTGCCCAAATTGTAATCCGAAGCATTTTTAACGATTACGGTACCAGCCTCCCTGCTGACGATTTTCCAATGATTCATAGGGATTTTGTTGATTATGTAGGGGTGATGGCTAGTTAAAATATATTGAGAGCTGCGATTAGAGCCGAAGTCAAATAAATCAATACAATTAATGCCTAAGCTATTCTCGAACTCATCAACTAGTATAATACTATCCTCAGGCTCCAAGTAGCGAAGTGAAATAAAAAGGAGTGTTTTGAGCATGCCAGAAGATATGTCGTATGAGGATATCCAGCCTACGCCTTCCTCATATATTTGTAATTCATAATAATCTTCGTTATGGGGCGAACTTTCTAAGTGAAATCTTATGTCAGTAATAAAATCAAAAACTTGATTAAATTCTGTTTTAATATTTTTGACTGTATCTTTGACAACGAATGAGGCAATAAGAAGCTTAGATGAAATAGGCGCATTGTTATTTTTCAAAAAAGTAAGGAACTCGTTATAGGATTCTGGTTTGACTTCTTCAAAGTTGGGTACAATTTTGGATCTGAATACGATATGTCGACCTGCTTCGAAATCAAAAAGCACGATTTTTTTAAAGGCAGTGAATACAGGCTTTATCGTGTCTTCCTCCGGAAAAATGCCAATGCAGCTTTTATTCAAAGCAATTTTCGGAGCAAATTTTCCATTAGAAAAGATAAGGTCGGTTCTAGTGCGTTTGAAAAGCGTTTCTTGATCTGAGTTTGGCTGAATGATGGATAGTTTTTCGAAAACAAATCCAAACGAAGGGGAATTTTCATTTAGAGCATCAAATCCAGTAATTTTATGGGAATCGGTAGATTCTGTTTCACCTTCCCATAAATACAGCACGCCTAATTCTTCAAAGGTTATTGAAAAAGATATAGGCTCCACTTGCGAAGTGTTTTCCCCTAAAGCTAAATCCTTTAAATTAGTTAAAGCTTTCAATATCTTTGTTTTACCTACACCACTAGCACCAACTAATAAGGTTAGAGCATCAAATTCCAACTGATCTAACATCCAGTTTGTTTCCTTGTTTATGTAACTAAATGATAGGAGCTTCAGTGTAATCACACCCTTATAATCTAATTTTCAAATCGTGTTTACACATATTTTAAAGTACTAAATGATAGTTGAATTATAGCATATCGCAATATAGACTTGCAGTTAATGAGCGGATTGCCGCTAATGTACTCAACCGAGATGACCGCATTGCCAGCGTATGCCTCCCATGATAAACATTTATTTTATTTATGCTGAAAACTATTGTATCATCTGGTAAAACGACGATACAAGGAGCTGTTCAAGGTGCCCGGAATTTCACGATCAGCGGCAACGATGTATTTAATTTTTCTCGTGTTCATATGGGGCATTAATTGGCCGCTTTCTAAATATGCGCTGGATTTTTCTCCGCCTTTATTGTTTGCAGGCATTCGAACGCTGCTTGGCGGTATTGTGCTTATAGGCTTTGCCATATGGAAGCGAGGACCGCTGCGACTAAAGCAGAATTGGCCTATTTATGCTATTGCCTCTGTACTGAACATCATCTTTTATTACAGCTTTCAGACGATAGGGCTTCAATATATGCCCGCAGGGCTGTTTACGGCCATTGTCTTTCTACAGCCTGTGCTGCTCGGTGTATTCGCATGGCTGTGGCTTGGAGAGGCGATGTATCCGCTGAAAATAGTCGGTCTGCTGCTGGGCTTTGCCGGAGTGGCAGCCATTACGGCGGGCGGTATTTCCGGTCATATTTCTGTGTGGGGTGTCCTGCTTGCCATTGCTTCGGCTATATGCTGGGCGGGTGGTACAATTTATACGAAAAAAATGGCGCCGCGAGTCGATCCCTTATGGATGACTGCGATGCAGGTGGCTATTGGCGGCGTTGTTATTTTGGCTGCGGGCTTAGCGAGCGAAAGCTGGTCCGATATTGTATGGAATATGTCGTTTATATTCGATACGCTGTTCATCTCTGTTTTTGTCATTGCGATTGGCTGGCTTATTTATTTCAAGCTAATCGGCAATGGCGATGCCGCAAAGGTCGGCTCGTTTATGTTTCTAATTCCGCTTATTGCGATCGTGTTCAGCGTGTTGTTTTTAAATGAGCATGTAACGATTAATTTGGCGGTCGGTCTTGCGCTCGTGGCAGCCAGCATTATCGTTGTAAATAGGAAGCCCAGACGTTTGGAGAAGGAGCTTCCTGTGCTATGATAGCTAATGGAATGGTGTGAAAGGAACGGGCGCTGCTCCTCTGGGGGTAGTGCCCGTTTCACGCAGTTATTTTGCAGCAGACAGGAGAAGTGTGCATTGACAAAGAAACCGGCAGTCGGACAAGTGAACACACGCTTAGGCGCGATTAAGGAAATCCACCGCTACCCGATAAAATCTTTTGGAGGCGAGCAGCTGGCTTCCAGCAAAATAGAGACTTATGGACTTTACGGAGACCGCAGCCACGCGTTTATTGATGAAACGAAGGAGGGCTGGGACAGCTTCATTACGGCACGGGAAATTCCGGCGATGCTGGCCTATAAGGTGCAGCTTCAGGACCATGCTGATTTTGAAAAGGGTACGGCGGCGGCTTCCGGTTTTCCCGAAGTGACGGTCACGTCGCCTGACAATCGCGAGCTCGCGTGGAATGGGCAGCTGCTCGCCGAAATACAGACACACACCCGCACGGCTATCTCCATGCGGCGTTATGCGCCGGAAACGCCGGATTTACTCGGCATGGATGCCAGCAGCGTGCTCATTGTGACAGATGCGCTGCTGAGCAAGCTTGAGGCGCTGTGGGGCAAGCCGCTCGATGCGCGGCGGTTCAGGGCGAACCTGATTGTGGCGCTTGCGGGCGATGCACCGGATGAAGAGAGCTGGATCGGCAAGCGGCTCCAGCTTGGAAGCGCTGAGCTGCGAGTAGATGAGTTTTGTGAGCGCTGCTCCATGATTGCGCTGGACCCCGACACGCAGGAGCGGGATATGTCGCTGCTCAAAACAGTAAATCAGGAGCTTAAGCTGCATGTCGGCTTGTATGCCTCAGTAACGAAGGCGGGGCTTGTCCAAGTAGGCGACGAGCTGTTTCTGCTGTCTGACGATTGAGCCGGCAACTGTAGGGGACTTTACCATGCTCATTCATATGGTGGGACGTTTGCTTCGGCCCACCATTTTGGTTATAAACCTCAGGAAAAAATAGGTGATAACTACACAGCCTACATAAATATCAACTCTAAGAGATGTTGAAAATGGGAAGTGCTTGAAATTTCAAAATTGTAACAGAAAAGGTGGGTTGATGGAATATTCTGCGCGATATTTGGACGGAGTGCTCATGCCGTCCGCAGAGCCGACAGTCAGCATGCGCAAAGCTAGCTCCAGCTAACACGAGCTAGCTTTGCGCAGCTTTCCGTTTGCCGCGCAGCAGCGACCGATGCACCCACAGCGCATTCAGCAGCATCATAGCGGCGGACAAAATGAACAGCCCTCTGATGCCGATCCAGCCGGATAATGCGCCGCCGGTAATCGGGCCGACCATATTGCCGAGGCCGAGCGTGCTGCTGTTAAAGCTGTAGGCCCGGGATTCCATGCCATCCGGCGTATATTTGCGTATGAGCGAGTTGACCGTCGGCACAAGTCCGCCGAGGAAAATACCGAGCACAAACCGGGAAATGAGCAGCTGCGGCACGCTGTCAGCAAGCGCCTGCGGGATAAAGGTCAACCCTGCGCCTACGAGCGAATAGCCGAGAATGCGCTCCGAGCCGATGCGATCGCTTAGCTTGCCTAGCACAGGCGATGCAATGAGATTAGAGATACCGGCTGCCGAGCCGACGAAGCCTGCCCAGAAAGCAAGGTTTGCCGTCGGACCATGCAGACTCTGGACATGCAGCGGCAGCAGCGTCATTGAGCTCATCATAGCGAATTGAATGAGGAAGGTGACAGCATACAGCGCCGTTAGCTCATGAATGCCGCGCAGCCGCTTGAAGCCTTCAATGACGGAAATTTGCACCTTAGCTGCTGCCTTTTGCAAATCGAACGTCTCCTTCACGACGAACAACGCCAGCATAGATGCGGCGAACAAGAGGGAGCCAGTCAAATAAAATATGGGACGGTAGCCGACAGCGTCAGCCAGCAGGCCGCCGATGAAAGGGCCTAATATCGTTCCGGCAATGCCGCCTGATTGGAGCGTTCCCATCGCATAGCCCATTCGATCCTTAGGCGTGCTGGCAGATATTAATGCCACAGCTGCGGGGTTGAAGCCGGAAATCGTGCCGTTCAGCATGCGCAGCAGCAGCAGATGCCACGGCGTTGTTGCAAAGCCCATTAGCACAATGACAATCGCCATGCCAATGCCGGAGCGAAGCAGCATCATCTTGCGTCCGTAGCGATCGGCGTATTTTCCCCATACCGGCTGAAAAATAAATTGCGTCACAAAGTTGCCGGCGAAAATAAGGCCAGCCCAAACAGCAATTTCATGCGGATCGGTTAGACCCAGCTCAAATTGCAAATAAAACGCCATAAAAGGAATGATCATGGTCATTCCAGCCATTACGAGAAATTGTCCGAACCAAAGCACGATGAGGTTTTTTTTCCACTGTTCCATGTATTTTAGTATAGCACATATTGCTTATATTTCGGAAAAGCACGAAATTAGCCTTGAGTCAGGTTATAATATAGTGAATGTACAAGGATAGTGTCATAACATTGTCATAGGAAGTCCGGTGCTGGCGGTTGTTAGCCCCTGAAAAAACGGGCATAATGGAGTTAATATAAAATTATATAGAAAAGAGGAACGGCGAACATGAGCTATAATGACCGTTTCATTCGGGCCTGCCGCAAGGAAGAGCTGGATCAGGTACCCGTCTGGTATATGCGCCAAGCTGGAAGATACGACCCTGAATATCGCAAAATAAAAGAAAAATATTCACTGCTGGAAATTTGCAAGCAGCCGGAGCTGGCTGCGGAAGTAACGTTAATGCCGGTGCGCAAGCTCGGCGTAGATGCCGCTATTTTATATTCGGATATTATGAATCCGGTTGCTTCAATCGGGATTGATTTTGATATTGTGGCGAATGTTGGACCTGTAATAGATAACCCGATCCGCTGTGCGGCGGATGTAGATCGGCTAAAGCCCATTGATGTAGAAGGCGATCTCGGCCATGTGCTGGAAACGATCCGGATTTTGGATCGAGAGCTTGAGGTTCCGCTAATTACATTTGCCGGAGCGCCGTTTACGATTGCCAGCTATTTAATCGAAGGCAGACCGTCCAAAAACTATTTGCGGACAAAAGCAATGATGTACAGCGAGCCGGAGGTATGGTTCAAGCTAATGGACAAGCTGGGCGATATGGTTATCGCTTATTTGCGCGCGCATATTGCAAATGGCGGCAAAGCTTTTCAATTGTTTGATAGCTGGGTAGGTGCGCTTGCGCCAGCCGATTTCCGCAAATTTGTACTGCCGACGATCGAGCGGATTTTCAGCGAGCTGTCGGATTTGTCGCAGCCGAAAATTTATTTCCCAGGCGTAAGCTCGGGCGAGCTGCTGCCGGAGCTGCACAAGCTGCAGGCGGATGTAATCGGTCTGGACTGGAGAGTGTCGATTCCCGAGGGACGCCGCCGTTTGAATCACGACTTTGCGGTACAGGGCAATCTCGATCCTGTCCTGCTGACGGCTCCAATGAGCGTCCTTGAAGCGTATGCCGCGGAAATTATTGAACAGGGACTGGAAGAGCCCGGATTTATTTTTAATTTGGGGCATGGGCTATTCCCTGAAGCCTCGCTTGAGAAGCTTCAAGAGCTGACGGCTTACATACATTCGTATTCAAAAAAATACATTGCAGCGCGGGAAGGGAAGGAAACGAGCCATGTCGGAAGCTGAAAACAGCAAAATCGGAGTTCTCGTTATGTCATATGGGACGCCGGAAAGCCTTGATGATGTAGAAGCATATTATACGCATATTCGTCGGGGTCACCCGCCTACACCAGAGCAGTTAACGGATTTGTATGGCCGATATGAGGCGATTGTTGGCGGCGTATTCCCGCTGCGTGAAAATACGAACGGACAAGTAGCAGGCTTACAGGACAAGCTGGAGCAGCTTGCTCCTGGTCGTTATGTCTGCTATCAGGGGCTTAAGCATGCCCGTCCTTATATCGAAGACGGTGTAGAGCAAATGGCTCGTGACGGAATTAAGCAAGCCGTAGGAATTGTACTGGCTCCGCATTATTCGACGATGAGCGTTGGCAGCTATATTAAGCGTGCGCAGGAGAAAGCAAGCGAGCTTGGCGTGGAGATGAGCTTTGTCAACCAATATCATCTGCATCCAAAGCTGCTTCAGGCCCTTACAGAACGGGTGATGGAAGGTCTTGCTCGCCTAAGCGCATCGTCGGGCGGGGAGCCTAATGTAAAGGTGCTGTTCAGCGCACATAGCTTGCCGGAAAAAATTCGCGAGCTCGGCGACCCATATGAGGAGCAGTTGCTGGAAACATCGCGAGCAGTTGCGAAGCAGGCTGGCGTTGCAGATGATGTATGGCAGTTTACTTGGCAAAGCGCGGGCCGGACGAGAGAGCCTTGGCTGGGACCGGACATTTTGGAGACGCTTGCCGAGCTTGCTGAGCAGGGTGTGAAGGCCGTTCTCGCCGCTCCAATCGGCTTTGTGTCGGATCATCTTGAGGTATTATTCGACCTTGATATTGAAGCGAAGACGACAGCAAAAAATATGGGCATTACCCTTGAACGTATCCAAATGTTAAATCGCGACCCGCTGTATATGGAGACTCTGGCGGAGTCTGTAATAGAAGCAACGTAGAGTTTGGTAAAGAAAGGATGAATGAGATGCGGAGAATCGGAGAAGCTGATCGAATTGTCATTATTGGCGGGGGGATCAGCGGGCTGAGCTCCGCTTTTTATTTGCAGCGGGAAGCGGAGCGGCAAGGAAAAGCGATTCATATTACGCTTGTCGATAGCGCCGAGAAATTGGGCGGCAAAATCAATACGCTGCAACGTGACGGCTTCGTCATTGAACGCGGCCCGGATTCTTTTCTTAGCCGCAAGCTGGCCATTATTGAGCTGGCTAAGGAGCTTGGCATAGCGTCCGAGCTGACGGGTACGAACCCAAAGGGCAAGCAATCGTATATTCTATTTAAAAATAAACTCCATGCGATGCCGCAGGGACTCATGCTCGGCATTCCGACGGAAATTATGCCTTTCGCCCGGACGGGCTTGCTTACTTGGGGAGGCAAGCTGCGGGCGCTGCTTGACTTTATTATGCCTTCCCGAGGAGGTGCTGACGATGAATCGCTGGGAGGCTTTCTTGGCCGGCGGCTAGGGAAGCAGGTTGTGCAGCGCATTGCGGAGCCGCTGCTGGCGGGCATTTATGCTGGCGACCTTAACAAGCTGAGCATTCAAGCGACGTTTCCGCAGTTCGCCGCAGCAGAACGCAAGTATGGCAGCTTGATTCGGGGAATGCGGAGCAACAAAAAGCTTACGAAGGCTCCCGATATGAGCATGCTGCCGGAAGGGGCAAGAAGCAGCGTATTTCTTACATTTAAGGGCGGGCTATCAACTATGGTGGATGCGCTGGACCGGGCTTTGCCGGGCATGGAGCGCAAATTAGGCCAAGCGGTGACAGCGATTCATGACGGTGCTGCTGGCAATGAAGCAGCAGGTATTGCTGGCATGGCGGATGGAGAACACTCCGGACCCCGCTACACGATTGAGCTGGCGAACGGCGAGCAGCTGCCCGCTGACAAAATCATAGTGACTGCACCTGCGTTTCAGGCGGCGGAGCTGCTGGAGCCGCTGGTCGATTGCGCGGAGCTGCGGGCCACCGAATATGTATCAGTCGCAAACGTCGTAATGGCTTTTGATAAAGCGAGTCTGGGAATAACCTTCAAAGGCTCAGGGTTCGTTATTCCGCGCTCGGAAGGCTTGCGAATTACGGCATGCACATGGACCTCTACGAAATGGCTGCATACGAGCCCGGGAGACAAAGTGCTGCTTCGCTGCTATGTTGGCCGGGCAGGCGATCAAATCACGCCTTATTTGCCGGATGACCAGCTAATGGCTGCTGTAAGAGAAGATGTAAAGAAGACGATGAATATTACCGCGGTGCCTTTATTTACGGAAATTACACGGCTGCCGCGCTCTATGCCGCAATATCCGGTCGGTCATTTGGCGCATACGAAGCGTCTGCGCGAGCGTTTGGCCCAGCAGGTGCCGGGCATTCATCTTACAGGAGCGGCTTTCGACGGCGTAGGTTTACCGGATTGTATTCGTCAGGGCAAGGAAATTGCGGCTGCTGTGCTCTCCTCCTCCTAGTAATTTCGCATATTTATAGCAAGCTTGCTATAATAGACAGGAAACTTTATTCATAAAGGAGCATCCTGTCATGAATAGATCCAGAACAGAATCGCGACAGCAGCAAAAAATCAGGCGTAAAAAAAGATTAAGACGCCTCATCATTTTCAACAGCGTTATGTTAGGTCTTATTGCAGTCGTTATTGGTTTATGGCTTAATACGCAAAACTGGTTTGATACGGCGTCCTTATTTAATGGGGACGATAAACCTCAGGCAGCCGATGCCTCTTCCGCAGGGACGAGCGATGGTCAGAAGGCGGACAATGCGGCAACGAACGCAGGCAGCAGCGCGCCTTCTCCATCTGATGGAGCGGTAGCAACGGAGGAACCCTCTCCTACAGCCGACGAGGCTAACGGTGCAGGCGAGCCAGCGGCAACGCCGGAGAAGCAGCCGGAAGAGGGCGGTAATGAAGCGGTTGATGGAACAGGCGGCAATGAGGCTTCAGGTGAGCAGCCTTCGTCACATGCTGGAGATGAGGATACGGTGAAGCTGAGCTTTGTTGGCGATATTTTGCTGGCAGCCTCGGTTGGCGACATGATGAAGCTGAATGGGTACGACTATCCGTATAAGCAATCGCTGCTTTATTTGAGCGAGCCGGATATTATGGCCGCTAATTTGGAGTATCCGGTGACGGATAGCGGTGTTCCGGCGATAGATAAGACGTATGTGTTTAAAGGTTCTCCCGATGCGCTTCCTGCATTTCGCGATGCCGGCTTTGATATTGTCAGCTTGGCGAACAACCATACGCTTGACCAAGGCGTCGAAGGTTTATTTAATACGATGAAGCATCTCGATGAGACGGGAATTTCCCATATGGGAGCCGGCAAAAATGATACGGATGCGTTTGCGCCTGTCATTAAAGAGGTGCGCGGCATTAAAGTAGCGTACATTGGACTGAGCAGAGTTGTGCCGGAAGTATCATGGAAGGCAGACAAAAATGTGGCAGGCGTAGCGGAAACCTACGATACGACAAGAGCGAAGGCGGCAATTAAGAAAGCGAAGGAGCAGGCCGATCTAGTTGTCGTAATGGTTCATTGGGGAGAAGAGCGCAAAGATACGCCGCTGCAATACCAGCGGGATTTTGCACGTGAATACATAGATTCGGGAGCTGATCTCATTATCGGCAGCCATCCGCATGTGCTGCAAGGCTTTGAGACGTATAAAGGCAAGTGGATTGCATACAGTTTAGGGAACTTTATTTTTAGCGCTTACCCGAAGGGACCGACTGCTGAGACAGGTGTGCTGGATGCGATTTGTACGAAAAAAGGGGACTGCGACCTGAAGTTTTATCCGATGTCCTCGGACAAAGCGCAGCCAGTGCTCATGGAACCCGAAAATGCGGCAGCGCTGCTGAAGCGCCTGACGAGCCTGTCCTTTGGCGTGAAGCTCCGTGAGGATGGCGCTCTTGTCTCTAAATAAAGAGCAGCGAGGAGGAGCGCATGGCTGAGCCAAGAAATGTATGCGTTGCCCACCGCGGGTGGTCAGGACGCGCACCGGAGAATACGCTGGCAGCGGTAAAGCTGGCGATGGAAGAGCCTGATGTGTATTGGATTGAAATTGATGTGCAGCTATCGAACGATCATATTCCGGTCGTTATTCATGATTATAAGCTAAGGCGCACGACAAATGGCAAAGGCGATGTCCGTAATTGGACAGCTGCCGAGCTTGGCGCACTTGATGCGGGCAGTTGGTTTTCGCCCCTGTTTAAAGACGAGGGAGTTCCTACGCTTGATCAAGTGCTGGCATTAACAGCGGGGCGCTGCAATGTAAACATTGAGCTTAAGACGGATGGCATTCGCTATCCTGCGCTTGAGGAGCAGGTTCTTGCAAGCGTGCGCCGATTCGGCGTGGAAAATGAAGTGGTGCTGACCTCTTTCTATGCCGGAGCGCTAAATAAGCTGTTTAAGCTGACGGAGGGGCGTATTCGTACTGGCTTAATTATTGATGGCTGGCGTCAGACGCTGCCTCTGGAGCTGAGCCAGACGGGCTCAACCTTGCTTTCAATTGATTATTCGAGGCTGAATAAGGAGCGAGTGAGGCTGCTTAAAGAAGCGGGCATTCAGGTCATGGCTTGGACGATAAATGAGGAACGGGCTATTCGCAAAATCGCGGAGCTCGACCGGGAGCTAATGATTTGCACGAATTTCCCGAATCGCTGGAGACAGGCAATGGCAGGACTGAGAGATGAGACTGGAGAGGGGCGAGAAAAATGGTAGGCTGGATCGATGATTGGTGGCTCAGGCTGCTTGGCGGTCTTGTTGGAAGCGGATTAATTGCGTTCATCGCCTATCGGTTCCGCTCTCTTTCGTTATCGGGTGCTTTATCGGCAATGGCAATGGGCACGGGCTTTGTGACATGGGGCGAACCAGTATGGTTCGCCTGTCTTATTGCGTTTTTTGTTACCTCAACCCTATGGTCAAAATGGAAAAAGCACTCCCGAGCGAAGGCGAAGGCGGAAGCGGGATATGAAAAAACAGGACGTCGCGACGCTGGACAAGTGTGGGCAAATGGCGGAGTAGGGCTGCTGCTGTGCTTCGGCCATGCGTTGTTTCCGGCAGCAGGCGATGGCTGGCTGCTCGCCTATATTGGCGTTATGGCGGCTGTGAACGCCGACACATGGGCGACGGAGATTGGTGCGCTGAGCAAGCGTGCGCCGCGTTCGGTGACGAGCGGCAAAGTGGTTGCTCCGGGAACAAGCGGAGCTGTGACGCGGCTTGGCTCACTGGCGGCGCTCGCTGGGGCAGCCTGCATTGGCGTCGTAGCCGCTGTCATGCTGGCCTGGTTTCATCCAGATCCAGCCTCAGCAGCTGATTTGCCAGCTGGGCATGCGGGGTTTGCAGGCGGCGAGTTTAGCCTGGCCTCGGCGATAGCGCTTATTGCTGCTGCGGCCATTGCCGGCTTTGCCGGCTGCTTCGCCGACTCGTGGCTCGGAGCCACTTGGCAGGCGATGTACCGCTGCACAAGCTGCGGCAGCGAAACGGAGCGACGCACGCACTGCGGCGTACAGGCCGAGCGGATACGCGGCTTTGATTTTATGAACAATGACCGGGTTAATATGCTGTCCTCCGTGCTGGCTGGCGTAGTTGGCTTGGCATTAGGACTTTGGTGGCTGTAAGCTGTAGCGGCAAAATAAAATAACACCTCCTCTCCTTGATACAGGAGCGGAAGGTGTTATTTTTGCTTTAGGCGCTTATCCCCTTAGCTCAGAAAATGAGTCAGGTAAAGCGGTGTTTGCAGGGGTGAAGTAAATAACAGCTTAAGCCGATTATTTAGTCAGCTCTTCCATCTGGCCGATGAGGCTTTCGAAGACGCTCATCGCTTGCTCAATCGGCTCTGGCGAGGACATGTCGACGCCCGCTTTTTTCAAAATATTGATGGAGAAGTCGCTGCCTCCGCTCTTCAGGAAGCCGAGATAACGCTCGACTGCGGGCGCGCCTTCCTCCAAAATTTGCTTGGAGAAGCTCGTTGCGGCCGAGAAGCCAGTTGCGTATTTATACACGTAGAAGCTGTTGTAGAAGTGGGGAATGCGTGCCCATTCCATTGCAATATCTTCGTCTATAGCCATTTCGTCGCCATAATACAGCACATTGAGGTCATAGTAGATTTTGCTCAGATCCTGCGGTGTCAGCGATTCACCTTGCTCGCTGCGCGCGTGAATGATTTTCTCGAATTCGGCAAACATCGTTTGACGGAACACCGTCGTTCGGAATTGGTCCGCATAGTAGGTGAGCAGGTACATTTTTTCCTTCGGATCGGTAGACTTGTTGAGCAAGTAGTCCATCAGAAGCGCTTCGTTCAGCGTGGAAGCCACCTCCGCGAGGAAAATCGTATATTGCGCATCGCGGTAATTTTGGTTCGTGTCGGAATAATAGGAATGCAGGGCGTGGCCCATTTCATGGGTTAGCGTAAACATGCTGTTCAGGTTGTCCTTGTGATTGAGCAGCACATAAGGATGCGTGCCGAACGCTCCCCAGCTGTAAGCGCCGCTGCGCTTGCCTTCATTCTCATACACATCGATCCAGCCATCGTCAAAGCCATGCTGCAGCACGTTCAAATAATCGTCGCCGAGCGGCTTCAAGCTTTCCTTGACCGTTTTTTTCGCATCCTCATACGTAATGTTCATATCGAATTCCTCTACAAGCGGAGCGAACAAATCATACATATGAAGCTTGTCGACGCCGAGCAGCTTTTTGCGCAGGTTCATATAGCGATGCATCAGTGGCAAATGCTTATGAATCGTGTCAACCAAGTTTGTATAAACCGTCTCGGGAATGTTATCTCCATAAAGCGACATGGCGAGAACGGAATCATGCTTGCGGGCACGGGAGTAGAAAATATTTTTCGTTACATTGGCATTCAGCGTTGCGCCGATTGTGTTTTTAAGCTTTCCGTATGTATCGTACATCGCTTGGAAAGCTTCCTTGCGCACGTTGCGGTTTTTGCTCTCAAGAAACTGAATGTAACGGCCCTGCGTCAGCTCTACCTCTTCGCCGCTTTCGTCCTTGACCTTCGGAAACTTCAAATCGGCATTGTTGAGCAGATTAAAAATCGTACCGGGAGCCGAGCTCATATTGCCCACTTGCGCAAGCAGCGCCTCTTCATTTTTCGAGAGAATATGAGCCTTCTGGCGGCGCATTTCTTCGAGCGTATGACGGAAGGCTGCCAGCTCGGGATTCGCAATGAATTGATCCAGCGCCTCATCGCTTAAGGAAAGCACCTCCGGTGTAATAAAAGAGAGGGCCTCGCCTGTTTCCACGCTCAGCTTCTTGGATTTGTCGGACAATGCCTGATAGGTCGGCTCAGCCGTATCCTCATGATGCTTCATATTAGCATATACGTATAGACGCTCCACATGCAGCGACAATTCATCCTCCTGCTCGAAGCAGGCTTTCAGCTGAGCCGGGTCGGCCAATTTGCCTTGAAAAGCGCTGATTTTGCCAATTAGGCTTTTGGCAGCGGCAAACTCCTTATCCCATGCGGCTTGATCGGCAAACAGGTCTTCGAGCTTCCAACGGGCTTCTACTTTCGTCTCAGAACGCTTAGGTACGTGATTCATCGAATTCCTCCTTGAAATAATAGTAGATGAAGTAGCATGTGGTGCAGCTTTGGAGTAAGCGGGCTGAATCATTCCCTCAGCGCCACTTATTCCGGCGGTTAGACTTAGAGATACAAGGACGGGCAGCCATTTCATCGTTGCATTCGCCTCCGGGCACAAATTTGTACCTAGTATGTACCAGAGGCTGTGTAGTTATGTTGAAATACAAGAATTATCTAATAGCATAAATATGGCGATTGGCTATTCTTGTATTTAAGCAAAGACGGCAGCCCCTTGGTGTATGGCTTATGAGCTGCCGCCAGCACTTATGAGCTTCCCATTTGAAAAAGACTGTATACAATGAGGAAAAACGAGAATGCAATTAAAACAATCGAAGCAAGTGCCAGCCCGCGGCGCAAATTGGGAGCGAGCGTATCGCGTTTTGCGAGGACAATCCACCCCAGTGCAAAGGAAGCGACAATAAAGATGATATTAGTCATAAAATCCATCTGGAAACGTACACCCCCTGTAGCCGCAAGCACAACACTGCCTCGTTAGTTTTCGCTCTAAAGGCTAATTTTTCCTGCTTATACTTCCTTGAAAGCACGGATGATGTTCTCCCGTTCTTCCTCGCGGCCAACATATTGGTCAGCACGGAAGCGATTTTCGGCCCAATGCATCATTTCAGGACGGCTTACGAACGTATAGCATTCTTCGCCCCACTGATCGGAAATATCACGTACGACGAGGGTTTTCCCCTGTACTTCTACCGTCAGCATATTGTATTTGTCGGTTTTGAATATCTCGTGTTTCTTGAACATGATAGAGGTCACCTTACCTTTCATTACGGCTTACACCGTATTCTTACTATTTTAGCTATCCAGGGGGTGGAAAGCAATAAGGGACGGTGTTATAATATCAGCTATAATGCGGGAAAGTGGCATTTGTGAGGCGAAGCTTCTATAGAGCTAGGAGCGTAATCGCAAGGCAGAGCATAGTTGAGACGAGACGAGGAGAGAAGAGAAGATGAAGCAATTGAAGTATGAGCAGGTAGGCGTTGCCATTACGTGTCGGGGTTTTGACGAGTATGAGCGCATGTTTGGATTAGCGGAAAGCGATTTGGATGCAGGGTCCATATTGGACATTGCTGCTGGAGGCGCCTCTTTTACCGCTGAGGCATGTGCCAGAGGGTATGATGCCCATGCTGTTGATCCGCGTTATTCCGGAGATGTGGAGTCGTGGATTGCACAATCTGCCGAAGAAATTGAAGTATCCACAAGCAAGCTGATCGCTTTGCAGGAGGCATTCGACTGGAGCTATTATAAGGACGCTGCGCATCATCGCGCGGGAAGAGAGCGTTCGCTTGAGCTGTTTGCAAGTCATTTGCGATCTGATGCAGGGAAAGCCCGTTATCGTTTTGGACAGCTGCCGCAGCTTCCTTTTGAATCAGGAGCCTTCTCGCTTGTGTTATGCAGCCATTTTTTGTTTTTGTATGCGGAGCAGTTTGATTTCAATTTCCATAAGCAGGCTGTTTTGGAAATGATGAGACTATGCAAGCCGGGCGGACAGGTGCGGATTTACCCGCTGCTGTCGCTGAGCTGGAACGCTTATCCGCATATGGATGAGCTGCTAAAGGCTGTTGCAGAGCGGGGCGGTCAAGCTGAGCTTATGCCGGCGAAGCTTCCTTTTATTCCTGGATCAGATCATTTTTTGAAAATTAGGGTTTAATTGCATTTTCCAGTTTAAGACTGTATAATATAGGGTATACGCTGATTTAACAGCGGTTTATTTTTTCTAGGAGGTTGTTCATTTGAAAGGAACAGTTAAATGGTTTAACGCAGAGAAAGGCTATGGCTTTATCTCGGTAGAAGGCGGCGAGGATGTATTTGTTCATTTCTCCGCTATCCAAAGCGAAGGCTTTAAATCGCTTGACGAAGGCCAAGAGGTAGAGTTCGACATCACTGAAGGCAATCGCGGTGCACAAGCGGCTAACGTCGTTAAATTATAAGATTCGAAGTTTCTTATAATACTTGATTGCAGCATGTACAGGAGCTTCCGATTAAATCGGGGCTCCTTTTCGCATTTTAACAGGCTATTAGGATAGTGGTAAGTGGATGGTGCTGTATAATAGAGCGTGATAAGCCTTTTATTTAACGATTTTAAAGGGGGAGCATAATGATGGAAGTCGGTGCCGAGTTTCAGCGGTTTTGCTATAGTGAAGTCAAGCTGAAATTGCCTCGCGAGAGCTGGTATTACCTGCGCGATGAACAAAATGATGGCGAATTTGAAGAAGAGGAAGTTTGGTATTATAAAGGGGATTTGCGGCTTAGCGAGCTTTCGCTCGACCTGAATGCGATGCTCATTCTCGTTGAAGGAAATTTAATTGTGGATCGTTACGTTGGCAATACAGATACAGACGGTGCTACCGGCCTGATCGTTCTTGGCAATATGCGTGCCAGCCACATGGTTGTTGGCGGACAGGAGATCCATGTTGCAGGCAATTTGCAGGTGGATGAAATGTTCTGGGGAGATTATAATCACGGTGATCTCATCGTTGAGGGCAATATGCAGGCAAAGCTGATGATGACAAGCGATCAATATAGAGTGCGTATTCATGGGACATCAGCCTTTGAACGCCGCATAGAGGATTGGGACGACTTCGGTGTATGGCAGGGCTTTGATATGACCGAGCTTTTTGTTCCGGACATTATTTTAGATGAGGATGAGGATGAGGAGCCAGCCGTCTGGCGAGAGGAAATGCTTCGTCTTCTGAAGGAAGACAAGCCAATTTTAGATGAAGCTCTAATTAAGCCGATACATGAGCAGCCGCAAATTCCTTTCTTATTCGAGGATACTCAGCTCCGGCCGCTGTATATGCAGCAGGTGACTGCTGATTCACTCTGTTTCCTCGGTGACACCGAGGCGATAAGCTCGAGCTATGAATTTTGGCTGGGAGATCAGTTTTTTCGTGCAACGGCATATGGCAATGAAGCGGTTTCTGGACATTTTCGAAGCGTCTATTTTCAGGATGGGGAGAACTATGGAGCTTTGCTCAAAATAGAACCTTTCGCTGCACAATCGGGCTCTGTAGATCAGGCACATACGATGCAATGGCAGTTATCAGGCAAATATCGCAGTGTTACGGGCGAGCATACGGATTGGTCGGAGATAGATGATGATTCGCCAGTCGCTATCCAGCAGCTTTGCCAGCAAAACTGGGTTCATTTGCTGCAAGCTGTATCGACCTATGAACACGCTCGTCACCTTATTGATCCGCAGCAGGTGCGCGAGCTGTTGGCTCTCCCGCTTGTCGAGCCTTATAACGATTATGATGATGAAGAGCGAAACGGACTATGGATCGGCGATGTCTATTTTTCATTTCGGCAAGAGGAAGACCTTGACAATGATGCTTCGCGATTGGCATTGGTGCGTATGGCCAGAGACTATACCGATGAACAGGGCGATGCTAAGGTTGAATATTTCTCTTACCGTATCCAGAAGCATATGGATGGCTCTGAATGTGTTTCCGTTCAGTATTCAGAAGATGAAGAGGATGACGATTATGTAATGGTCAATTACGAGGGCGGGGCTAAGCTGCTGGATGCGGTTAAATTTTTTGAAAAAGGCCGAAGGCTGCTTACACGCTGCAACCAAGATATGCTGGATGGAACGAAACCTTTTTTTGGTGAAGATTTTGCAATGGAATACTGGAGGGGTAAAGGCTATATTTCTTAAGGATAGGTGACAGGAGTTCATCGTATTGCCATGCGCTTTTTGCATTTTTAGACTTTGACCGGATTAGGCGGGAAATGATACACTGTTAGGTGGAATCTTTGTCGGAGGAGCGAGTGGCATGAAGTTTAAATTATTTAAGGATCGCAAAGGAAAGGCCGATCAGGCTAAAAATAATAAGTTTGTAAAGCTGTCGCGTGAGATTTATGTGCAGGCACGTAAGGGCGGAGCGAATCCCGAAGCGAATTTTGGCCTGAAGACGGCCATTGCCAATGCACGTGCGGAGCAAATGCCCAATGATAACGTTGAGCGGGCAATCAAGAAGGCGACGGGCGGCGACGCGGTCGATTATGAAGAAATTATGTATGAAGGCTACGGCCCAGGAGGCGTAGCGATTATGGTTCGTTGTTTGACGGACAATCGCAATCGTACGGCGGCTGATGTACGCTCGGCTTTTAATAAGCGTGGCGGCAATATGGGGGAAAGCGGCTGTGTTTCCTATATGTTCGATCATAAAGGCCTGCTAGTAGTAGATCGTGAGGGTTTAGAAATTGATGAGGATTCCATGATGATGGTGACGCTGGAGGCTGGTGCAGAGGATCTTGTCGTAAACGACGACAGCTTCGAGATTTTGACGCATCCGCATGAGTTCGAGCAGGTGAAAGGCGCACTTGAAGCGGAGGGCTATACGTTCGTGAGCGCAGGTGTACGCTGGCTGCCGCAAAACATGGTTGCCGTAGAAGGAGAAAATGCGGACAAGCTGTCCAAAATGATGGACTCCTTCGATGATAATGACGATGTGCAGGACGTGTATACAAACTTCGAGCTTGAGGACTAACTTGGGGATTAATGTATACATAGTCAGGCTATAACCAAAAAACAGCTTCAGGAGCCACATGATCTTGTGGAGCCGAAGCTGTTTTATTCATTTATGGCATGAGCGATAGCGGAAAACTCCGTTCGTGTATGTTCATGCGCTGCGTCTCGTATAATGCTTATAAATAAAGCCTGCTGCTGCAACTAATGCGAGCGTAGTAGCTAAGTTAAAGAAGGCGGTGCGTCCGAAGCTTTCGTATACATAGCCGCCAACGGTTCCGCTGAGCAGACCGGCAAGGCCTGTCCATATAACGGCATATACCGCTTGGCCAGATGCACGAAATTCATCGGGAATGATCTGCGAAATATAACGCAAAGCCGTCGAGAAATAGATGCCGAAAGTAATGCTGTGCATGAGCTGTGTCGCCACGACGAGATAAGGGCTGCTCAAATGTCCAATGAGCCACATTCGCAGGGCATACAATACGCATGCAATAAACAGCAGCGGAAGCTCTTTGAACCTGTGGCCGTACTTTCCAAGCAGGAACAGCACAGGAATTTCGCTACAAGCGGAAAATGTCCAGGCGAGGCCAATAAGTGAATCGCTAGCGCCCATTTGATGCAGCGTTACTGCAAGAAAGCCTTCATACATGCGATGCGCGATTGATACGATTAAAATGAGGACGAAGAAGGAAACGACCTCTCTTTTGCCAAGCAGCTTGAAGAAGCCGCTGAAATCCACTTTGCGGGAGCTCCCGCGATAATCACGCAGCAGAAAGGAGAGCGCTAGCGTTATCGTTATGGTACAGACAGCGAGCGGCAGCGTCCAATTGGAGCCCATCTCCTTCAATAAAATGCCGAACAAGTAGGCCGATATGGCAAACCCGAGCGAGCCGAAAATGCGAATGAGCGCATAAGGAACACCTGTATGTTGACTGGATAATAAAATCAAGCTGTCATTCAAAGGGTTAATAGGCGTCTGAAAAAAATAAAAGATCGTCATCACTAGACAGATCATTGTAAAATCTTGAATAGGCAGCAGCAGCGATATCATGACTAGCTGCCCGAATAATAAAAATATAAACCATTTTTTTATCGTCTGAAACCGGTCGCTTGCCCAGCCTAGCAGTAAATTAGCAAAGACAGATATGAAGGGCCCGGTTGCATATATAATGCCGATTTGATGCTCGGAGTAGCCTCGCGCCAGAAAGTATAATGGCAGGTAGGAGACGAGCAGTGCCTGTGTTGAGTAGGCAGAAAAGCTGAAGGCGCGGAGGCGCAGCGTTTCTTGGGATGCGTTAAGCTTCGCCTTGTCAAGGCTAAGTTGTGTCATTGCTGTACTCACTCCATTACTGTACAAAACCTTGGTTATTCAGGTGTTATAGCTAATTATTAATAGATTGTAAACCATTATAACATGAACTGCTGGATTATTGTTTATTGAAATGGTACATTTATGAGTGGAGGTTTCATTCATCGTGTATTAATGGGCTGGTAGCCGGCGGTTATTCAGCATTTTTTAAGAGGAGGAGGTGCATCGTGAGATTGACGACATTTTCAGGCAGCCGTGCGCCCCGAGGGCCTTTAAAACTTATGCATCGCGTATATAAATATGTGTTGCCGGAAGTTGAAGCGCAGCTAGCGAAGCTGCGAGAGATGGCAGAGCAAATTCCTGACAGGGAGCTGCGGACGCAAGCGCTGAGCAGCATAGCGAACAAGAAATTCCATTGTCAGGGCGGTGCCGTATACGCAGCGGCTAACTTGGAACAGCGGCATATTCTCATACCGCTTATTGTTGCGCTGCAAACGATTAGCGACTACCTGGACAATTTGTGCGATCGCAGCACTTCTCTTGATGCGGATGATTTCCGCCTATTGCACCAGTCTATGCTTGATGCAGTTAATCCGGCAGCGCCGCTCCGGGATTATTATGCCCACCGGAAGGAGCGGGACGACGGTGGATATTTGCATCACCTCGTTGCCGTGTGCCAGCAACAAATAGCGCTGCTTCCTTCCTACGCAAGCGTTCAGCGTGACGTAAATGAGCTGGTCAGCCTATATGGCGATTTGCAGGTGTACAAGCACATCCGCAATGACCTGCGTGAGCCGAAGCTGCTCGCTTGGTGGGAGAAGCATGCGCAGCGCTACCCGCACTTGCAATGGAATGAATTCGCAGCGGCCAGCGGATCGACGCTCGGCATGTTTATGTTGTTTTTAGCAGCCAGCGGGGATGGTCTGTCTTCGCCGGATGCGACTGCGATTAAAGAAATTTATTTCCCCCATGTATGCGGCCTGCATATTATGCTTGATTATTTGATTGATCAAGAGGAGGATCAGGCAGGCGGAGATTTAAATTTCTGCAATTATTATGGCAGCATCCATTTGATGGCCGAGCGGATCGGTACGATCGTGGAGTGGGCAAGGGAGGATGTGCGACATTTGCCTGCATCCCGGTTTCATCGCCTTATCATTGAAGGGCTGCTTGCCCTATATTTATCCGATCCGAAGGTGCGCGCGCAGAAGGAAGTTCGCAGTGTAACGCGCAAGCTGATGAAGAACAGTCCGCTTACCCGCCTGTTTTTCCTGATTAACAGCGTATGGATCAGGAAGCAGCAGGCTTAGCAATATATTACATCATTTTGGAGGAATGACTATGTCTTCAGTAAAATCAATCGCAGTATTAACCAGTGGCGGTGACTCCCAGGGGATGAACGCAGCCGTTCGAGCTGTCGTACGGAGCGCTTTGTACAATGGGCTGGAAGTATACGGTGTACAACGCGGTTATCAGGGTCTTCTGAATGACGATTTGCGTCAAATGGATCTTCGCAGCGTAGGCGATATTATTCAGCGCGGGGGTACCATTTTGCAGACAGCACGCTGCAAGGAGTTTATGACAGCTGAAGGCCAAGAGAAAGGTGCGGAAATTTTGCGTCAACGCGGCATCGACGGCTTGGTCGTTATCGGTGGCGACGGCTCCTATCAAGGGGCTAACAAGCTGAGCAAGCTTGGTATCAAGACGATGGCGCTGCCAGGAACGATAGATAACGATATTCCTTTCACAGATTACACAATCGGCTTCGATACAGCTGTTGGCATCGTTGTCGATGCGATCAATAAAATCCGCGACACGATGTCTTCCCATGAGCGCTCGTCCGTCGTTGAGGTAATGGGTCGTCATTGTGGAGATATTGCACTTTATGCTGGACTTGCAAGCGGCGCTGAGACGATTCTCGTACCGGAAGTTCCGTTCAATTTAACGGAGGTTTCACAGCGGATGGAAGCGAACTTTGCCAAAGGCAAACGTCACAGTATCGTTGTCGTTGCAGAAGGAGCAGGCAGCGGGCATGACGTGTCGAATGAAATTACGCGTGGCTGTGGACTTGAGCCGCGAGTAACCGTTCTTGGACATATTCAACGCGGCGGAACACCAACAGCTGTTGACCGTATTCTTGCAAGCCGTCTGGGCGATTACGCTGTGCATCAGCTGATGGCGGGCGATTCGGGCAAAGCTTGCGGTATCGTGCGCGGGGAGTTTCTTTCCACAGATATCGACACGGTTGTCAATACGAAGAAGCCATTCAACCTGGATTTGTATGAGCTTGCGCTGCGTCTTTCGCAATAATGCTTACAGGCTCGTCTGGGCAATAACAAGGGCTCGTATGAAAGAGCAAACAAATAACCTCCGGCAACGCTTAAATGCAGCGTGCCGGAGGTTATTTGTTGCAATATAGAAAAAGATAGCCGAACGTTATTCGTAATTAACGCCTTCTGAATATTTATTGCCTGCATTCCATAAGAGAAATTCATGAATGTTGGTGTCGGAGAGTGCCTTAATTTGGGCCTCGACTTCTTTCTTGCCATATTTCATATAATTGCCCTGTCCAAGCCAGCTGGCTGTGAAATCCTGTATCCAAGGGCGTATAATTGGCTTAGCAGCACCAATCGGTTCCAGCTTGGCATGTGTATCCTCCATAGCGCCTACGATGGTTTCATAGGGACTTTTGTCCGGCACCTTCTGCTTAAACCACCCAGTGCTGTAATGGCTTGGATAAACCATGGGAGATATGACGTGCACATCGTTGGAAATTTTCACAAAGTCCTGGCCAATGCCTTCAGCGGCAGGCACCGATGCGGCATAACCGAAAATATCGACCGATACACGCACCCCAAGCGGCTCAAGCTGCTCACGGGCATATTTTACGAATCCCGCCACGGCATCGACTCGGCTCAGCTCGGTTTTCTCATACTTTAGCGAATCGGCTTTCTTATCGAAGCCTTCGGGAAACCGAACATAATCAAACTGAATTTCTTTAAACCCCAGCTTAGCTGCTTCCTTGGCAACGGCTACATTGTAGTTCCAAACTTCTTTCATATAAGGATTAACAAAGCTTTCACCGCGGCCATTTTTCCAAATCGTTCCGTCGGAATGGAGGAAAGAGAGCTCCGGATGCTGGCGTGCCAGAACAGTGTCCTTAAAGACGACAATTCGAGCAATCGGATAAACCTCATGCTGCTTTAATTTCTTCATCAAATCGCCAATGTCGCGAATGTACTTCTGGGTAGTTCCCAGTTCGAGTAACTCAGGCGTCTCTGTCGGATAAGTAATATAGCCATTGTCGTCCTTGACATCAATGACCATGCTGTTAAGCTTCGTATCATCGACTAGCTTAAGCAAGCTATCCATACGCGCTCCACCTGCGCTGTGAGCTGTTACGTAGATGCCCTTCACAATAGGAGCATCCTTCTGCGGATCGCGCTTAGCGCCCGTCTCAGACGTCCCCGAACCTTCTCCACCTGATGGGCTTGCCTGCACGATATTCGTTCCTAATGAAGCGTTTAGTACCGAGGCCGCGAGCTCCCGGGCGGCTGCATGATCCTCTCCGCTTCCCGTCAACAAGCTGTATAACAGCATGACAGTTGAAAAGATGATGTCCATTTCCTTCTCTCCCCGCTAGCTCTTCTTTCCAAATTATAAAGCAGAATTAGGCTGCGTGACACTTATTTTTTTCAAATAGCGCAATTTTACACAGAGAAATGTTGCTTAATGCACCATTTTTGGGCGGAGGCTTCCGGACAAAAAGCACGCAAAAAAACCTGCTGACACATGCGTCAGCAGGTTCACTATCAAACGGTATATCCCCTTGTCATTGCAGTAAGGCTTCTCTTTGGTGCTCGCAAATGCTGTGCTGAACAATCTCCATTGCATCCGCCGGTTCGAGTACAGCCAGTCCATCCCTCAATACGATATTGATCGAGAGTTCCCGATCCGTAAGAAAAGGACTTAGCTCGGGTGCTAGCTTCTCTACAATTTGTGACAGTGTTACGGTTTCGATATCCACCTGGCATCACCCTTTCATCATAGGTTCAGGGCAAAACATATGGCATGAAAACGTTAAAACAGCGGGATAACCACATTATAGCAGGATCAACTTTAAAAAAACAGGGTTAGCTGCCATGTGCGCTGCTGGCAGGAGGTAAATAATAAAGCAAACGCTTTCTCGTTCGCCTTTTGATTTGTTTTTAAGCTTCGCTGGTAAACATGTACGATTGTATGCTATAATAGCTTGGATATTTTTCAAGTAGGCTGCAGATAAAAGGAGTATGAGAAAGTTTGAAAACATTTGCTGAATTTGGCTTGGAACCTAAAGTGTTGCAAGCAATCACGGAGCTGGGATTTGAGGAGTCAACTCCGATCCAGTCCAAAGCTATTCCAATTGCAATGGCTGGTCATGATTTAATTGGTCAGGCACAAACAGGAACAGGAAAAACAGCGGCATTCGGAATTCCGCTCATTAATAAAATTCCGACAAGCGAGGAGCGCATTGTCGCCTTAATTATGACGCCTACCCGTGAACTCGCTATTCAGGTAGCTGATGAAATCGGGAAGTTGACTCGATACAAAGGTTTACGCTCATTGCCAATTTACGGCGGACAAGAAATTGGACGTCAAATTCGCGCTCTGAAGAAGAAGCCGCAAATTATTATCGGTACACCAGGACGTTTGCTTGACCACATCAACCGTAAGACGATTCGTCTTGAAGATGTACAAACGGTCATTCTTGATGAAGCGGATGAAATGCTGGACATGGGCTTCATGGACGACATTCAGTCGATTCTGAAGCAAGTGCCAGAAGAGCGTCATACGATGCTGTTCTCAGCTACTATGCCACCGAACATCCAGAAGCTTGCTCATCAATTTCTGAAAAATCCAGAGCATGTGTCGGTTATTCCTAAGCAAGTAACGGCACCGCTTATCGATCAAGCTTACATTGAGGTCCATGAGCGTCAGAAGTTTGAAGCGCTGAGCCGCTTGCTTGATATGGAATCCCCAGAGCTTGCTATCATCTTCGGCCGCACGAAGCGCCGTGTTGATGAGCTGAGCGAAGCTTTGCAAAAACGTGGTTATACGGCAGACGGCCTCCACGGCGACTTGTCCCAAAACCAACGCGATAGCGTAATGCGCAAATTCCGCGATGGCAGCATTGATGTGCTGGTAGCAACAGATGTAGCTGCTCGCGGTCTTGATGTATCGGGCGTAACGCATGTTATCAACTTTGACCTTCCGCAAGATCCGGAGAGCTATGTTCACCGTATTGGCCGTACAGGTCGCGCAGGAAAAGAAGGTACAGCATGGTCGTTCGTAACGCCTCGTGAAGTGGATCACCTGCATTTCATTGAGAAGGTTACACGCCAGAAAATCAACAAAAAACCTTTGCCAAGCATCGCGGAAGCGATTGAGGGCAAACAGCGCCTGACAGCTGAGCGTTTGCTCGAAGTTGTTCAGGAAGAAGCCTTTACGGAATACAAAGCCATTGCGATTCAATTGCTTGAGCAATATGATTCCGTTCACTTGCTTGCGGCAGCCGTTAAATTGCTGACAGGCGAGAAGAAGGAAGTCAACATTGAATTGACACCGGAAGAGCCGCTTCGCGCGAAAAAACGCAAGCCGGACATTCGTTCGAATGGCCGTCGTTACTCTGGTTCCTCGTCCTTTAGCGGCGGCAGCAGCCGTGGCTCCAGTGGCGGCGGCTATCGTGGTCGTGATGACAGACGTGGCGGCAGCAGTTCGAGCTCCAGCTCGCGCGGCAGCTACGACCGTAACCGTGATGGTGGCAGCAGCAGACCTCGCACTAGCGAGAACCGCCGTCCAAAGCCATCGTCCGAAAGCTTCAACAATAACAACAACTAGGGCCATATCATCTAGATAAAGCCTGTATAACAAAGCTTAAGAAACCGGGGAAGTCCGTGATGCCTTACGGGCGTCCCGACTTCCCCGGTTTTATTGTTCATTTGATTAAGCCAGCCTGCTTGATTGAATAATATGCTTGGGTGCATGTCACAACCAAAATAGTAAGGAACAAGACGGAATAGTGGGGGCAGATCACATGGAGCCAAGGGGTCTAATGGGAGGTTTTTACCGCATCTCCGAATGGATTATGCGTTTATCGGTGATCAATGTATTATGGCTAATATGTTCAATTCCTTTTGTATTTTTGGCGTTTATTGGCGTATTTCCAGGAAATGCTTCAGCATTAGATGAGGCGGCTTATCTTGACCATCTTAAATCAACATTGATTTTCATGGCGATTGTTGCTCCGTTCACTTTATTTCCAGCTACAGCTGCGATGTTTGCGGTAGCCCGCAAATGGGTGATGGGTGAAACGGATGTCCCGCTATTCAAAACTTACATTAGAGGATATAAGGAAAATTATCTTCAAAGTATGATTGGCGGGTTTTTCTACGCTATTTTGTTTGCCATAATGATTGTCGATTTTATTGTGTATCGCGATCAGTACAGCCTGATTTCCTATATCTTTATTGCGCTGTTGCTTTTGCTGGTCATTTCCTTGTTCAACTTTTTCTCAATGCTTGTCCATTATCACATGAAAACGTTTCAATTGTTGAAAAATGCCATTCTGATTACGATTGGGCGTCCAATTCGTTCATTTTCTTCTGCGGTGATGAGTGGCGCGGTCATTTATATCAGTACGCGCTTCACCTTTTTGATTCCGTTTTTTATGGGCAGTATTATTGCTTATTTGTCGTTCTGGAATTTCTATATGATTTACCAGAAGCTACAGGAGCAAGCGGAGAAAGCAAGGCTTGCCCAGGAGGCAGAAGAGGTCGAATTTTCAGAGCTTACGGATGGCGATTCGAGCTCGTCTAATAAATAAACGTTTAGACATTTACAATTGTAAAGGTAACGTTTATAATAGCAATACATCCTGCGATGTTCGTTTCGGCTTTACGTTGTTTTGAACCAATGGCTGTTTCTCGGGAGACCTAAATTGTTACGTTGCTGACATGCCCTCTAAAGGGGACCTCAAATTCGTTTCTGCGGACACCCACCTTGCGAAAGCGAGGTTCAGAAACATGTAAGTCGGACGGCATAGGCGGGTTTTTATCTACACTCAAGAGACTCTGCTGCGCTAACACGCTCAGGGTTCTTTTTTTGTGTAACAAAACATGTTAATATAGATATTACATACAAAGATACTGGAGGGGGAGATCGTTTTTGTTGAAGCGGACCGTAATCGGGCTGCTGCGCAGTCATGAACAAACAGGCGATAAAGCCAAAGACCCGATGCTCAAATCCCATTTTTACAAGTTGTCCAAGGAAAAGGCTTGGGAAGAAGTACTTTCTACGCTGAAGAAAATGCAGGGCTACAAGGTGCTGCATGAAGTTCAATCGGTTGGGGAGATTGTGCTCGAGAAACGCACGGCTTTCGGCCGAACGATGGACATAACCGTGTCGGTCATCAGTGTGAATCCAGTAAATGCAGCCGTTGATATTTATTCGGCTTCCAGAGGCTCTTTTGGCGACCTTGGTTCGAACTACCGGGTTATTCTTGAGCTTTATCGAACGCTGGACAAGAAGCTCTCTGCTTATAAAACGACCGGAAACTCATAAAACGTACAAAAAGCGAGGAAGGTTTCCCTTCACTCGCTTTGTTTGTGCACTTAAAAGGTTGTATACTGGATTACACGAGCGCTTTAGTCGCGTTAATCGCCGCTTCATAGTTCGGGTGCTCAGTCATTTCAGCCAAATACTCGACATATTGAATGGTATCATTGGCATCAATGATAAAGATCGAGCGCATATCCAGACCAAATTCTTTAATGTAAACGCCATACGCTTCACCGAAGCTTTTCAGTTTGTAGTCCGACAGCAGCTCGACCTTATCAATGCCTGCGGCACCGCACCAGCGAGCCTGAGCGAAGGGCAGATCTGCGCTGATTGTAAGTACAGCGACGTTGTCGCCAAGCGTTGCGGCAGCTTCATTGAAACGGCGAGTTTGAGCGTCACATACGCCTGTATCAATAGAAGGAACAACGCTGATTAATTTGATTTTACCAGCATAATCTTTCAAGGATACGCTATCAACGAGTGTTTTGTTCACTTGAAAATCAGGAGCTTTATCGCCGACTTTCAATTCTGGGCCGATTAATGTAAGTGGATTGCCCTTAAATGCGGCAGCTCCAGCACGTTCTTGAGACATGTGTAACGTCCTCCTCAAAGTTAAATGGTCAATACCCATTAATTATAATCGGAGCACGGCAATATTGTCCAATTCTAGGGCGGGGGAATGACTAATGATTTTTTTGAGATATGAAAGCTTTCGCGTTTATTTAAGATCGTATCCGATAACTTCTGCGATAATCGCGTTAAATATGCTCTTTTTTATATTTGTTGCTTTAAATGGTGGGACGACTAGCGGAGAAAACTTATATCGTTGGGGTGCCTTTTTAACGTTTCATGGAGATCCGTACGGACTAGAAGAGCCATGGCGCTATTTAACGTCCATCTTTATGCATGGAGGCTTTCAGCACTTGCTTTTTAATATGTTTGCTCTGCTCGTGTTTGCACCGCCCTTGGAGCGTTTGCTGCGCCCTGTGAAGTATGCTGTTTTTTATTTGCTTTGCGGGCTGCTCGGCAATTTGTTCAGTGCAGTTATTAAGGTCATGACAGAGGGTGGCAATGGGGAATTTGTCCATTTGTCGGTAGGAGCATCTGGTGCGATTTATGGCATTTACGGAGCGTATCTTTATTTGTCGCTGTTCCGCAAGGCTTGGCTGGATGATGGATCACGCAAAACCGTATATATGATTTTGGGAGCGGGCATCATTTATTCCGTAATTTTGCCGACAATAGATTTATGGGCGCATGTAGGGGGTGGCCTTGCCGGCTTCCTCATGTACGGGTTATTCGATCGGGCAATGGTACGCAGGCAGCGGGTCGTCCGAAGATAATGTTTGGATAAGATAAGGAGAGATCATGGAACTTCGTCAGCTTTATTATTTCGTCAAAGTAGCGAGAAAAGAGCATGTGACACAGGCGGCGGAAGAATTGCATGTTGCTCAGTCAGCTGTGAGCCGTCAAATTCATCAATTGGAGGAAGAGCTTGGCGTAAAGCTTTTTTTACAAAAGGGCAGAAATCTGCAATTGACGCCTGTAGGTCATTTGTTTTTGAAGCGGGCTGAGGTCATATTGGCTGATCTGGACCGGGCTGTTGTGGAAATACATGAATTTCTTGACCCGGAAAAAGGAGAAATTCGGCTAGGCTTTCCGCATAGTCTCGGCGTCTCCTTAATCCCGCAGGTTGTGGCCGCTTTTCGCAAGCATCATCCAAATGTGAAGTTTCGTTTTAGGCAGGGGATGTATCCATCGCTTATACGAGATATGGTGAAGGGTGAGATTGATCTGGCTTTCATTTCTCCTTTTCCGGATGAGCATGAGCATGTATGTGGGCAGGTGCTGCTCACAGAGGAGCTTTATGCAATATTGCCGCCATCACATCCACTTGCTGGAGAAAGCTCGATTCAATTAAATCAGCTTAAGGACGAGACGTTTGTTTTGTTCAGCGAAGGTTATTCGTTAAGGCCTATCGTATGGGAAGCGTGTCAGGAGGCAGGGTTTACGCCGAAAATCGGATTCGAGGGCGAGGAAACGGAGACGATCCGCGGGTTGGTCGCCGCTGGGATGGGTGTCAGCTTACTTCCGGAAATGGCGCTTCATCATACGGGCATTTTACAGCCAGCGAAGGTGCGCGTGGATCAGCCTCATGTGACTCGCAATATCGGCATCATTCATCGTTCTAATGAGAAGCTGTCGCTCGTTGCGAAGGTGTTCCATGGCTTTCTGTTGCATTATTTCAATGAGAAGAAGCATGAGGATTACAGTAAGAATAGTAAGAACAGTTAGAGCTAGTAGGAGAAAGCACCGCTGCAAACGCCGATTTTATAGGCTGCTGCACAGCGGTGCTTTTTTTGCTGAAAAAGAAGAGTGGACCTGCCTAATGGTTAGGCGGGCCCACTCTTCTGAGTTGAACACATTAATCTGTAAGCTAGTTATTCCCGGTTTGATGATGTGAAAATCATAATATATTTGACAAGCTCCAGCAGGGAGATGAGCGCGGCTGCTACGTAGGTGAGGGCGGCAGCGTTCAGTACTTTGGCAACGCCGCGCTCTTCCTCATTCGTTATAAAGCCTTCGGCAATCATGAGGTGGCGTGCGCGGTTGCTTGCATTAAATTCAACAGGCAGCGTAATAACCTGAAAGGCTACTGCTACGGAGAAGAAGATGATGCCAAGGCCAATCAGATTAGCCTGCTGCATTAAAAATCCAATAATCAGCATAAATGGGGCGATGCCGGATGCGATATTCACAATCGGAAAAATACGATGGCGAAGCACCAGCATCGGGTAGTTCGATTTATGCTGAATCGCATGACCTACCTCGTGACACGCAACGGACAAGGCGGATATGGAGTTTTCATAATAAACATGCTCGGAAAGTCGTACTTTGCGTGATATTGGATCATAATGATCGCTTAGGGTGCCTGGTACAGGTTCGATCTGTACATGCTGGAGTCCATTAGCATCGAGCATTTTGCGTGCGGCCTGATAGCCGGTTAGTCCGCTCATGGAGCGAACGGTAGACCAGGTTTTGAACGTTCCCTTAACCCTAAATTGCGCCCAAATGGATAAAGCAAAAGCGATTAGGATAAGAATGTCCATTTTGTGAAAAAACATAACGTCATTCCTCCAAATAATAAATTTGATTTGCCAATTAAGGGGCGAAGCTATCGTTGAACAGCTTTACATAAAATTCCCCTTGTTTAGCAGCAGCATTAGCGCTTCCACACAAGCTGCCGTCTGTGGCATAAGACGAGTGTAGAGCCTATTAGCCTGACGTGGCTTCATTTGCTTGATTACAGGCTCCAAATCTTTAACCTCGCGTTCCAGCTCGCTTAGACGAAGCTGTAGGTCGGTTAGCTTGCGTGATACCTGCTCTTCAGCAGTTACGCTATCCCACTGTGCTAATGATTGTTTAATTTCTTCAAGCGTGTGCTTGTTTTGCTTCATTTGTTCAATACGTTTCAAACGGATCAACGTTTCAGAATTATACAAGCGGTAGTTCGTAGAAGAGCGTTCCGCCGGTTCAATAAGTCCCATAGAAGTATAATAGTCAATTGTTCGCGGACTGATGTTGGCCAGCTTGGCGAGCTCTCCAATTTTATAACGTTCAACAGATTCCAATCCGTTCACCTTCTTTCCTCCATCTATATATGTCTATGTTTAATGATAATCGGAAAGTAACCATACAGTCAAACGTATGACATGGATATGTGAGTGCAGGACAATTATGCCTAGGAAGTTGCTTCCTTTAATAGAAGATGAAAAGCATAAAGCTTAAACTTCAGCACGACAAAAGCCGTCAAGATCAGGCATGTACTGTTAAAAAACTTAACATTAAACGCTTTCAGGAGGTTTAATGTTAGATTTTTTTTGAAATTAGAATAAAACGTATTGTCAAATGCGACTATACTGACTATAATGACATTAAGTCTTTCCTAAAATGTTAGGAAACATAACGTATGGGGAGTGGTCGTAATGATTAGAAAGATGTTATTCACACTAGGGGCAATGTGCTTAGTATTTCCGGCAATGGCTTTTGCGAATGACCCATCCAATGCAACATTGAATATGGGTATCGACTCCTTGTGGGTCATGGTCGCATTCGTGTTAGTTTTGCTCATGCAAGGCGGGTTTATACTTTTGGAGACAGGATCGACCAGAATGAAAAATGCCGGCCACGTTGCAGGCAAAACCATTTTCACAGCTGGTCTTGCAGGTTTGATTTATTGGGCTATCGGTTATGGTATTGCTTTCGGAACGGCTAATGCTGATAGCGGAATTAGCAGTGTTATTGGCTGGGGGGATTTCTTCTTTAATCCAGCGATTGCAAGTGAAGACAATGGGCTTCCGACAACGATTTTCTTCTTATTCCAACTAGCTTTCGCAGCTGTATCGCTTTCCATCGCATGGGGCGGCTTTGCGGAACGTGCTAAATTGTCCTCCTACCTTATTTTTACCGTTATCTACATTGCTGCAATCTATCCGGTAGTTGCACACTGGATCTGGGGCGGCGGCTGGCTTGCAGCAGATGGTGCACAAGACTTTGCTGGTTCAACGGTTGTCCATTTATCTGGCGCCTTGGCAGCTTTGGCAGCAACTATTCTACTTAAGCCTCGTATTGGCAAGTTCAACAAGGATGGCTCTGCAAATGAAATTGCAGGACATAACCAAGTCTATACAGCACTATCGGTATTGCTTCTGTGGGTTGGCTGGTTCGGCTTTAACGCAGGCAGCACGGTGAGCATCGGTGACGGATTTTTTGGATATGTAGCATTCACAACAATGCTCGGAGCAGGTGCAGGTGCGGTTTCCTCGCTGCTGATTTCATGGGCTGTTACAGGCAAGGCAGATATTACAACTACACTTAATGGTACACTTGCGGGTCTGGTTGCAATCACAGCTTCCTGTGCCTTCGTTGATCCTTGGGCAGCAGTCGTTATCGGTCTAGTAGCTGGTGTGCTTGTATTCTACAGCGCGAAATTTTTCGAGAAAATGAAAATCGACGATCCGATCTATGCAATGTCGGTTCACGGTGCAGCTGGTATTTGGGGTACGCTGGCTAACGGTATTTTTGCTACACAATTACTGGCAGATAAAGTCGGCGTAGGCCAAGGTGGACTTATCGACACTGGCAGCTGGAAGCAATTGTGGGTGCAATTCGAGAGCGTAGTGGTATGCGGTGCATTCGTGCTTGCAGCATCGTTCCTGGTGCTTGGCATTATGAAGCTGGTTATGGGCTTCCGTGTAACCGAGGAGCAAGAAATTGTAGGTCTTGACCTTAGTGAGCATGGCGCTTATGGTTATCCTGAGCAAATGAAAAAAGCAGGACAAAACCTGCAAGGTTAGAAGCTGAGAGGAAATTAGCGGTACTTATTTCGTCGCAGTCTCTTAAAATTATAAGGGCGATTTAAAGGGGAGAGACTCAGATGACGGACCCTGTGCAGGTGAAGCTGCTGGAGCAGATTGGCTCGGCCGGAGAGGCGAGCGCGCTGCGCAGCTTGCGGGATCAGGTACATGATCGGATGAAGGAAGCTCTCCTTGCAAGCCCTGTCGAACAGTTTAATGAACAATTGAATGAGATGCATGATTCGGTGATCAGCCGGGCAATTGCACTCGCAGAAGCGGAAATGGCACGGATGGGGAAGGGTTCTCCTCCCGTGCCTTACGCATATTTATTATTCGGCAGCGGAGGCAGGGAGGAGCAAACCTTGTCCAGCGATCAGGACAGCGGCATTGTTTATGATAATAGAGTTGGTGATAAGCCGTATGTGCAGCGCTATTTTAATGAATTATCAGCGTTAATTGTTAGCTACCTCCAAATAGCGGGATATCCCCCATGTGAGGGAGAGGTCATCAGCAGCAACCCCGAGTGGTGCAAATCACTGTCAGCATGGGAGGAGCAAATTAACCTGTGGTTCAAGGAGCCGAGCTGGGAGGCAGTTCGATATTTGCTAATTTTAGCGGATGCACGCTGTATTTTTGGAAGTGAGCTGCTCATGCGGAAATTTAAGGATATTTTTTTCACCGACATGCTGGCAACGCCGATTATTATTAGACGCATGCTGGAAAATACGATGAGGCATAAAATGCTGCTCGGCGTATTCGGCCATTTGCTTAAGGAGCAATATGGAGAGGATGCAGGCAGTCTGGATATTAAGTATGGGGCCTACATTCCTATGGTCAATGCGATTCGTCTGTTATCAATACAGCGAGGTATTCGTGAGTCTTCTACACTGGACCGCATGCGGAGGCTTTTGGAAGAAAAGGAGCTTTCGGAGCAGGAGGCAAAGCAATGTGAGCAGGCTTTTCTCTTTATTCTTAAGCTTCGGCTGTTATCAATCGAAAGCTCGGAAAACGGCTGGTATGGCAACAATGGCAAAGTAGCTTCTCGCAAGCTGACGAAAGAGATGAAAGATCAATTGAAGAAAAGCTTGCGGCTGGGCAAGAAGCTGCAGCGCAAAGTGTATAAAATCACGATGGGAAGGCTTGTGTAAGGCGGTGGATGGAGATTATGAAGGAACCTAAAGGCGTGGGACGGATGTGGAGCTTATATAAAATGGGCGGCTTTACGCCGGCCATAGCCTCAATGCTGGGATCGCAAAACGCCCAGCAAATGGCTTTTATTCGCTCTGTCAACAAAGAGCAGCGCAAGCAATCCCCGCTTGACATGCTGCTTAGAGAAATGGAATTTATCGTGTTCGACTTGGAGACAACGGGGTTTTACCCGTCGAATGGAGATGAAATTATTTCCTTTGGCGCGGTATTAATGAGGGGGAGTGAAATTTATTCCTCGGAAACGTTTTACAGCCTCGTTAATCCAAAGCGCCGCATTCCGCGGGCTATTGTGGAGCTAACGGGCATTACGAATGAAATGGTCGAGGACGCCCCCGATTTAATGCAGGTGCTGCATGACTTCATGGAGTTTGTCGGCAAGCGCCCGCTCGTTGCCCATGCCTCCGGACATGATAAGCAATTTCTCAACGCCGCGCTATGGCGAACGTCGAAGGTTAACTTAAACCACCGTGTATTAGATACGATGATGGTTGCCAAGTGGCTGGAGCCGAAGCGTGATAGCTACGCGCTTGATGATTTGCTGGAAGACAGCGGCATTACGATTACACAGCGGCATCACGCGCTGGAGGATTCTTTAATGACGGCGGAATTGTGGCAGACGTATTTGCGTCGTATTTTTGAACGGAATATCAATACGCTGGGCGACCTGTACGCTTATCTCAGTCAGCGATAGCCCATTGCAACGGCTGAAAGCCTCCCTTCATGCGGCAATAAGCCTGTATTTCAGGCTGTAAAGGCTGCTGCAAAGAAATAATCCAATATGACAATGATTGATCATCTGTATGGATGCCGAGCCCATCAGCAGTTGAAGGCTGGGTATGCGACGTTGGATGAGAGTGAAAGAAGCCGAGCAGAGATTGCCGGCTTTTTTGCATGCGGTAATAAGCCTTTACCCAATCGTCTGGAGCGAATGCGAAGGCGGTTGCAGGGGATGAATGGACGTTGGCGATGGCGGTCACGTCCGATATTTTGCCGATATCGCTTTCGCCTGTCAAAATTCCGCAGGCTTCCCTCGGCCATGCTTCTCGGCATGAGGCAATAAGCCGATCATGAGCTTGTGTAGTTATATATAGCAGCTGCAATTGCATGCAAATACACCCCCCGCATTCGTATATGCTCTACCGTAACTCGAATAGGTATGATTTGATTTATTTTAACCTAAAATAAAAGGGAAAAACGTGACGGATATGACGGTTTAATGAAGGAAAGCTGTTTCTCTTGAGCTTGTCTTGCCGGCCATGTTACGATAGAAGCTGTGAAAAGCATGAATTTGGCAGGAGGATTTGGGAAAATGAAGAGAGCGTCCGCATGGTTTATAGTAGCTTTTGTACTGGCTGGCTTGGCTATTTCGCAATATATGGAGAAGGACAGCGCAATTATAACTGCTTCAGGGGATTTTAAGCCAAAAGCAGGATATTCTGCCCAGCAGTTTGAGCTTCAGGCGCTTGATGAGCAGATGTACAAAATCGGCGGCAAGCAGGGCAAGCTTAGCTTCGTAAATTTTTGGGCGTCTTGGTGTGGCCCTTGTGAGCTGGAGGCGCCTGATTTACAGGAGCTTCATGAGAAGTATGGGGATAAAATCGCAATGTATGGCGTTAATTCAACTAAGTTTGACAAAGAGCGCGCGGCTAGGCAATTTGTGGCGGATCATGAATTCACGTTTACCATTCTGATGGATCGCGAGGGAGAGGTCACGAAGGAATATAAGGTAAATACTTTTCCGACGACGTTTCTAATTGACTCCAACGGTGTCATTCGCGAAAGAATCAACGGCGTCATTCCACTTTCGGAATGGGATCGTCTCATTGAAAAATATTCATAATCACTAAAGGGAGCAATTACATTCATGAATTCTGAACAGAAGAAATTACGGCTCCATCCTTATGCTTGGCTGCTTATTGCTGTTTTGGCTATAGCCGTATCGTCGATCATTATTAAGTTTTCACATGCTCCGTCATCGGTGGCAGGTATGTACCGGTTGCTTATGACCGTCGTTATTATGCTGCCGCTTGTGCCGTGGAAGGTGCTGCGAACAATTCGGCTAACCGGCAAAGAGTGGATGGTTTTAAGTTGTGCAGGCTTTTTTCTTGGCCTGCATTTTTTGTTGTGGATGGAATCGCTGAAATATACGTCCGTTGCAAGCTCTATGGTATTTATAACGCTGCAGCCTTTTTTTGTTATGCTGGGCTCGTTCTTTCTATTTAAAGAGCGCCAGACGATAGCGGGCAGTCTTTGTATGGCGCTTGCGGTATTGGGCTCCTTCGTTATCGCTTGGGGCGATATCGGAATTTCGCGTGAGGCATTATTTGGCGATTTATTGTCCTTGCTCGGAACGATGGCGGTTGCCGTATATATGATAGCTGGGCAAAGGGTCAGCAACAGCCTGCCCTCGAATCTGTATAGCTTAATTGTCTTTTTAATTGCAGGAACAGTTATGTTTATTTACAATCTTGTCAATCAAATTGCATTAACGGGGTATGCTGCGGAGGAATGGATGTATTTTGCCCTGCTTGCGATTATTCCGACGATCTTCGGACATTTGGTGTTTAATATGCTGTTGAAGCATATTGGGGCGACGAACGTTTCGATGGCGATTATCGGTGAGCCGGTGCTGGCCATGATTTTGGCTTATTTTCTGCTTAATGAATATTTAAATACTGCGCAGCTAATTGGAAGCTTCTTGACGATTGCCAGCATGGGCATGTTTTTCCGACTACGGGCACGGTACATAGCAGTTGCTGCGGAGACACCCGCATAAGAAGCGAGCTTTATTAAAGCTGCCTGCAAAAGTAGCGTTCGACCATTTTAACAAGGCACAAGCGTAAACGGCCCAAAGCCGTCACTTGGAGGCGAAGCTATCCGTTCTGAGGTGGAGATAGAGAGGGGCTAGAGAAGGGCTAGAAAATCATGTGCTTATGTGCTTTTCTATATTTTTTAAAAAAAGGGCATCCCTGCAAGCCAGTTATTGATTATGGCTTGAGGAATGCCCTTTATTATTATTACAGTTGCCTATTAGGCGCTAAATTAATGGTTTACTAGTCCATGCTGCTCGGTTACAGGGACATCAATAGCGTCGGGTTTGCCCATGTTGAGCAGGGCGTAGCGAATGCCGTCAACCAATGCTTCCCAGCTTGCTTCGATTACATTGTTAGAAACACCTACAGTGCTCCAGGTGTTGTCGATGCTGGTCGACTCTACAAGGACGCGCACTTTAGCGGCTGTAGCATCCTTCTCGTCGATTACACGGACTTTGTAGTCGGACAAATGGATCTGCTTGATTTTTGGATAAAACTGCACGAGAGCCTTTCTTAAGGCGTTATCAAGCGCATTGACAGGACCGTTGCCTTCCGCAGCAGTATAAACCTGCTCGCCGCCAACGTTTAGCTTAACGATCGCCTCGGTGCGGAGTGCGCCCTGCGAGTTTTCCACAAGCATTTTAAAGGACTCGACCGTGAAAATTTCTTCGACCTCACCAAAAGCTTCTCTAAGCAGCAGCTCAAGCGATGCATCAGCACCTTCAAATTGATAGCCTTGATGCTCCAAGTCTTTAATCCGCTCCATAATTTGCTTTGTTTTTTCATTGTTGGCATTCACATCGAGGCCGAGCTCCTGAGCCTTGGATATGATGTTGCTTTGACCCGCCAGCTCGGAGACGAGTATGCGCTGCTTGTTGCCAACGAGTTCCGGCGCGATATGCTCATAGGTTTTGGAATCCTTCATAATTGCCGACACGTGAATACCGCCTTTGTGGGCGAAAGCTGCATTGCCGACATAAGGCTGTCCTACAGGCATATGAACGTTGGCAATTTCACTGACAAAACGAGCGGTTCCTGTCAGCAAGCTCAGCTTGTCATCCTGCAAACAGTTATAGCCCATTTTAAGCTGCAAATTTGGAATAATCGAACAGAGATTGGCATTGCCGCAGCGTTCGCCATATCCATTGATCGTGCCTTGAATTTGACGAGCTCCGGCTTGCACGGCAGCAAGCGAGTTGGCAACGGCGAGCTCACAATCGTTGTGCGTATGAATGCCAATAGGAGCGTTCAGCTCGGCGCGAACACGTGACACAATTTCATGAATTTCGCCAGGCAGCGTGCCGCCATTCGTATCGCACAGCACGAGCCAATCCGTTCCGGCTTCCTGTGCCTTGCGCAGCACAGCCAGCGCGTATTCCGGGTTATGCTTGTAGCCGTCGAAGAAATGCTCCGCGTCAAACATCGCTTCAATACCGTTATGCTTGAGGAAAGCAAGCGAGTCGTAGACCATAGCTATATTTTCTTCAAGCGTCGTTTGCAGAGCGGTGTGCACATGGAAATCCCAAGACTTTCCAACTAGAGTCGCTGCAGGAACGCCGGATTCTTTAATTCTAAGCAAATTAGCATCTTGGTGAGCTAGACTGAATTTGCGTCTAGTACTGCCAAATGCCGTAATCTTCGCGTTTAAGTTATACGCCTTAATCCGCTCGAAAAACTCAATATCCTTGCTATTGCTTCCCGGATTGCCGCCCTCAATATAATGAACGCCTAGTGCATCAAGCTTTAAAGCGATCTTCAGCTTGTCCTCCGCTGATAGGCTGATGCCTTCTCCTTGCGTACCATCACGCAGCGTTGTGTCAAAAATAGATAAATTCATTGTCATGGCCAGAAGGCCTCCTTCTTCACGAATAGCCTTTACAATTATAATGAATTATTATAACACTTGTTGACTGGAATGTAGAGAGGAGCCATTACTTTTTTTAAATATAAGGGCTGTATGGCTGCCCAGCGGACGGAGACAGCCGTTTACGCTTGTGGCTTGTGCGCCTCGCTGTCGTTCAATTGACTTGCTGCATGGGCAGCGGTATGCTGATAAGTACAAATAAACAACGGTGGAGATTGGGCGTTCAAGCGGATCTCCTCGCAGGTGGTGAAACCCTATAATGACGAATACGAATGAGCATTATCCAGCTAAGGGCCGCGTCATTTTGCATTTGGATATGAATGCCTTCTATTGCTCTGTCCATGAGGCGGAGGAGCCGGATAAATATAAAGATAAACCAACAGCCGTTGCCGGCAGCGTGGAGCTGCGCAAAGGGATCATCGTCACCTGCTCATATACAGCCAGAAGGCTAGGGGTCAAGACGGGCATGACGGTGCGTGAGGGGCTTAGACGTTGTCCTGATCTCATCCTTATTCAGCCGGACTTTCATTTATATCGCAAATATTCACGAGGTTTTATGACAATTGCCAGAAGCTATACAGATATGGTAGAGGCTGTTTCAATAGATGAATGCTATATGGATATAACCGGTTCGAAAATATTCGGAACACCGCTGGAGATTGCCAGCGCTTTGCAGGAGCGTATCCGTACAGAGTGGCAGCTGCCCTGCTCTATTGGCATTGCTCCGAATAAGCTGCTGGCGAAGATGGCCTCGGATATGAAAAAACCGAATGGGATGACAGTGCTGCGGCTGCGTGATGTGCCAGAGCTGCTATGGGACAAGCCATGCGGCGTGCTATTCGGCATTGGGAAAAAGACGGCAGACAAGCTGGCTCGGCTCAATATTCGCACAATTGGACAGCTTGCACAGACGGATGAACGGCTGCTCATTAAGCAGTTTGGCGTCGTTGGGTCGTGGATGAAAGGGGCAGCGAGCGGCATTGATCACGCTCCTGTGAATGGAGAACGGGAAGTGAATAAGTCGATCGGTCATACGACGACGCTGCCGAAGGACTTTATCGTCAGGGAAGATATTCACCGCGTTCTGCTGAACTTATCGGACCAGACCGCACGGCGGCTTAGAAGGCAGAAGCTGATGGCACTTACGGTGCAAATTACGATTCGCAGACCGGACATGTCGACCATTACACGTTCGCATACGTTTCGTACTCCCACGCATGGGATGGAAGATATTTTTCAGGAAGCCTGCCGCTTGTTCGATAAGCATTGGTCGGAGGGAGAGCCGGTGAGGCTGTTGGGCGTTACGCTGCAAAATTTGTCGCCTGAGGTGAATACAGCGGTTCAGCTGGATCTGTTCAATTATGAGGAGCAGCCGCGTAAGGAAGCGTTGACAAAGACGATGGACTTGCTGCGGGACAAGTTTGGCGAGGAGGCGGTGTTAACGGCGGGGATGCTGAGCGACGATCCTTCTGCACTGATTCGCAATAAGCGGCTGCGGGGCACTTCGCTGCAAAAGGAAGATTTTTAAACGCGGTGTCAGGTTGCCAAAGGCCGAATGATGGTATATATTGATGAATGAAGCTTTATTATTATGATATAATTAACGGAAGACGAGCTATATAGCGGCATTATTCCGTCACTTTATGGGAGGTATTTTGAATGGCTAAGTACACTTGGGTAGAAAAGGATACTTGTATTGCATGCGGCGCATGCGGCGCAACGGCTCCTGACATTTATGATTACGATGATGAAGGTCTGGCAGAGGTGATTTTCGGCAACGACGGCAATAGAGGCTGTGTTGCAATCTCGGAAGATCTTTATGACGATATGCAAGATGCAGTAGACGGTTGCCCGACAGATTCGATTAAAATTGCGGACGCGCCTTTTAACTAAACGTAGCTAAACCCTAAGCTCCTCAACTATGCAGAAGTTGCACTGCGTAGATGAGGAGCTTTTTTCTGTGCGAAACGAGCTTTAAATAGAAGAATGAATAAGGCTAGGGCTTATCATTACGCTTCTATTTCTACGCGAAACGAGCTTTTGCCACCAAAGGATGGCAAAGCCGTTTACGCTTTAAATAGAAGAATGAATAAGGCTAGGGCTTACCATTACGCTTCTATTTCTACGCGAAACGAGCTTTTGCCACCAAAGGATGGCAAAGCCGTTTACGCTAGAGTCAAAAAAAAGGTAAATGCTGCCGATATAGTGTTATTGGACTTTGAGGGGGGTTAATGATGGAGAAATTAGAGGATAACCTCTATCTGAAGCAATATGTTAGAAATCATCCTGACAATAAAATGGCCTGGTATTTGCTCGGCAAGCAATATTTGCAGTTGGATAAGACGGCGAAAGCAAATTATTGCTTCATTCAGGCAGGGGAAATTTATGAGGCTTTTGAGCGCAAGCCTCATCCGCTAGCGGAAAGCCCGCAGGAAATGCTGGAGGATTGGAATCGCCAGCAGCGTAAAAAACGGACAATTCGCCGCGCGATTATGGGAGCGATTTCGATTGTGCTGCTGCTCATGGTCATGCCTTCGAACGCAAGCAAGCCAGCTGACCCTGCTGTCGCAGGAATGGCTGCTGTTATTGACACGCCTATAGATCCGACCTTCGGCGTCGTGCTGACTGACAAGGGCGAGCGCAATCCGATCGGAAGCGCTTGGGAAGATCTGCTTTCATGGAGTAAACGGCCGTCTGTAGCGGCTGTAGTTAAACTTGAGGAGCAGGAGGGCTGGCGCAAATGGACGGGCAATCGCAAGCTGCTGATGTCGGTGGAGCAGCAGTCTGATTATGTACCGATGGAAGTGAAAATGCTCGATGGCGGAGTATGCAGCTGCAAGCCCGCCGATGCATCTACGGTGACAACGAAGTTCAAGGCGTGGAGCGAGCAGCAGGAGGTGCGTTGGACGCTTGCCAGCGCGATCTATCAGTATAAGCGGATGCAAGAGAAGTGGCCGGAAAAGCTGGATGATCTCATTAAGCCATACCCTAACAATGTTTTGGCTGGTGAAGCATCTGGCATGAAGGAGATGTTTAAACCGCTTGTTGCCGTAATGAAAAAGGAACAGTCAGGAACGAAACAGCCTGCGCAGCAGCAAAATGAAGCAGGAGGCGACAAGCCAAAGCCAGATTCAGGGCAACGGCAATCGCAGTTTATGCAGAGTAATTCGGATGAATTAGTAGGCGGAGTGGACCAAACCTGGCGCAAGCCGCTTGAAATCGTCGTCGATAAATCCACTTATAGACTAGCAGTTGTAAGTGGCGATATTATCGTTCGCAGCTTCAAGGTTGGGCTAGGCGGCGACAAAACGCCTGAAGGCAGCTTTTATATTAGCGAGAAGGTGAAAAATCCGAATGGGCGCGATAATGGCCAGTTCGGCAGCAGGGGGATGACGCTTTCCAATACGCTTTATGCCATCCATGGCACAGATGAGCCGGATAGCCTCGAACAGGATGAATCGCTCGGCTGCATTCGTATGGGGAAGCAGGATGTGGAGGAGTTGTTTGATCTGGTGCCAATGGGTACGGTTGTCAAAATTAAAAACGGGACTCTGCCGTCCAAAATTTCGGAATCCAAGGAGCGCTTCAAGCTGAATCCGAGTCAGGACGAAACGAATCCCGGTAAAGTATATCATTGGCTGGGCTAATTAACCGCTAACCAACAACAAAACGGTGACGGCGACAATGACAACTCCAATAGCGGCGCCTATCCAGACAAGTGCTTTCTTATTGACTTCCTCGGGCGCTTTTGCTTTAACTGTGGGTGGTTTGCGTTTGGGTGAACTCATGGCCATCAACCTCTTTCTAAATAAATAAGGAATATAGTCATATTGTAATCGTTTTCGGAAGGAGCCGCAATAACAAAGGAGCAGTATTGCCCTTTTCTTTTGTGGTTAAAAACGCTACACTATTGGGTAGGACATTTATTGTAGATCGGAGTGAGTATGATTGCTTTATTCTTCATTAGGTAAGCCAATATTTTTTCGCATGGATCCGGAGAAAGCTCACCACTTGGTTATAGATGGCTTGCATGCTGCTGGGCGCGTACCGGGCATGATGGGCATCATGCATGCGATGTATGGGGTAAAAGAGACTCCAGAGCTTGCCGTGGATTTATTCGGCATTCATTTTCCGCATCCGATAGGGCTTGCGGCAGGGCTGGATAAGAACGCAAAGGCGGCCGATGGCTTTTCCAGCATAGGCTTTGGCTTTATGGAAGTAGGAACGGTAACTCCGAAGAGCCAGCCAGGCAATGAGCAGCCGAGACTGTTCAGGCTTCCGCCTGACGAAGCGCTGATTAACCGAATGGGCTTCAATAATGATGGCGTTGATGCGATGGCAGAGCGACTGAACAAGCGCAAAATACATCGCATTCCGCTCGCTGTCAATATTGGTAAAAACAAAGTAACGCCTAATGAGCTTGCGCATGAGGATTATCGCTTATGTATTCAGGCGCTGTATGGACAGGGCGATTTTTTTGTCGTCAACATTAGCTCGCCAAATACGCCGGATTTGCGTGCGTTGCAGCATGGGGATGAGCTGAGGCTGCTCCTTGATACCGTTGTGGAGGAAATAGGGCAGCAGGCGTCGAAATCAGGTAAAAGCCCGAAGCCGGTGCTAGTCAAAATTGCCCCGGACATGACGGATGAGCAGCTCAAGCTGACGGTAGCGACCATTAAGGACAGCGGCGTTTCCGGCATTATTGCAACGAATACGACCGTTTCACGCACGGGTCTTACCCATTCGAACGCTGGGGAAATGGGCGGCCTTAGCGGTGTTCCGGTGCGCGAGCGTTCAACAGAGGTTATCCGTACGGTTTACCGTCAGACGGAGGGCAAGCTGCCGATTATTGGCTCGGGTGGCATTTTCACCGCAGCTGATGCATACGATAAAATTCGCGCTGGGGCCTCATTGGTTGAAGTATATACGGCTCTAATCTACAAGGGCCCAGGCTTGCTGCGTGAATTGACCAGCGGCTTGAAAGAGCGCCTGCGCAAAGATGGGTACCGCAGCATAACGGAGGCTATCGGCGCAGACCATAGATAAGATGAGGAGGCGGCCCTGATGGATGGACGAGACTGGAATCTATTTTTACAGCCATACGAGCAAACGGTTGAAGAACTCAAAGTTAAATTTAAAACGCTGCGCGTAGAGCTGAAAAGGCGTGAATCCTATTCGCCTATTGAATTTGTCACAGGCCGAGTGAAGAAGGTTTCTAGCGTTTTGGAGAAGGCAAGGCGGCTGCATGTGCCAGCGGACCAGTTGGAGCAAGGAATTGAGGATATTGCGGGCATTCGCATTATGTGCCAGTTCGTTGATGATATTCACCGGGTTGCCGGATTAATTCGTTCGCGCAAAGATTTAAAGCTTGTGAATGAGAAGGATTATATTACGAATTATAAGGATAGCGGTTATCGCAGTTATCATATGATTGTGGAATATCCTGTCCAAACGGCGCTCGGTCAAAAAAAGGTATTAGCAGAAATTCAGATTCGCACGCTTGCGATGAATTTCTGGGCGACGATCGAGCACTCGCTGAACTATAAATATAAGGAAAGCCTGCCTGAGGATGTGCGTCTGCGTCTCAAAAAGGCGGCGGAGGCGGCCTCCTCTCTTGATGAGGAGATGTCCAGCATTCGCCATGAAATTTTGGATGCGCAGCGCGGCTTCGAGGAAAGCTCGAATGTTGTCAGCAAGGTGCTCAGCACGATACAGGATCTTTATTTTTACCACCGCGTTCGGGAAGCTGCTCAGTTTCAGATGAAGTTTAATGAAATGTGGGAGCAGGAGGATTTGTTCGGGCTCCAGCAGCTTGCTCTTGACGTTGAAGCGGCGGTTTTGCGGGCGAAGAAGGGTACGCAAAGCTAATAACAAACCTCCAGTGGCGCACAAGCGAGCGCCTTTGGGGGTTTGTTGTATAAAGAGGGAAGCAGATATTTGGAGGAGAGATTGTTTTGGCAGCAAAAATAAGGCTGGACAAACTGTTGTCCCATACGGGCAACGGCACGAGAAGTGAAATTAAAAAATTCGTCAAGCAGGGACTCGTGACCGTTAACGGAGCTGTTGTGAAAGATAGCGGCATGATTATTAATCCCGAGCTGCATGAGGTCAAGTTCGAAGGACGGCAGGTCAATTACCGGGAGTTCGCTTATTTTATGATGAACAAGCCAGCAGGTGTCGTATCGGCGACTGAGGATCGTAAAGACGAGACGGTCGTTGATTTGCTTGAGTACGAGGATCAGGCAATTCAGCCGTTTCCGGTAGGGCGTCTGGACAAGGATACGGTTGGTCTGCTGCTGCTGACCAATGATGGGCAACTGGCCCACGAGCTGCTGTCGCCGCGCAAGCATGTGCCAAAGACATACGAGGCGGTCGTTCGAGGAAATGTGGGACGTACAGACCAAGAACGGTTCACTGCGGGCGTTGAGCTGGATGATGGGTATGTGACGATGCCTGCCCGTCTGAATGTACGGAGCCAGGAACAGACGGTTGAAGGCGTTATGTCGATGATTACGTTAACGATTATGGAAGGGAAGTTCCACCAGGTCAAGCGGATGTTTGAGGCAGTAGGCAAACAGGTTGTCCATTTAAAGCGGGTGGCCATGGGCCCTCTGGCGCTGGACCCTGAGCTTGAAGAGGGAAGCTATCGTGAGCTGACTGAAGGCGAGCTGGAGCTGCTTCGTACTTATCGACGGACGGATTTGCAATAATGACGGAATTTGCAGCAGCAGCATTCGAAGCATAATGAATGAGACAATCTGTCAGCATCATAGGGTAGGTTAATAAATACCATTCATGAGGTGATTGCTGCTTGCGTGCCCAAACCTTTAAAGTATACGTCATTACATCAGCAGATATCAGGCGTTTCATCATAATTGAAATCGTAATCGGCATGCTGACATACAATGTGGGGCTTAAGCTGCTCCACAACGCTATTTTGGCAGGTACGCTGAGCTTTGCTGGAACTGAGAGCATTAAAACGAGCTTGCGGCTGATCAGGCATAAGGGTCGAAATAAAAAACGAGTCTCCCTTGTCATACAGGAGAGATAGAATGAAGAAAAAACCGCCGGGAGCGCGAATCCCGACGGTTTTTTTTGCATGCAGTGTGTGGTTAGGATTAGTACAAAAATCCTTTAGTTATGATGACCAGAAGAATAAACAGGACCAGGATGGCACCCGTCGATGTGAAGCCTCCATGTACACCAGACATGCTAATTCCTCCTGTACAGTTAATTTCCGGCTTAGGGTGCTGCTTTATTGTAATGTTCGTTTCCCTGCCGCTCGGTATACAGTATTGTATGTATTTCGCCCTGTTTGGAATGGACTCCTGTCATGGGTCATTTATAATTGGGCTCTTGTAAGGCCGCTAAATTCAGCAGCTTATGATACATGTTACTATATCGAATGCCCGGGAGGGATGAAAAAAGCAGCTCTCGTCGATAGATATCGACGGAAAGCTGCTTGAAATGTTCATTTATCTTTTGCGACCGCGACCGTTTCCTGCTCCGCCGCCACGGGATGGGCTGGAACCACGGCTGGAACCGCCGGAATTGCGACCGCTGCTGCCAGAACCGGAGCTGCGTCCACCGGAACTGCGTCCTCCAGAGCTGCGCGGTGCACCTGAGGAGGAACGTTCGCTGCGCTCGCCACCGCCAAAGCTGCGAGGACCGGAAGGTCGTTCGCTGCGCTCGCCGCCGCCGAAGCCGCGAGGACCGGAAGGTCGTTCGCTGCGCTCGCCGCCGCCGAAGCCGCGAGGACTGGAAGGCCGTTCGCTGCGCTTGCCTCCTGAATTACCGCCGCTTGCTGCTTCCCAAGGGCTGCCGCCGCCCGATTTGCTTGGAGCGGCTGACCGTTCAGCCTGTTGCCCACGGCCTCTGCCGCCAGCTTGCTGACGTCCGCGACCACCAGAGGCTTCGCCGCCTCTGCGTCCTTGCTGGCCGGAACGTCCCGAATCGCGTCCACCGCGTGTTCTTCCGCCACGCTCTGATGAGGAGGAATCTCTGCCATATGCCTTGGCTGGGGCTGCTGAGCGCTTCGTGTTGTCAGCTGTTAATTGACCATCTTCGTCAATCGTAAAGCGTTGCAGGGAAGCATCAATGCTGCGCTCGATGTGAGCAACTGCGCCGCGATCATGCGGTGAAGAGAGAGTTACTGCTGTACCGCGCTGACCTGCGCGACCTGTACGGCCGATACGGTGAATATAAATTTCCGAATCCTGCGGTACATCGTAGTTGTAGACGTGGGTAACGCCTTCTACATCAAGTCCGCGCGCAGCGACATCCGTTGCGACAAGAATTTGCAGCTTGGCATCGCGGAAACGCTTCATGACCTGCTCACGCTTCGCTTGCGTCAAATCGCCATGCAGCTCATCCGAAGGAATGCCTTTATCCTGCAAAGCAGCATTCAGTTTTTTGGCCCGCACCTTCGTCCGGCAGAAAATAACAGCTAAATAAGGGTTATGCTGCTCAATGAGCTGCATAACGGCACGTTCACGTCCGCGGTCCGTTGTTTCGATGACGAATTGCTTAATGTTGTCCAGCGTCACATGCGTGCTTTGAATACGAATATCGACTGGCGTATTCATATAGTTTGCAGCAAGGCGCTTGATCGCCTCCGGCATCGTAGCCGAAAACAGCATCGTCTGGCGGGCTCTAGGCATATGTGCAATAATGTTCTCGACTTCCGGCAGGAAGCCCATATGCAGCATTTGGTCAGCCTCATCCAGCACGAGCATTTTTAGCTTGCCCAGATTAATCGTCTCCCGGCGAATATGGTCAAGTAAACGACCAGGTGTTGCTACAACGATATGGGGAGCGTTGTTCAGCTTGCGAATTTGTGCGACAACATCTTGTCCGCCGTAAGCGGCTAGCACTGTAGCGCCAACAGTCGGAGCAAGCTTCGTAAGCTCACTCGTAATTTGAATGGCAAGCTCGCGGGTTGGAGTCAGAATAAGCGCCTGCACCTGTTCCTTGTGCACTTGAATGCGCTGCAATATAGGCAAGGCAAAGGCAAGCGTTTTGCCTGTTCCGGTTTGAGCTTGGGCAATGACGTCTTGTCCCGCTAGCAGTACGGGAATCGATTTTTTTTGAACCGGTGTTGGCTCGGTAATTCCGTTCTCATGGAGACGCGAGGCCAGCTCCGGCATAACGCCCATTGCAGTAAAATCAGTTGACATTAGACAATTTCCTCATTTCATAAAACATCGTTTGGTGTTAAGTATAACAGGTTGTACCCATCATGTGCATCTTTCCTGCACATATGCTATGCTATTTTGAAAGAAAAATATAAATTCTATGAAGGCGCAGCGTGTTTCAATTCGAGAAAGTTAAGCTCATTATAAGAGTTAAGCTTATAACTGCTTGTATTTTGAAAAAAGTCATAATCAAGTACACACGCTCGCTCAAGACGTTTTTTTGAAAAGGAAGGGTAACGCATGAATGGAACGAATCGCGCGGCGGTTAAGCCGGGTCAGCAGGTTGACATTGTACTTAAGCAGGATCAGCGTACGGGCAAGCTGACGCGAGGCATCGTCAAGGATTTGCTGACGAATTCCAGCACGCATCCGCACGGCATTAAAGTTCGGCTGACAGATGGGCAAGTAGGTCGTGTTAAGCATATTTTACCAGGGGAATAAGGAGATGGACGAGTGGCATTCGGCATATCCAGAACCGAAATGAATGATTGGAAGGAACGGGTGCAGAGCGGAGAAATCGCTTTTTTGACGCATTACTGGCTGGACCCGCGCTTTCCGACTATGAAGACGGTAACGAAAGTAGGCTGCTCCAATATAGATAAGCTGACGCAGTGGTGTATGTCTTACGGGCTTGATCCCCGATATATTCATTACCGGGACAGCTATCCGCATTTTGATCTGTTTGGGCCGAGACAGCGTCCGATTTTAATGGCAGAGCAGCAGCTTGACCAAATTACCCGCTTTAAATTGCTTTAATTGCTTAATAGTTATGTTGTTAGTGGTTAATGGATTGGCATATGCCGCCGTCAGGGCGGCTGTTTGGCTTCGATATGAGGCACAACCTACTATAGATCATTCCGAATAAAAGTAAGCTCACATATAGGGAAAGCGAAACGAGGGAGAGCGGTTTATGGAGCAGGAGCAGGGAAAACAGCAGTTGCTCAAAAATTTTCAGGAATGGATTACATTTGTGGGGACGTTGGAGCAGCAGGAGGAAGCGGTATGGGAGCTAAGCTTGGCTCCGGGAAAATGGTCTGTTCGCGAGGTCGTCGCTCATATAGCGCTTTGGGATCGTTATTTTCTCACGACAGCCATTGAAAGATTGAGTCGACAGCAGGCGCTGACGCTGAGGCATTTGGATTATGATGCTTTTAATGAAAATGCCCGTTTATATGGTCGCTATACTTCAATTGCCAAGCTGATCAGGCAGACGATTCAGGATCGTGAAGCGATTGTGGGGCTCATTCAAGCTTTGCCGGAGCAGCAATATGAGGCTGAATACATAGATAGCGAGGGGCATCCCTTCCGGCTGCAGGCGTATTTGAACGATTTTATTGCGCATGACCGGCATCATGTGGCACAGATTAAGCAGCTTCTGGACAGCGCAGCATTAAATTCCTCCTTGGAGGAGCGGCTTCAGCTCAAGCTGGAGGAGCTATCAATGAATGCTTGGCCTGCGCTGCAAGTGCTTATGTATGAGGGGTGGCAGCTTCGTCTGGCGAACGGCTATACCAAACGGTCAAACTCCATTGTGCCAGCAGCCTGCAGCGGGGAAGAGCTATCGCGAAAAATCGCCTATGGCGAAGCTTTTTATACGGCGCATGGACTGGATACGGCCTATAAAATAACGCCATTCTCCCAGCCCCCGGAGCTGGATGAGACGCTCGCGCTGCAAGGCTACGACAAAATAGACCCCGTCTATGTCAAAACGGCGCCCCTTGCTCAAATGCGTAAGCCGGCTGGCGGGCTGGACGTGCGCATAGATCCTTTTATAAGTGAAGCTTGGCTGGCAGCCTACACGTCGATGGCGAAGCACACGGCAGTTGAGCGCGAGACGCTGAAAAATATGTTTGCATCACCGCCGTTCCAGACGGCCTTTGCAGTGCTTTATGTAGAGGGAGCGCCCGCGGCTTGCGGAATTGGCGTGATGGAGCGAGGATATATTGGTCTGTATGCCATCGTGACCTCACCGGATTTTCGCAGGCGTGGATTTGGCGAGCAGCTTCTGCTCCATATTTTGCAGTGGGGCAAGGAGATTGGGGCGGAGCACAGCTATCTGCTCGTTACGCATGCTAATGAGGCGGCTAATCGCTTGTATGACAAGCTGGGCTTTACGCTGCAATACAGCTATTGGTATCGAGTGAAAAAATTAGCGGTGTCCTATTAACCCGGGAGAAGTGGAGGGGCGATTACGTTGAAGCAGGCAGGCGGTAATTCCGTTTCCTTTGTTCAAAAAGTGACAGCCGCTCTTATCGTTGTTTATACGATGTGGCTCATTTATGCAATGTTTTTTGGGTTTGGCCGGCAGGCGGGCAACCGTGCGGAGCTTCGATATAATTTCATTCCGTTTTCGACGATTAAGCTGTATATAACGAACTTTAATCATATAAATCTTAGCGATTGGGTCATTAATATGGGCGGCAACCTTGTCGTGTTCGTACCTTATGGCATCGCGCTTCCCATTGTTTTTCGCTGGCGGCTGGGCAAGACGCTGCTGTCGTTTCTGCTATTTATTACGCTGCTGGAAATGCTGCAAATGCTCACGAGGCGCGGCAGCTTCGACATTGATGATATAATCATGAACAGCGTCGCTGCTGTGCTTGGTTACGGGATTGTTGTCTGGATTAGGCGGCTTGCAATTGGCAAAAAAAGCATGTAGCGGACTTGATCCTTTCAATCTATCGTGTGAAATAACAGGCGCCCCGGTCTCTCTTACTTAGAGAAAACCGGGGCGCCTTTTGCTATTATTCGAAAATCAGGCCCATTAAATCGTCCTTCGTCACTTTGCCGAAATAATAGCCTAAATCAATTTCGCCAAGCAGCCTGCCGAGCGCTGCTGCTTCGTAACGCTGACCGATAAGCTGCGTTGCAAATTCGCTGCTCTCGCCACGGCCGAAGAAATCGCCATATACAGCGGCATCCACGATTAGGCCCTCTTCAACTTGGAGGCGCACATCAAATGTGCCAGCTCCTTCTATCCGTCTCGTCTGGCGCATATTAAATGCCGGTGATCGGCCATAATTCCAATCCCAGTTGCGATATCGCGTCTGGGCCAGCTCGCGGACATCTGCCCATTGCTCCTCAGTCAGCTCGTAATAGGGAATTTCCTCGCTGCCTTCAAAAATGGAAGCAAGCACGCTTTGGCGGAAGTTTTCAATCGTGATGGGTGCTGCCAGAAACTCGGAAATGTTGGCTACGCGGCTGCGTATCGATTTTGTCGCTTTCGATACATATTTTTCGGGATTCGCTTTCAAAGCCGATACGACATTTTCAATTTCGGAATCAAACAGCAAGGTGCCATGGCTGAACATTCTGCCACGTGCCGAAAACTGCGCGTTGCCGGAAATTTTTCGTTCTCCTACTTGAATATCGTTGCGACCCGTAAGCTCGGCCTGAACGCCAAGCGCGGCTAGCGCCTTCACGACAGGCTCGGTGAATTTCTTGAAATTATGGAACGATTGGCCATCGTCGCTCATGATGAAGCTGAAATTTAAATTCCCTTCGTCATGATAAACGGCTCCGCCTCCAGACAGCCGGCGTACGACATGGATATTATTTTCCTCTACATAGCGCGGGTTGATTTCTTCCATTGTATTTTGGTTTTTGCCAATAATAATGGAAGGCTCATTAATATAAAACAGCAAATAATCGTCCTCTGGCGGCAGTGATCGTAAAATGTATTCTTCCAGCGCCAAATTAAGCGCCGGGTCTGTTATATGTTTGTTGCTTACAAAACGCATCATAAACGATTCCTCCGAAAATAGTATAGGTTGCAAAAGCTTGCTGCTCCTATTATACCCCTCCTTGGGGCAAATGCCATGGATAATTGAGAGCGGAGGGGCTATCGCTTGACATCGCGCGAAAGCTTCATTATAATCGGAACTAATTCTTAAAATGTAATATTTGGCGTTGATGAGGAGCAGTAGTATCGCGGGGCATGGCTTAGAGAGCCGGCGGATGGTGCAAGCCGGACCTGCAGCGATATGAATCTCACCTTGGAGCTGTGCGCGCAAGCGTACCGTCTGGCCTGCGTTAAAGGCAACAAGTGAGCACTCGGCAAAGCATGTCTGGGGGCTAACTAGGGTGGTACCACGGGAGACAGCTCTCGTCCCTAGCGATCATACGCTAGGGGCGGGAGCTTTTTTGCATGAAATATAAGCATTTATAAGTTTTCGCTTATAAATAGGCTTATATTTTTCGGAATGAAACGCGCAGCGCCGCCAAAGGACGGCGACAGCCGTTTCACCTTGGAAGCCCGTTGATATTATGCTTTACCAAGCTTAAGGAGGAAACAATCATGAGTCAAGATCAGCAAGCGCAAGGCTATAATCCACTGATTGTAGAGCCGAAATGGCAAAAATATTGGGATGAGAACAAAACGTTCGCTACGAGGGAGGAAGCGGGCAAACCGAAATTTTATGCGCTCGATATGTTCCCTTATCCATCCGGTTCAGGCCTGCACGTCGGTCACCCGGAAGGCTATACAGCAACAGATATCGTGTCGCGTTACAAGCGTCTGCGCGGCTTTAACGTCCTGCACCCGATGGGCTGGGATGCATTTGGCCTTCCTGCGGAGCAGCATGCACTGGATACAGGGCAGCATCCTCGTGAAATTACTTTCAAAAACATTGACAACTTCCGTCGTCAAATTAAATCGCTCGGTTTTTCCTACGATTGGGATCGCGAGTTTAGCACGACTGACCCGGATTATTATAAATGGACACAGTGGATTTTCATCCAGCTGTATAAAAAAGGTCTTGCTTATGTAGCTGAAGTCCCGGTCAACTGGTGCGAAGCGCTGGGAACGGTGCTTGCCAATGAGGAAGTAATCGACGGGTTAAGCGAACGCGGCAACCATCCGGTCGTACGCAAGCCAATGCGCCAATGGGTGCTTAAAATTACCGAATATGCAGAGCGTTTGCTGGAGGATCTGGAAGAGCTTGATTGGACGGAAAGCATCAAGGATATGCAGCGCAACTGGATCGGCAAGTCTACAGGCGCCGAAGTGACGTTTGCTATTGAGGGCCATGATGCGAACCTTGTCGTGTTCACGACGCGTCCGGATACTTTGTTCGGTGCTACTTATTGCGTGCTGGCGCCTGAGCATGAGCTGGTTGCCCAAATTACGACTGCGGATCAAAAGGCAGCTATTGAGGCTTATCAGCTGACAGCTTCCCGCAAGAGTGATTTGGAGCGTACAGATTTGGCAAAGGAAAAATCCGGCGTGTTCACGGGTGCTTATGCGATTAATCCGGTCAATGGCGAGAAAACGCCAATCTGGATTGCCGATTATGTTTTGGCTGGCTACGGCACAGGTGCGATTATGGCTGTTCCAGGCCATGATACGCGCGACTGGGAGTTTGCAACGCAGTTCGGACTGCCAATTGTGGAGGTTGTACAAGGCGGAGATATTTCCAAAGAGGCTTATACAGGTGATGGTGCGCATGTTAATTCCGATTTCCTGAATGGGCTGAACAATGAAGAGGCGATTGCAAAAATGATCAGCTTCCTCGAAGAAAAAGGCAGCGGTCATGGCAAAGTGACCTACCGTCTGCGCGATTGGTTGTTCAGCCGTCAGCGTTATTGGGGAGAGCCGATTCCGATTTTGCATCTGGAGGATGGCACAATGAAGCCTGTTCCAGAGGATCAGCTTCCGCTGCTGCTGCCTGATGTGGATGCGATTAAGCCTTCGGGCACAGGGGAATCGCCGCTTGCGAATGTGACAGAATGGGTCAATACGATTGATCCGGAAACGGGCATGAAAGCACGCCGCGAGACGAACACGATGCCGCAATGGGCGGGCAGCTGCTGGTACTACCTGCGCTTTATTGATCCGAAAAACGACAAGGAAATTTGTTCGCCGGAGAAGCAGCGCGAATGGCTGCCGGTTGACCTGTATATCGGCGGAGCAGAGCATGCTGTGCTTCACCTGCTGTATGCGCGCTTCTGGCATAAAGTGTTGTATGATCTCGGCGTAGTTGAGACGAAGGAGCCTTTCCATAAGCTCGTTAACCAAGGGATGATTTTGGGCACGAACAATGAAAAAATGTCCAAATCCCGCGGCAACGTCATTAACCCCGATGAAATCGTATCGGAATTCGGTGGAGACACGCTGCGCTTGTATGAAATGTTCATGGGGCCGCTGGAGGCAACGAAGCCTTGGAACACGAACGGCGTAGAAGGAGCCTTCCGTTTCCTAAGCCGCGTATGGCGCCTGTTCATCGGTGACGATGGCAGCTTGAGCTCGAAGGTTTCGGACGCTGAAACGACTGAAGCATTCAAGCGCACATGGCACCGTACGATCAAGAAAGTAACCGATGACTTCGAGCATCTGCGTTTTAACACGGCGATCAGCCAGCTGATGATTTTTGTCAATGAAGCTTATAAAACCGATGTGCTGCCGCGCGAAGCAATGGCTGATTTTGTGAAAATGCTGTCCCCGCTTGCGCCGCATATTGCGGAAGAGCTGTGGGAGAAGCTGGGCGGAACAGGGACGATTACTTACGAGTCATGGCCGGTATGGGAAGAGGCTTGGACGGTTGACCAAGAGGTTGAAATCGTCGTTCAAGTTAATGGCAAAATCATTGAGCGCCTGTCGATTGCGGCAGACACGGATGAAGCCGAAATGGAACGACTTGCGAAGGAGCTAGGTAAGGTGCAGGAGCTTATCGCAGGCAAAACGATCCGCAAGGTCGTAGCTGTAAAAGGTAAAATCGTCAATATCGTTGCCAATTAAACGTTAGCCACATGAAGAGGTGAACGGTCAGTTAGCTGAAGAACAGCTATTGACCGTTCACCTCTTCGCCGTAAAAAGATATCGAAACTTTGGCAACATCGTCATGGAACTTGGCATGAGTCGTGCGGATAAGCCGGTTGAATACCTCATCGGTCTCACAGCGAAGCAATTTCAGAGCTTGTGCAGTAATACCTCCTGGGACGGCTACCCGCGCCTGCACATCAGCAGGCGTAAGGCCCCCTTCAGTCAGCAGCAATCCTGTTCCGAGCAGCATGGCGCTGGCCACCTTAAGCGCTTCCTTACGGTCAATGCCCGTCTCTTCAACCGCTGCGTCTACGAACTGCTCCAGCAGACAGGAAATAAATGCTGGTCCGCAGCTGGACAGGTCCGATACGACTCGCGTATAGGATTCATGAATTTGCAGCGGCTCGCTGATAAAGGCGAGCAGCGATTCGAGCCGTTCCTTGTCCTCGCTGTGGATGCGGGAACCGTAAATACATAGGGAGGCGCCGCTCCATACCTGATTGGTAATGCTCGGAATGACTTTGGCTACTTTGCAGGGCACTACTTCCTCAAGGTGCGAGAGCAGAACCGGGCTTGTAATCGAAACTAGCAGCTGCTCAGGCCTTAACACAGACGATATGTCGTCGATGACCTTTTTAAATTCATGCGGCTTAATGCAAAGAAACACAATATCCTTGCCAAATGCGGCATGTGCATTGCTCGCCTCTGCTTGAAGTCCGGCATAGCGGTCAGCAAGTGCCTGCGCTTTGGCGAAGGTGCGGTTGCTGACGGAAATTTGATCGGATTCCAGCGCTCCCGAAGCGATTAATGCTTCAATGAGCAGACTGCCCATCGTTCCCGTTCCAATAAATCCAACTTTCATGCGGTGACCTCCTTCATTGTGAGGTTGTGAAATGGAAGCGGCCTTGTGGGGCCTTGCTTGAATGGCTTTGTAGGCTGTGATGATTTTCCGAAGTGGAACAGGCTTTAAGGCGAAGTAAGCCTATTCGCAGTTTACCTGTTCTTCTACCGTATTCCTGACAACTTGGCAGTTATGTCAACGATTTTTATGTTTTTTGGAGCGGTTATTCATAGCGAAAGGTGTGGGTAAGGATGAGGCAACGAGCGAAGGAGAAGCAAGATGGGAAAGGCTCAGACGCTAAGCGGACGATGATGACGGTTTGTTTGCTGCTCGCCTGTGGACTGCTTGGAGCTGCTATATTTATGCCGAAGGAGCAGGCTCCAAGCGGCTGGACGACGCTAAATGAGGCTGTGGAAGCGGTATTGCCGCAAGACGTAGGAAGTAAGCCCGGAGCTTCTGAGGGGACGCGCGGGGCTGGAGAAGGCAGCAGCATAGGGAAGCAGGCGGATGGAGAAGGACAGCAGATGAATGCAGCGACAAATGGCAGTAGTGGAAAACAGACCTCAAACGGCGTCGAAGATGGAGGAGACGGAGGTGGGAAGTCTGCTGCTGGAGAAATAGCAGGGGGAACGAGCTCATCTAGGGTAGAAAGTGCAGAGAAGATGATGCCAGATGGGGGAAGTGTCGAGCCTGGAGTAGCTGGCGAAGCTGGGGCGGGTACTAGCAATGGAATAGGGCGTCACAATAGCAATGAGAATGGAAATGCAGCAGGCAACGGAAGCAGCGATGTTGGGAATGGGCAAAGCGAGACGGCTGAAGTCGCGGCGACGTCGTCGATGAATTCAGGCAAGCTGGATATTAACCGAGCGACGGCTGAGGAGCTTGATGGTCTGAAAGGGATCGGACCAGCAAAAGCTAAAGCGATTGTTGAAAACCGGGAGAAAAATGGGCGCTTTACATCGGTCGATGACTTGCGGCGAGTGAAGGGAATCGGGCCTAAGCTGCTTCAGGGCATGAAAGACAGCATTGTCGCCAATCCTTAAGTATGAGAAAATAGCAGGCAGAAGCCGAAAGTAATGAAAAAGCGAATATATCGTGCTAATTGGACATTTTAGACGCAATAGTGGCTGACTATTATTTTGAACGAGCATCAAGGAGGAAGTTGAAACAATGGCAATAGCAGGGCAAGACGCCGAACGTAAAGACTGGGACACGTATTTTATGGACATTGCTTATATGGTATCGACGCGCTCACGCTGCCCGAGGCGGCATGTGGGAGCTGTACTGGTGCAGGGCAAGAAGCTGCTTGGCACCGCATATAATGGAGCGCCAATGGGCGTTCAGGACTGCTCGGAGGCGGGCTGTATGATTACGGAGGAATGGGAAATCAAGCAGGAGAACGGCGCGGAGCAAATGGTTAAAAAGCAGCGCTGCATTCGCACGATCCATGCGGAGCAAAATTTGCTGCTGTTTACCGATCGCGCTGACCGTGAAGGCTCGACGGTATATGTAACAGACCAGCCTTGCTGGACTTGCGCGAATATGCTCGCGAACAGCGGGATTAAGGAGATTGTTTACCACCGCGGTTACCCGAAGGACAGCGAGAAGGTTGTGACGCTAATGGGGCACTTAGGCATTGCTTTTCGGTTGCTGGAAGGCTATGAACCGCCGCCGCAGGCGGGTATGTCGGTTATTTCTTGATTTTGTACGCGGGTAGAGACGGTTAGAGCTATGGATAATAGTGGGTAGGAACCGGGCTTAGAAGAGAGTGCGTCAGCCATTGAAGCAGCATGAATAAAAATAAATGGTGTTAGAACCTGAATAGAGACAGAGAGCCGAAGACGAAGACAGGGACAGAGAGAGACAAAGAGAGACAAAGAGACAAAGACAGAGACAAAGACAGAGACGAAGACAAAGACAAAGACGAAGACAAAGACGAAGACAAAGACAATAATAGAAACAGAATAAAAATAAGGATGGAAAATGAACAACGCTTAATAGTTAAACAGTAATAGAGATAGGATATTGCTAGAGCAAGAGCAAAGTAGGTAAAATAATGGTTTGTTTTGAGAGGAAGCACCTCTTATCGCACGCGCAGCTGCATGTGATAAGAGGTGCTTTTTTTGCAAATATAGGTGTTTAAAAGCTTGAGCTTGTTAATGATTTGTACTCCACTCCGCATCGAGCTCTACCTGCCAGAGGATGGCAGCAGCCGTGTACGCGGGGGCGTCTCCGTTTCATTACATGAAAATGAATTCGATTTCAAGCCAAAATAAAGAGGTGATTGTAAATGAATAGAAGACCGCTAATTTGGTTCGCGGTATGTTTTGTGGCAGGCTGCGCGAGCGGCGCGAAGTTGAGCGGCGCAGGAGCTGCACTTGCGGCGGGCGGCGTGGCAGTAGCCGCTCTGGCACTGGTTTTGTCGGGGAGGCTGACGCGAAAGCTGGCAGCCGTATGTGCAGTTGGCTTCGTCCTTGCAGCTGGGGAACGGATGTGGGCGGATGCCCGCAATGTGACTGGTCTGCTGGACGTGCTGCGCGCCGCACAGGCGCAAGGGTCGGACGCTGCGATAGCGGCTCAAGCGTCCGGGACGATTGTGTCGGTCGTCGAAATCGACGGCGACCGGGCAAGCTTTGAGCTGGCGGTCGATGCCGCCAGCGTAGCGGGGTTTGGCTCGCCGCGCCAGCTCGGCGGCGAGCGGATGCTTGTGCAGCTGCGGCTAGAGGAGCAGCCGCAGCTGGAGGTCGCCGCTGCTTGGCGGCGCGGCGACGTCGTTGACGTAAAGGGCCAGCTGGCGCAGCCCGCTGGCCCGGCTAATCGCGGCGGCTTCGACTACCGCCGCTACTTGAGCAGCCAGAATATCCACTGGCTGCTTCAAGCTGCGGGCACGGGCGCGATCGACCGCGCGCCTGGCCCGCCCTGGACCGCGGCCGCGCTGCTCGGCCGCGTCGACACCGTGCGCGCTTGGCTTGGCGCACGACTAACCAGCATGTACCCGGGGATGCAAGCCGGCTACATGCAAGGTCTTGTCCTCGGGATCACAGATAACCTTGATCCCTCCCTCATGCAGCAATTCGCTCGTCTCGGCTTAACGCATATACTCGCCATATCTGGCCTGCACGTCGCGGTGTTCCTTTACGCGCTGGGCTTGATTTTACGGCTTTGCCGCATGACGCGGGAGCGCTTGCTGCTGACGCTCGTGTTTGCCGTGCCCTTCTATGTGCTGCTCAGCGGCGCTTCGCCTTCGGTTGTAAGGGCTGGCGTAATGGGCATGCTCGGCCTGCTGGCTGCACGCATGCACAAGCTGAAGGACGGTCTGCATATTTTGGCGGCCGCAGCCGTTATTATGCTGGCGATCAATCCTTTTTATTTGGAAAATGTCAGCTTCCAGCTTTCGTTTATCGTCACGCTCGGTCTTATTCTGGGTGTCCCTCCTGTAAGGCGTGCTATGCCTGAATGGAAGCGGGGGAAAGCGCTGCTCGATTTGACCGCCGTCAGCGTCGTAGCGCAAGCTGTATCGTTTCCAGTTTCCATTTATTATTTCAACCAATTCCATTTGCTATCGCTTCCGGCTAATGTAATGCTTGTGCCATTTATCAGCTTTATTATTATGCCGCTAGGCGGCGCTGCGTTGTTCATTCACATGGCTTGGCCAACGGGAGGCAAGCTGCTCGCATGGGCGAGCGTCTACGCGAATGACGGGACATTCTGGCTTGTAGACTGGCTCGCCAAGGCAGATTTATTTCGTACGATTTGGGCGACTCCACCGCTATGGTGGATCGCGGCTTGGTACGGTGCTTTAGCGCTGCTATTCTGTGCCCTTCCAGTGCGCCAATCCTCTGCCTCTCCTGAGGAAGAACTAGCAATTGAGCATGAAGGTCCTGCTGCTGGTCGCGACATTAACGAGCTGGAAACGCAGCCGCTCCACGAGCTTCCATCCTTACATAGAACAGGCATCATTGCTGGTTTGCAATTATCTCGAGGGTTTACAGGCTTTCCAAGTACAACCTTCGCAAGGGCGCTTCTTTTTCCTGGCAGCCTGTTTTCATCCGTTCTCCTGCTGCTGGCGCTATTATTTTTCGCCTATTATCCTGACCTATTTAATCGCGACGGCCGCGTTCATGTGCTGGATATCGGACAGGGGGACTCTATTTATGTAAGAACTCCTGAAGGGAAGCATGTATTGATCGACGGTGGGGGAACGGTTTCTTTCCGTAAGGCGGAAGAGGAATGGCGAGCGCGCAAGGACCCTTTTGAGGTGGGCAAAAAGGTTATTGCCCCGTTGCTAATGAAGCGCGGAGTGCACCAGCTTGATATGCTCGTCGTCAGTCATTTGGATAGCGATCATATTAAGGGGCTTAAGGCGGTAATGGATGCGATTCCAGTCAAAGGGCTGTTATGGAACGGCAGTATGAAGCATTCTACTGATGCAGAGGAGCTGCTTGCCTATGCGGTTCAGCATGAGATTCCAATGTACCGGGCTGAGGCAGGGCAGGAGTGGGAAATGGGCAAACAAACAAAGCTGACCGTTCTATGGCCGCCTGCTGTTGTACTCGCGGAACAAAGCAGCATTCCCAGCATGCAAATCAAGGAGGTCGAGGAGCAGAACGAAGCGAGTGTTGTCCTTTATTTGGCGATGAAAAATTATACTTTTCTACTTACGGGAGACATCGGTTTTGATACGGAGGAGCGTTTGCTGGCCGATATGGATGAAAACCCAGCCATTTATTCGGCCTGCTGCGCCAAGGTTGATGTGCTTAAAGTAGCGCATCATGGAAGCCGTTATTCGTCTGCTGCCGATTGGCTGGAACGCTGGCAGCCACTGAGTGCAGCGATTTCCGCAGGTGCGACAAATAGCTATGGTCATCCTCATAGCGACGTATTGGGACGCTTGAAGGCAGCCGGGGTCGAGGTGCGCCGAACGGATCAGGACGGTGAAATTGAATATCGAGCGGAAGCGGACAGGCTATTGGTCAGAACGATGGATAAGGCGAGTTGATATGGAATGACAATTAACACGATCATAAATAGGAAAATCTTTATAACAAGTTCCTTTCTATTGATGTGGGGAGGAGCGTCAGCTGTCTGATTTACAAGGAACCTTACAAATTAAAATAATAAAATTGTAGTTTTCAGTCGGATACAATAGGGTTAGGGATATAGCCTGTAAACTTCGAGCAGTAGCTTCATTGACTAACAATCCGACACCTCTTAGATGATTGGTAGTTCACAGTCACAAGTATTCCCACAATTGATGGAAATGTCATTACTTATAAATGTGAACCAACGTTCCGTAAGGCAGATGGGTACTCTGCATTAAAGTGGCTTCCTCCCTTTACATAGCTGGAAGAAGCGGACACAGAAGCAGCTAATTCAACAGAAATAAAGGGTACAGCACAAGCGGCGGACTCAGGAGCCGCTAATGTGCTGCAAATGGCCATTTTGCCGCGATAAAGAGGGCATTAACGGATTTCCTGTCCGACTAAAGTGTAAAATTGGATTAAAACCTGAAATAGCGGAATCTCAGTCCGCCAAAATAGGATCACGCACACCTAACTACGGAATGTCGACCGCAGTAATCAAAACTGTAGTAATCAAAACTGTAGTAATCAAAACCACAGTAATCAAAACCGTAGTAATCAAAATCACAGTAGACTCAACCACAGAAATTAAAACTACAGAAATTAAAACCACAGAAGTTAATACCACAGAAATCAAAGCTACAGTAATCAAAACCACTGTAATCAAAGCACAGTGTTCTCAGCAAAAATGTTCTTAGCCCGAGTGTTTTAAGCCAAAGAGATCTAACCCCAAGAGATCTAACCCCATTCATCTCAGCTTACAATCGCAGCGTGAGGTTCCCGGCCGCTGCTCGCCAGCTGACATTTGCCTCTAGTGTAACGGCTAAGCAAGGAGCAGCGTACAGCTCCGGCTGGCATGTGCAACCTAAAAAAGGGGTGTCTCAGCAGCTTTTAGCTCATTTTTAGCGCATGCATCAAGCTATATGCTTCTATAATATTATATGCTTTAACAAATAAAAGCGGAGTAGAACGAACGAAGAAGTAGGCTTCTTTGAAATGATCCTGTAAAATGAGCAAAAGCAGCGGCAGGAGATTAAGGCAAGGAAGTGTGAATGCGATGATAAAAATAAACAGAGCCGGAAAACATGCCATTGATATCCGATTCGATATAAATGGTGCGATTGAGCTTTGCGAAGCCTTCAGCCTAGCGCTTTCAGGAGAGGAAGCGGCAGTTGATTTGAAGGAAGCTGCGCAAATTAACAGCAAAAAAGTAAAAGAGCTTCGTCTAGTACAGGTACAGGTGAGTGAAGAGGAAAGTGTGCATTACGCGCAAGCGGGTCTAATTCTAAAGCTCGATAGGGACAGCATCGACAACATTATGGACAAGCTCAAGGTATGCGTGGACGGAAAGGATTTCTCTCCGGCTGAATGCTGCGAAGTGCGCTTTGGCAAAAGAAATCTCAATTTATATGCTTTTCTGGAGAAGCCCTCCATATAGAAGAGAGAAATCGGCTAACGCCATGCTGTCATGATCTGCCGTCATGAACTTTCTATATACGGTGCTTGCTTTTTTTGATATTCTTGAGTGTGGAGTACGCCTGATTTAATCGGAATATGGGCCATATGGCTAAAATAAAAAATGAATTTGTACGAAGGTTTGCAACATTTTACGTAACCTGCTCGTCAGAGAGGTTGCAAGAGAGGGGGATCCTTCGTGGTGGAGCCTGGCCTTATTAGAGCCGCTCAGTCGGGAGATCGCGATGCATTGATTACTCTATTGCGAGAGATTGAAACACATGTTTATCGGACAGCCTACTATATAGTAAACAATGAGCAGGATGCAATGGATGCGGCACAGGAGGCACTCATACGCATTTATACCAAAATCGGCTCATACGAAGAAAAAGCCCAATTTAAAACATGGATTCAACGCATTGTAACGAATATCTGCATTGACAAGTTTAGAAGAAACAAACCAACAGTGTCCATTGATGAGCATGATATGGTGTTTCACGAGAAGCAGAATGTAGAGGACGAGGTATTGTCCGCTTACGCAGCTCAAGACATCCGTAACGCTATTGATAAGCTACCCGATCATCACCGTGCTGTTGTCGTGCTTCGATACTTGCAGGATTTTTCCTACAATGAAATAGCTGAGTCTCTGGATTTGCCCCTAAACACAGTAAAATCCTATTTATTCAGAGCCAGACAGCAGCTTCAAACGTTACTACATGATTATCAGAAAGGTGGTGTCCGGGGATGAACTGTCAAGAGGTGATGGAATATATGCAAAGGGAGCTTGACGGCGACCTTGATGAATACGAGAGAGCAACTATGACAAGCCATTTTAAGCAATGTCCGGACTGCGCAGCAATGTTTGAGCGGCTGAAAAATTTGTCCGCGGAATTGGAAAATCTGCCTCATGTAACGCCAAGCTACAGTCTTGTGGATGCGATTATGCCTCAATTGGAGCAGCTTGCATTCGAAGCGGCTGGCTCTGCCCCAGAGCCGCAAGAGACGGCAACGCCTAAGCGAAGGAAAACGCCGAATCGCGTCGCTTCATTCAAGCTTCGGCAGCTCACAGGTGTCGTAGCAGCGTGTCTCGTAGCGGGCACATTTATCATCTCCTATAACGCGGGCTGGTTTGATGGGTCGCAATCAAGCGATGATATGAGGCAGACGGAAGCAAGTGCTACGGCTGCTGATAGCCCGATTGCCAATTACGACACGTCGGAGGTTCGACAATTTGTGGCTATTGATCCGCAGGCTTCGGGTGAAGTGAAATCAGAATCGCTTGATACGGGCATGAGTTTTAAGAAGAGCATAGCCGGACAAGACGGCGATGACTCAAATCAAGATGGCGGAAGCGCTGTAGGCAATAGCAGCAGCGAAGCTGGAGCTTCTGATGTTGGCTCGGCTTCTGGCCTTACTGCTCCGGATTCCAGCCATGCAAATTCTGACACGGGTACAGATACTAGAATTTCTCAAGCGCCTGCTGAGGAGGATGGCAAACTATTGGAAGGCCGTGCAGACGAACCGGAGAAAGCCCCACTCGCAGCTGTCGCAGTGGTTTCTGCCGATGGCGTTTATTCAGCTGAGATTGTTGGCTATGCCATTAAGATTTATGAGGCAAGCGATCATAAGCTGCTGCTGGAAACGGCGCGCAAAAACGGCCAGATTGCCAATTTGAGCTGGTCAGAGGACAATAAGATATTGAATTATGAAATTCATCTGGAGTCAGGCGGCATTGAAAAATATGCAGTTGATCTGAATACGCTCAAGGATGATAAAGCGGCACATTAATTTTAGTTGAGGGTCTACAGGTGTATGCACACTTTCCGCTTTAACTGCGTATGGTAAAGAGTGGGGAGAAGATGCGACGTGTTAGCCTTGATCGTCGTATGACCATCAGCAGAAGGAGAAGCCATGGATCTTTCTGCTGATGTTTATATAGATGTTCAGGGACAAAGGGATGAAGCCGATCAGGCTCATCCCTTTGTTGCCGTTCACAGGAGAAGGTAGGGAGGAATACCCTTTGGATGGGAAAGAGGCATTAAAGGAAATTAAGGGCAAGCGATTTCGCCCTGTATACGTCGTTTTCGGCAAGGACCGTTACCGGATTCAGCAGTTTGCCGACACGCTTGCTGACGCGATGTTCACCGCCGATGAGCGGGAGCTGGGCATCGTCAAATTCGATACAGCGGAGAGTTTGCTGGATGAGGCCGTGCTTGAAGCGGAGACGCTGCCCTTCTTCGTTGAACGCAAGCTGGTCATCGTTAGAGATGCTGTCGTATTTGCGGCTGGCGGAAAAGAGGGCGGCAAGCTTGAGCATCGCACCGACCGCTTGCAGCAATATATTGAGAATCCTTCTGAAACAACGGTCATGCTGTTTCTAGTTCACGCGGAGAAGCTTGATGAACGGCGCAAGCTCGTCAAGCAGCTGAAGGATCGCAATGCGCTCATTGCTTTTCAAGAGCTGGATGCATCGGAATTGAAGGGCTGGGCTATCCGCCGGGCGGCTGAACAGAAACGGACGCTGGATACGGAGGCGGCTGAGCTGCTTCTGTTACGTGTCGGAGCTCATATGCAGCAGCTGGCACTGGAAGTGGACAAGCTCTGCCTGCACGCAGGTGCTGGCGGTCAGATTGGACGCAAGGAAGTGGAGCTGCTGACGGTGTCGACTGTGGAAGAGGATGTATTCGCATTGGTGGATGCCATTGCGGAATTGCAGGTGGACAGGTCGCTGCGATTGTATAGACAATTGCTCATCAGACGCGAGGAGCCGATAAAAATCGCGGCGCTCATTGCCCGTCAGCTGCGAATTATGCTGCAAATTAAAGAGCTGGAGCAGCATCGCTATTCACCGCAGCAAATGGCTGGACAGCTAGGACTGCATCCTTATGCGGTCAAGCTGGCTGCGGAGAAGTGCCGGAAGTTTTCGACGTCACGGCTAGGGGCATTGCTTTCCGCTATTGCCGATTTGGATTATAAGATGAAGACGGGGCAATTGGATAAAAACTTTGGTCTTGAGCTATATTTATTATCGCTTGGCGTGGAAAAACGGATGGCATAAAGGCAAGTAACCTGCTCATATACAAACAAAAAAGCTGTCAACCGGAAACCGGAAGACAGCCTTTTTGTTTGTTCAAGGATGGTTTAAGCTTGCGCCGAAAGAGCGTTAAGCTTTTTAGCAAGACGAGATTTTTTGCGGGCAGCCGCATTTTTATGAATCAGGCCTTTAGTAACCGCCTTGTCCAATTTTTTCGTCGCAGCGATTAGAGCTGTTTTAGCAACAGCTACATCAGTGCCGGCGATAGCTTGGTCAGCAGATTTAACAGCCGTACGAAGCGCGGATTTTTGGGAAGCGTTCAAAGCGCGGCGTTTTTCGCTCGTTTTGACGCGTTTAATTGCGGATTTAATGTTTGGCATCGAGTTTCACCTCCTACGAAATATGCACAGGCAATCTTTAGCATACGCTATAATTCTGGATAACACAACTTAAAATATATTATCATGCGTATACCCAAAAAGCAATAGCACGCATGAAAACCAAATGCTTGCGAACACTAATGGCAGAAAGCATTTATTTTTCAAGGAAGAAGGGTATGCGGTGGGACAACTTGATTTGCAAGCTTATAACGTTCGAACAGATTTGGCGCTGGAAGCAAAAGAAATGGCCGAGCAGTCGGGCGGAGTCATTCCGGGCATTTATTCCGAGCGCCAGGATGAGGATGGCATCGTCATTACTAGCCTTCATGTCCAAAATGAGCAAGGGGCCGCTGCAATTGGCAAAATGCAGGGCCACTACGTCACGCTGGAGGTTCCGGGACTGCGTACGCAGGATACAGAGCTGCAAAACCGGGTGGCGACGATGTTCGCCAAGCATTTTGAGACCTTTCTAGAACGCATCGGTGTTGGCAAGACAGCACGGGTGCTTATTGTTGGACTGGGCAACTGGAACGTGACGCCGGATGCACTGGGGCCAATTGTTGTCGAAAACGTAATGGTGACCCGCCATTTTTTTGAGCTGATGCCCGATCAGGTTGCACCTGGCTATCGTGCGGTCAGCGCAATTGCACCTGGTGTATTAGGCATTACAGGCATTGAGTCCAGCGACATTATTCAAGGCATTGCCGAGCGGACGAAGCCCGATGTCATTATTGCCGTTGATGCACTTGCATCCAAAGCGGTGGAAAGGGTGAACACGACGATTCAAATTGCTGATACCGGCATTCATCCCGGCTCTGGCATCGGCAATAAGCGCAAAGGGCTCACGAAGGAGATTTTAGGAATTCCGGTAATAGCTATCGGGGTCCCGACTGTCGTATATGCTTCTACCATTGTGAATAATACGCTGGAGCTGATGCGTCAGCACATTGAAACGAACAAGGGCGACAGCAATCAGGTATTCGGCATCATGAACCAGCTGGAGGAGCAGGAGCGGCTGCAGCTCGTCAAAGAGGTGCTTCACCCGCTCGGCCATGATTTGCTCGTAACGCCGAAGGAAATTGACCAATTTATCGAGGATATCGCGAACATTATTGCGAGCGGGCTCAATGCTTCGCTGCACGATGCGGTTGACACCGACAATGTAGCAGCCTATACCCATTAACAGCAAGACGCCGTAGGACGCCTTTCAACATAGAGGTATTCTATGGCGTTTTCTTATAGTAAGGAGCGTACGCTTCACCTTTATGACCAGCGCAGCTTTATCCCCGAAACGATAGCGTTGCCCTCTTCTTTTGCCCCTGTTCTTCTAAATCTAGCATCCTCTCATATTAAAATAAGGCTGTAAATGGTTCTATTAACTCCCGCTCGTTCATAGATTAATAGCAGCAGGTTAGCTCTAGCACAGAAACGGGAGGTAAGCAAAACGATGAGACGGAAAATCATGCTGCTCGATTTGGCGTATGGAAGCCGGAAAATTCGGCAATTGCTGGTCACAGGAAGAACATTCGCTGTTCTTTCTTTATGTTCGATGATTTTTTTCGTCATTATAGGCATTGCGGCAGTTGCCCATCGTCAAGCGGCTGCTGCGCCGGTGTCTTCGATGAAGGGTTTTGCAGCGGCGGTATCTAGCGGTTTGTTCGGGGATATGCTGGAAATGGAGCTGCCTGCCTATCAGGGCAGCAATCAGTCTGGCGATCTGTCTGTGCCGCAGGTAAGTGCTTTTCTAGTCAGGCTGATGACGGATATTAATCCTACCCAGCCCAAAAGCCTGTTAGCGGCAGGTATTCCCGGCATGAATGCCGGAGATTCCTTCCTCATCCGCAAGGGCAGCGGAACCGATACCGCCATTGGGCCAGAGGATAATGAGCCGATACCTTCGCATGCCGAAGAAGGAGCGGCAGGCGAACAGCCGATTGTGGAGCCGCAGCCATCGCTGCCGCCAAGCGCTGTTGATCCGGCGGACAAGCCGGATCAAAGCGGCAGCGGAAATACGAAGCCATCTACGGGAGAAGCGAAGGTCGCATTCATCTATCATTCCCATAATCGGGAATCGTGGTACCCGGAGCTAAAGGGTAGCGCAAAGGACCCAAATTCCAGCACAACGAACATTACATTGGTCGGCAAGCGGCTTGCAGAGCAGCTTGAGAAGCGCGGGGTAGGCGCCTTGCATTCCGAAACGGATTATCCGACTGCTATGAAAAATTACAAATGGGAGCTGTCCTATAAATATTCCATGAAGACGGTAAAAGAGGCGCTGGCAAGCAGCAAAAATTTGAAGTTTTTATTCGATCTGCATCGCGATTCGCAGAAGCGCAAATATACGACGACCGAGATTAAGGGAAAAAGCTACGCGCAGGTTTATTTTATCATCGGTCATAAAAATCCCAACTGGAAGGAAAATGAGGCATTTGCCACTAAAATTCATGAGGCGCTGGAAAAGCAGTATCCGGGCATTTCCAGGGGGATATGGGGCAAAACAGCTGCCACAGGCAATGGTGAATATAATCAATCGCTTGCCTCGGACAGCGTGCTAATTGAGGTAGGTGGAGTAGACAATACGCTGGTAGAGTCATATCGCACCGCAGATGTGCTGGCTAAAGTAATCGCTGATATTTATTGGCAGGATGAGAAGGTTTCAGCTCCGCAAAGTTAATTTGCAAATCAGGAGTAGAAAGGATGGACGCGGTATGAGAAAGCGGCGTGATGCATTTAAATGGGCGATCATCGGCGGGGTGCTCGTTTTTGTTATCTTGTACGGCATTGAAATGTCCTCCTCAGGCATTGAACGGGTTTACGGGCCGATTGAGGAGACCGGTGCTTCCTCTGTCATCCCTGTAGATGCAATTGTTAGACAAGGCGCGGAAATGGGAGTCAGCGGAACAGATAGGCGTGAAGCACAGCCGATTGACGGCATGTCGGATGCCGCTTCGCGCAAAATATCTGAGCTTGAGAGGGAGCTGGCTGAGGTGCGGAAGCTCGCTGAGCAAAATGCGCTCTATGGCGATCGACTGCCGGGCATGCCGTATGAAAATCAGGAGCCCTCGGTCAATAAGCTGGCTGATGGCACGGCAGGCTTACTGCAATCTTTTTCGACCGGAAGCATGGCGTTTATTGTGGATTTATTTGAAAAGGTGACGAATTAACGAAGGCGCTCTGCCGGAATTTCGGCAATCGCATTGCTGGCGCTCTCCATTGCTGATATAATGGAAAGAATGATTAGCAATATTGGATGGTGTGGGGGTTAGGCATGGCTGACGTACGTGACCGACAAAAGAAAATTAGAAACTTCTCGATTATCGCGCATATTGACCACGGGAAGTCTACGCTTGCGGATCGCATTTTGGAATACACAGGGGCGCTCACTTCGCGAGAAATGCAAGCTCAGGTGCTGGACCAAATGGATTTGGAGCGGGAGCGCGGAATTACAATTAAGCTGCAGGCCGTTCGTCTGTCCTATAAGGCGGATGACGGTGTGGAATACTTGCTCAATTTGATTGATACGCCTGGACACGTCGATTTTACATATGAAGTTTCCCGCAGTCTTGCTGCTTGCGAGGGCGCGCTGCTCGTTGTAGACGCTGCGCAAGGAATTGAGGCGCAGACGCTTGCCAATGTATATTTGGCACTCGACAACAATCTCGAAATTCTTCCCGTCATCAACAAAATCGACTTGCCAAGCGCAGAGCCAGATCGCGTCAAGCAGGAGATTGAGGATGTTATCGGGCTGGATGCAAGCGAGGCGGTTCATGCTTCGGCGAAGGCAGGCATTGGCATTAAGGAGATTTTGGAGCAGGTCGTTTCAAAGGTTCCAGCTCCTACAGGTGATCCTGATCAGCCGCTGAAGGCGCTGATTTTTGACTCTCACTACGATGCATACAAAGGCGTTATCGTTTACGTTCGAGTTATTGACGGCAGCATTAAAGCGGGCAAGAAAATTCGTTTTATGGCGACTGGTGCTGAGTTTGAGGTTATTGAGGTCGGAGCGTTTATGCCGCGTATGGGTATCGTGGACGAGCTCGCTGTCGGTGATGTAGGCTTCGTCGTTGCCGGTATTAAAAATGTAAAAGACACGCGTGTCGGTGATACCGTAACTGAGGCGAAGCGACCGGCACCGGAAGCATTACCAGGCTACCGCCGCATTAATCCAATGGTATTCTGCGGATTATATCCGATTGAAACACAGGATTATAACGATTTGCGCGAAGCGCTTGAGAAGCTTGAGCTGAATGATGCTTCGCTGCGCTACGAGCCGGAAACGTCGACGGCACTAGGCTTCGGCTTCCGCTGCGGTTTCTTGGGTTTGCTCCATATGGAAATTATCCAAGAGCGTATTGAGCGTGAATTCAACATTCCGCTTATTACGACGGCGCCAAGCGTTATTTATCAGGTGACGCTGACGGATGGAACGGTCATGAGCATCGACAATCCGTCCAATCTACCAGAGCAGGGCAAGCTTGATTTTATTGAGGAGCCTTACGTCAAAGCAGCCATTATCGTACCGAATGATTATGTCGGCGCCATTATGGATTTGTGCCAGAACAAGCGCGGCGAGTTCGTGAACATGGAATATTTGGATACGAACCGCGTCACGATTACGTATGAAATTCCACTTTCGGAAATTGTATATGATTTCTTCGACCAGTTGAAATCCAGCACGAAGGGCTATGCCTCCTTTGACTATGAAGTATCCGGCTACCGCAAGTCCAACCTTGTGAAGATGGATATTATGCTGAATGGCGAACAGGTCGATGCATTGTCGGTTATCGTTCACCGCGACCGGGCGTTCTTCCGCGGACGGATCATCTGCCAGAAGATGAAGGAGCTCATCCCGCGTCAAATGTTCGAGGTGCCGATTCAAGCATCGTTAGGTACTAAGGTTATTGCCCGTGAAACCGTTAAGGCGATGCGCAAAAACGTACTTGCCAAATGTTACGGCGGCGACATTAGCCGGAAGCGCAAGCTGCTTGAGAAGCAAAAAGAGGGCAAGAAGCGCATGAAGCAGGTCGGCAGCGTTGAGGTGCCGCAGGAAGCGTTCATGGCGGTGCTCAAGATCGACGAAAGCTAGAGGGAGAAGGAGAGCCGCGGGCTCTCCTTTTTATCATGAGATAGGCAAGAAGCCAGACTTCCCATGACGGAATGGCGCTTGAAGAGAGCCTTGCCACAGGAAAGCAGGTGTACAGCATGACGATTCATCACGCGCCGCGAGCGCTTTATATTCATATCCCTTTTTGTACGAATAAGTGCCATTACTGCGATTTTACGTCTTATGTGCTGAAAGGTCAGCCGGTAGACGATTATTTGGATGCGCTGGAGCGCGAAATGGAGCGGACGATCAGTGTGCTGCCGCCTGAGCAAATCGACACCGTATTCGTAGGTGGGGGAACGCCGACGGTGCTTACACCGCCGCAGATGGAGCGGTTTCTCGCTGCTGTCCGCAAGCATTTTCCGCTGTCTCCAGAAGTTGAGTTTTCGATGGAGGCCAATCCCGGCACGACCGATGCTGATAAGCTTGCGGCGATGTATGCTGGCGGGGTGAACCGGATCAGCTTTGGCGTGCAATCGTTTAATAATACGCTGCTGGAGCGTATCGGCCGCATTCACAATGTAGAGGATGTATATCGCAGCTTGGAGAACGCGAGAGCCGCAGGCTTCACGAATTTGTCGATCGACCTCATGTTTGGCTTGCCGGGGCAGACGGTTGAGCTGCTTGCGGACAGCGTGCAGAAGGCGCTAGCGCTTGAGCTGCCGCATTATTCGCTGTACAGCCTTAAAGTGGAGGAAAACACGCTGTTCCACAAGCTGTATGAGCGCAATGAGCTGCCGCTGCCGACAGAGGATGAGGATTTAAATATGTACTTGCTGCTGATTGAGCAGCTTAAGGCTGGCGGCTATCAGCATTATGAAATAAGCAATTTTGCACGCCCAGGCTATGAGAGCAAGCATAACTCAACCTACTGGCGCAACGAGCCTTATTATGGACTTGGAGCCGGTGCGCATGGGTACGCAAATCGCGAGCGCCATGTTAATATCAAGGGGGTACAGCCCTATATCGACGCTACGCTGTCGCGTCTGCCGCGGCTTGATACGGAGACGATTTCCGAGCTAGAGGCGATGGAGGACTTTATGATGGTCGGCCTGCGCTTGCTCGATGGCATTCGGACAGCTGATTTCACCCGGCAGTTTGCTGGGAAGCTGCTGGAAAGCTACTTTGGCCCGATCATTGACAAGCATTTGCATGATGGCCTGCTGGAGCGCTTAGAGGATGAGCGTGGTACGGGTTATCGGCTGACGGATAAAGGCGTATTGCTTGGCAACGAGGTGTTTGGTTCGTTTATTGGTTTGGAAGTTTAGCTAGAGCTGGACAGTTATGAAAATGTAGCTGGACAGTTATGAAAATTAATATGAACCGTTTTTTAAATTACCTATTGAGAAAACATGCGTGATGTTGTATATTTATTCAATGATGTGATTAGGGTGATGAAACAAGCACCGGATGGGGGGAGCAGCATGAAACTAATGGACAGCTTGCAGGCAGTGTGCAGAAAAGCAACCAAAGATGATGTTGACGTATTGTTTGATTTAATTCAAGGCTATGCAGAGAAAGGGATCATGCTGCCCCGTACCCGGTATATGCTTGAGTATTCGATAAATTCTTTTATTGTAGCGGAAGTAGGCGACCAGGTAGTCGGCTGCGGCTCACTGACGAAGCTCGGCGATAATTTGGTGGAGATCCGGTCACTGGGGATGTCGGATGGCTACAAGGGTCTGGGCATAGGCAGCAAGCTCGTTGACGGCTTGCTCGCTGCGGCGAAGGAACAGGGCATTACGAAGGTAATGGCGCTGACGTATGAGGTCGCTTTTTTTCTGCGGAATGGGTTTACGGTCGTCGATAAAGAAATTTTCCCGGAAAAGGTATGGACCGATTGCGTCAATTGTCCGAAGCAAAATGCTTGCGATGAAATCGCTGTGCTGAGAGAGCTGGAATAGCGGCTTGTACTTCCATTACTAAAATTCGTTCTTGCCAAGTGACAGCTTCTTGCTGCTCGCTTCAGGGACATGTTTCATTCACAAAGATATAAAGATACAAAGATGCAAGGTGACACGAAGGCAGTCCTATAGGACACACCAGCCGCTAATTTATTATAATTGCTGCTTTGGCTTAGGTTGCGGACTCATGCGCCGCTAATGTGTTACCTATCGTCATTTTGAGTAAATAATGCAGGCAATAGTGGATCTCCTGTCCGCTTAAAGCCAGAAATGGGATCGAAATTCAAAATAGCGGAAGCTCAGTCCATAAAAAAGGAAGCGATCCCTTGTCTAAACCCACCCATAGCTGGATACTTGACCTAAATAAGTGGCTAAAAATAAAATAGGCTAACTAAAAATGCCAAACTCACTTGACAATGCTCAAGCGGGTTTGGTATTTTTGTATTAACGATTAGCACTCAATCAAGACGAGTGCTAATGACAAAGCCGATGACTTGGAGGGAATGCGCATGTTGACGGATAGACAACGAATGATTTTAACAGCTATCGTAGATGATTATATCCGCTCGGCCGAGCCGGTCGGTTCACGCAGTATTTCTAAGCGCGGTGATGTTGGCTTCAGCCCGGCTACCATTCGTAATGAAATGGCGGATTTGGAGGAGCTTGGTTTTCTGGAGCAGCCGCATACGTCGGCAGGACGGATTCCTTCTACTAAAGGCTACCGCTATTATGTCGATCATCTCATGAGGATGGAAGAGCTCGATGATGCGGATATGACGAAGGTTCGTTCTTTTTTCACTGAGCAGATGAGCCAGATGGAGCAGGTTATTCAGCATGCAGCATCTATATTATCCAGCCTGACGAATTACACGTCGATTTTGCTGGGACCGGAGCTGTTCAATACATCGCTGAAGCATTTCAGCCTTGTGCCGCTGGATGAGCGTTCTGCGGTTGCCATCATTGTCACCAATACAGGGCGCGTCGAGAATCGCACGATTACGCTGCCGTCTGAGGTGAAGATGGAGGAGCTGGAGAAGGTCGTCCATATTTTGAATACGAAGCTTGTCGGCATTCCGTTAGTTCGCTTGAAATCAAAGCTTTATCTTGAGGTCGGTCAGGAGCTTGAGCGTTACGTTGATCATTGCGAGGAAGTGCTGAGCGTACTGGATCAGGCGTTGCAGCCGGATAACGATCATCGCCTGTTTCTAAGTGGAACGACGAACATGCTGACGCAGCCGGAATTCAAAGATGTTGACAAGGTAAAAACGATTTTGGATTTGCTGGAAGAAACGCCAGCTGTGATGAAAATGTTTTCCTCCTTGCCTTCAGGCATACAAGTGCGCATTGGGACGGAAAATGATAATCTGGCGATTGCCAGCTGCAGCTTGATTACCGCTTCTTATTCGGTTGACGGACAGCCGCTCGGTACAATCGGCATTCTTGGTCCCACGCGGATGGAGTATGGCAAGGTAATGAGCTTGGTGGATATGATTTCTAAGGATATGGCTGCATTTTTGGCCCGCTGGTATAAATGATGAAGCTATGCTTTAGCGGCATTTGAAGGAGGTGAATAGGGTGAGTAAAGAGCAACAAAATGATGTGGTTGAGGAGCTAGTGGCAGACGAGACTGTCGAATCGCAAGAAACGGCTGAAGCTGGACAAGAAGAAGCTGAAGCAGTGGATGCGCGTTATGCAGAGCTTGAGAAGCAGCTTGAAGAGAGCCAGCAGCGCTACCTTCGCACACAAGCGGACTTTGACAACTTCCGTCGTCGTTCCATTAAGGAAAGGGAAGAGCTGGCGCGTTATGCGTCGATGAAGCTCGTTACAGAGCTGCTGCCGGTTGTTGACAACTTCGATCGCGCTACTGCAGCTGTTTCCGTTAATGGTGACGTAGAGGCGCTTGCGAAAGGCGTGGACATGATTTTCCGCCAATTGCTACAAACGCTGGAGCAGGAAGGTCTCACGGCGATGAATGTCGTTGGAGAAGCTTTTAACCCTGACTTCCATCAGGCGATTATGACGGTGGAATCCGATGAATATGAAGAAGGAATTATTGTGGAGGAAGTTCAAAAAGGCTATATGCTGAAGGAGAAGGTTCTCCGTCCGGCAATGGTTAAGGTGAGCGGCTAACCGATATTTTCCTTTGATAATAGAAGGCTTGAAATGAAGAACCATTATAAGGAGGAAATTCACGATGAGTAAAGTAATCGGTATCGACCTTGGTACAACAAACTCTTGCGTTGCAGTAATGGAGGGCGGCGAAGCTGTCGTTATTCCTAACCCGGAAGGCAGCCGTACAACCCCTTCGGTCGTTGGCTTCAAAAAAGACGGCGAGCGTATCGTCGGTGAAAGCGCGAAGCGCCAAGCGATCACTAACCCTGACCGCACGATTATTTCGATCAAGCGTCATATTGGTACAAACCATAAGGAAAGCATTGATGGCAAAGATTATTCGCCACAAGAAATTTCCGCAATCATTTTGCAAAAGCTGAAGTCCGATGCAGAAGCTTACTTAGGTCAAACTGTAACGCAAGCCGTTATTACGGTTCCTGCTTACTTCAACGACAGCCAGCGTCAAGCAACAAAAGATGCTGGTAAAATCGCAGGTTTGGAAGTTCTTCGTATCGTCAACGAGCCGACAGCAGCAGCTCTTGCTTACGGCCTTGAGAAAACAGAAGATCAAACGATTCTTGTTTATGACCTTGGCGGCGGTACATTCGACGTATCGATCCTTGAGCTTGGCGATGGCTTCTTCGAAGTTAAAGCAACAAGCGGCGACAACAAGCTGGGCGGCGACGATTTTGACCAAGTCATTATCGATCACCTTGTAGCTGAATTCAAAAAAGAGCAAGGCGCAGACCTTTCCAAAGATAAAGCGGCTGTACAACGTTTGAAGGATGCTGCTGAAAAAGCGAAGAAAGAATTGTCCGGCGTTATGTCGACAACGATTTCCCTGCCGTTTATTACTATGGTAGATGGTGTTCCTCAGCATATGGAAACGAACCTGACTCGTGCAAAATTTGAAGAGCTGGCAGCTGACCTCGTAGAGCGCACGCTGAAGCCAACTCGTCAAGCGCTGAGCGATTCCGGTCTATCCGCAAGCCAAATCGACAAAGTCGTTCTTGTTGGTGGTTCGACGCGTATTCCTGCCGTTCAAGAAGCGGTTAAAAAACTAATCGGCAAAGAACCGCACAAAGGCGTTAACCCGGATGAGGTTGTTGCTTTGGGCGCGGCTGTTCAAGCAGGCGTATTGACTGGCGATGTGAAGGACGTTGTATTGCTTGACGTTACTCCATTGTCCCTTGGTATCGAAACAGCAGGCGGCGTCTTCACGAAAATGATCGACCGCAATACAACGATTCCAACGAGCAAATCGCAAGTTTTCTCGACTTATGCTGACAATCAGCCAGGCGTTGAAATTCACGTCCTGCAAGGCGAGCGCGAGATGGCAGCGGGCAACAAAACGCTGGGTCGTTTCACTCTTAGCGATATTCCTCTTGCACCGCGCGGCGTACCGCAAATCGAAGTTACTTTTGACATCGATGCGAACGGTATCGTTAACGTATCTGCACTGGATAAAGGTACTGGAAAAAGCCAAAAAATTACAATCACTTCCTCAAGCGGTCTGAGTGACGAGGAAATTGAAAAAATGATGAAGGATGCCGAGCTGAATGCGGAAGAAGACCGCAAACGCCGTGAGCTTGTAGAAGCGAAAAACAACGCTGACCAACTCGTATACTCGGTAGACAAAACGATTAAAGATCTTGGCGATAAAGTAGCGCCAGAAGAAATCGAAAAAGCAAACGCTGCGAAAGAAAAAGTAACGGCTTCGCTTGCTACCGATAATCTTGAAGAAATTAAAGCAGCTTCTGATGAGCTGACTGAAATTGTTCAACAGCTTTCCGTGAAGCTGTATGAGCAAGCGGCTGGACAGCCGGGCGCAGAAGGCGAACAGCCAGAAGCAGCAAAAGGCAAGGACAATGTGGTTGACGCTGACTACGAAGTAGTTGACGACAAAAACTAAGCTTGTAAGCGCGGAAGAGGTCAAGGACAGGGCTTCCCCCTGTCTTTGACCTTGTTCCATGATTGAAGTATATAAAAAAAGCTTCGACGAGAAGTTGAGACGAAGCTATAATTTTTTAAAAAGGATAAGTTGAACGAAAGAAATATTATGAAGCAGGGAGTAACGGAGAGAAAGGTTGGAGCTGGAGAGAGCTACAGCTTTTCGTAGAAAAGCAGCTTTGTAAGCATAAGCCTAGCGTCCGCCTTTGTTTTCGGATTTCAACCTCTAAAGGGGTCAAAATTCAAGAAATCAGAAAACAACAGCGGCCGAAAGTCCAACCTTTATCGCAGTGGCGACCACGGCGCACATACCACTTTCTTTCGTCAAGCTTATCCAACACATTTATGGGCGGAGGTGATACCGTTTGTCAAAAAGAGATTATTATGAGGTTTTGGGTTTAGGCAAGGATGCTTCAGCGGATGACATTAAGAAATCGTACCGTCAGCTTGCGCGAAAGTATCATCCCGACGTCAACAAGGCAGCTGATGCCGAAACGCAGTTTAAGGAAGTTAAGGAAGCTTACGACGTGCTGAGTGACGATGGCAAACGCTCAACCTACGACCGATACGGGCATGTTGACCCGAATCAGGGCATGGGCGGCGGAGCTGGCGGTTTTGACGGCGGCGGCTTTGGCGATATTTTTGATATGTTCTTTGGTGGCGGCGGTGGCCGTCGTGACCCGAACGCGCCGCAGCGCGGCAGCGATTTGCAATATACGATGACGATTGATTTCAAGGAAGCGGTATTCGGCAAGGAAACGGAAATTACGATTCCGCGTACCGAGAATTGTGATACCTGTAGCGGCTCTGGAGCGAAACCAGGAACGAAGCCGGATACTTGCTCCGTATGTAGCGGTACTGGTCAGCAGGAGGTTGTACAAAATACGCCGTTCGGCCGAATGGTCAACCGTCGTGCTTGCTCTAACTGTAGCGGAACGGGCCGCGTAATCAAAGATAAATGCGGAACTTGTCATGGCGCAGGCAAAGTGAAAAAACAGCGTAAAATTACTGTTAAAATCCCAGCTGGCGTTGATGAAGGGGCACAAATCCGTTTGTCCGGCGAAGGTGAGGCTGGTCAACGCGGCGGTCCTGCGGGCGATTTGTATATCGTTATTCGCGTAAGAGCACATGAGTTTTTCGAACGTGAAAACGACGATATTTATTGCGAGGTTCCTCTTTCCTTCGTTCAGGCAGCGCTTGGTGATGAAATCGAAATTCCGACGCTGACGGAGAAAATCAAGTTGAAAATTCCTGCCGGCACCCAGACGGGCACGTATTTCCGCCTGAAGGGCAAAGGCGTTCCAAAGCTGCGCGGATATGGACAGGGCGACCAGCATGTTAAAGTAACGGTCGTTACGCCGCAGAAGCTGACGGATGAACAGAAAGAATTGCTTCGCCAGTTTGGCGGCGTTTCAGGCTCCGCTCCGGCAGAAACAGCAGAAAATCACGAGTCGATTTTTGAACGGATGAAAAAGGCGTTCCGCGGCGAATAAGCGCGGATCGTCTTTTTTTCTGGAGGCTTGTGAAAAAATGAATAATAATGGCGCTGGTTTTCCATTCTATCGAAGTAGGAAGCAGGGCGGTGGATTGCCGCTTATCTATACGAAGAAGGAGGCTAGGCCTATTATGGCTGATCAACACGTACGTGCTGTATTTGAGCATTCTGAGGCGGCACAAGGAGCGCTGCGCAAGCTGCAGGCGCTTCGTGTAGATGGACAGGCAGACAGTTCGGCACTTACCGCGATACTTGAAGAGCATATCAAGGACAGGGCACTTCGCCTAATTGAGGATGCTGGCGGAATTATGGAGCTATTGATGTAACCAGGCCATGTATAGCCAGTTATGGCATTTGCAGGCGGAGAGGACAGGGAAAAGCAGCCTGTCCTCTCTTTTTACTATGCACAAAAGAGGATTTAATGGCTGGTAAGGCTGTGAAATAGCAGGTTTATCGCATTTTCAAATACATATTTTGTGCATCAATGCGGATTGGTGTACAATAGATGTTAGTTTTTCACACTGGAGGCGTAGAAGCAAATGAAATGGCATGAACTTACAATCTCGACGACGGAGCAAGCGATTGAGATGATTTCTAATTTTTTGCATGAGCGGGATGCGGACGGGGTTTCCATTGAAGAGTCCGGCACGCTGAACAAAGAACGGGACACGTCCCTCGGTCAGTGGTATGAGACACCGCTGAATGATATTCCGGAAGGACAGGCCGTTATTAAGGGGTATTTTGCAGAAGGAACAGATATTGACGCTTTGAAGGCTGAGCTTGTAGCACCGATTGAGCAACTGCGCGAATTCGGCATTGATCCAGGCGATTATGAAATAACGTCGCAAATGGTAGATGAAGAGGATTGGGCGACGGCCTGGAAGCAATATTTTAAGCCGCTTAAAGTATCGGAAACTCTAACGATTAAACCGACCTGGGAAGAGTACGAAGCTGGGCCAAATGAGAAAATCATTGAGCTTGATCCAGGCATGGCATTTGGAACAGGAACTCATCCGACGACCTCACTCTGCTTGCAGACACTGGAATCTGTCATTAAGGGCGGCGAGGAAATCATTGATGTGGGCACAGGCTCAGGCATTTTAGCAATTGGTGCTTGCAGACTAGGAGCAAGCCGTGTGCTTGCGCTTGATCTTGACCCTGTGGCTGTGTCGAGTGCAACGGAAAATGTTCGCTTGAACGGCCTTGAGCAGCAAGTGGAAATTAAGCTTAGCGACCTGCTTGGCGTTTTAGGCGGCAAAGGGGCGCGCGGCGCTGTAGGCTCTAACGAAACCACGGCCGTTTCGGTGCCCGTCGATCTGGTCGTTGCGAATATTTTAGCAGAAATTATTATGCTGTTTATTGATGAGGTTTATGAAGCATTGAAACCGGGCGGGCTATATATTTCCTCCGGCATTTATAAAAACAAGGAAGAGCTTGTCCAGCAAGGGCTTGTAAAGGCCGGCTTTATCGTGGAGGAAACACGCCGCAATGAAGATTGGATTGTGTTCGTAGCACGCAAGCCACAGGTAACGGAATGAGTATGGAAGGTTGGTTTGCTTATCCGACAGCTGAATTGCCGTTTGCTGTGCTTGTGCTTATTATTGCCTTCACCGTGCACGAGTTTGCGCATGCCTACACAGCCTACAAGTTCGGTGACAATACAGCTTATGATGCAGGCAGGGTAACGCTGAATCCGCGCGTTCATTTGGATGTGCTGGGGATGATTTTAATTTTGCTTGCAGGCTTTGGCTGGGCCAAGCCTGTACCGGTAAACCAGAATCGTTTTAAGCATCCACGCTTAATGGGCGTTATTGTGACAGCGGCAGGTCCGCTTAGCAACTTTGTGCTCGGGCTGCTTGGCATCATTCTTTATTATGTCAGCATTAAGACAGGACTGTACCATATGGGCTCCATTGGCGTACAGGATGCTCTGCAAGTATTTTTCTCTTATTTCATATCGCTTAACTTTTTACTGTTTATTTTCAATTTGATTCCATTGCCGCCGCTTGACGGCTACCGGATCATTCAAAATCTTGTACCGCTTAAAGTCGGCTATAAAATGGAGCAAAACATGCAATGGGGCATTATTATTTTCCTGCTGCTGTTGTTTATTCCACCGCTTCGCGCGGTGACCATTAGCCCGATTCTTAATTTTTCGCAGAAATTGGCAGCCGATTTTATGAGCTTGATCGGCGGATTGTTTATTTAATATTTCTCGGAATGAAACGCGCTGCACCGCCGGAGGATGGCGTATGCCGTTTCACCTTGAAATTTAAGGATTTATAAGTTTAACATGTATAAATGGGCTTATATTTCTCGGAATGAAACGCGCTGCGCCGCCGAAGGAAGGCGTCTGCCGTTTCACCTTGAAATATAAGGATTTATAAGTTTAACATGTATAAATAGGCTTATATTTCTCGGATTGAAACGCGCTGCGCCGCCGAAGGAAGGCGCTTGCCGTTTCACCTTGAAATATAAGGATTTATAAGTTTAACATGTATAAATGGGCTTATATTTCTCGGAATGAAACGCGCTGCGCCGCCGGAGGATGGCGTCTGCCGTTTCACCTTGCATGGCACGGTTTGGTCATGGATTTTCGACATCAAAACATGCTATTATGAAGGATGGTTATGTAGACGATATGCAGCGGTATTTTATAGCAAAAGAGCAGTTTGCAGGTGAAGAGGTCCGCTTGCTTGGCGAGGATGCTTTCCACGCTGTGCGCGTCATGCGGATGAAGGCAGGCGATACGTTTATAGCAAGTGACGGCGAGCAGCGGGTCGTGCTTGCTTCAGTGCGGGAAGCGGCGGCCACCGAAGTTGTGGCGGATATTGCAGAGGAGCTTCCCCAAATTAGCGAGCCAAGCTGGCTCGTTACGATTGCCCAAAGCTTGCCCAAGGGCGACAAGATGGAGCTGGTCATCCAGAAGTGCACCGAAATTGGCGCCTATTCGTTTGTCCCGTTCCAGTCGGAGCGCATGATTGTGCAATATGACGGCAAGAAGGAAGCCAAGCGTCTAGAGCGCTGGAGCAAAATCGCCAAGGAAGCGGCGGAGCAGTCGCATCGTTGCCGCGTACCTGCTGTAGAGCCGGTACAAAGCTGGCGCGAGCTGGTCAATTCGATTGCTGCCTATGATTTAGTTTTGTTTTGTTATGAACGAGAAGGCGATGCAGCGGAAGGCGTGGGCATTAGGCAGGCGCTGACTAGCTGGCGCTCTATCGAGGGAAACGATACGTCCGCTCCGAGCGTATTGCTTATGGTAGGGCCGGAGGGCGGCTTTACCGAGCGTGAAGCAGATGAGGCAGAAGCAGCAGGAGCCATTATTGTCGGACTCGGCAAAAGGATATTGCGGACTGAAACCGCAGGTATCGTCGGATTGACATGCTTGCTGTATGAAGCCGGAGAAATGGGAGGAGTATAACAACATGCCATCGGTTGCATTTTATACATTAGGCTGTAAAGTGAATTTTTACGACACGGAAGCGATATGGCAGCTGTTCAAAAATGAAGGCTACGAGCAGGTCGATTTCGAAGCGACCGCTGATGTTTATTTAATCAACACCTGTACGGTGACCAATACAGGCGACAAGAAGAGCCGCCAAATCATTCGCCGCGCAGTGCGCCGCAACCCGGATGCCGTTATAGCGGTAACAGGCTGCTACGCGCAGACGTCTCCAGCTGAAATTATGGCGATTCCCGGCGTCGATCTTGTTATCGGTACGCAGGACCGCGAGAAAATCATGACTTTTGTCGATCAAATTCATGCGGACCGCCAGCCAGTCAATGCTGTTCGCAACATTATGAAGACGCGCGAATTTGAAGAGCTGGATGTACCGGATTTTGCCGAGCGTACGCGGGCATTTCTGAAAATTCAGGAGGGCTGCAACAACTTCTGTACCTTCTGTATCATTCCGTGGTCGCGCGGCTTGTCCCGCAGCCGGGATGCACATAGCGTTGTTGAGCAGGCAAAGCAGTTGGTTGCGGCAGGCTACAAGGAAATCGTGCTTACAGGCATTCACACTGGCGGCTATGGCGATGATTTGGATAACTATCGCCTGAGCGATCTGCTGTGGGAGCTGGATCATATCGAAGGGCTGGAGCGTATCCGTATCAGCTCGATTGAAGCAAGCCAGATTGATGAGGCGATGATTGATGTACTGAATCGTTCAACGAAAATGTGCCGTCATCTCCATATTCCATTGCAGGCCGGCGAAAACTCCGTGCTGAAGCGGATGCGCCGCAAATATACGACAGAGGAATTCGCGGCGAAAATCAAGCGTATCCGTGAGGTTATGCCGGGTGTTGCCATTACAACGGACGTTATCGTTGGATTCCCTGGTGAAACGAATGAAATGTTCGAGGAAGGCTTCCGCTTTATGGAGGAGCTGGGCTTCTCGGAAATGCACGTGTTCCCTTACTCCAAACGTACGGGTACACCGGCAGCGCGTATGGAAGATCAAGTTGATGAAGAAATTAAAAATGAACGCGTCCACAAGCTGATCGACTTGTCCGAGCGCATGCAGCTTGCTTACGCACAGAAGTATGTAGGCGCTGTGCTTGATATTATTCCAGAGCGCGACTACAAGGGGGCACCAGGAACGGGGCTTGTTATGGGGTATTCCGACAATTATATTCAAGTTGTATTCAACGGCTCCGAGGATTTAATCGGCAAGCTGTGCCGCGTTAAAGTAACCGAAGCTGGCGTGAATGAATGCCGTGGTCAGCTCGTGCGAGTGCTGGAAGGCGGTGCTTCGGCACTTCGCGGCTCTGAGACGCATAGCTTTGTGTTGGAGCTGGATAATGAGCAGGGTCAGGAAGCTGCTGTTCATACAAATGCAGAAGCAATGAGAGTATAACAAAGGCCATCCAATGTGCGAGAATTTCGGTCGCTGGCTTCGCTTGGAGGAAGCGGCTGGAATTTTCGCAATTGCGATATGATGTCAATCAGGCAAGGGGGAAACAGGTGTGAAGGAAATATCAGCAGGAGGCGTCGTCTACCGCCGCACGGAGGAAGGCAAGCTGCAAATTCAGCTTATTCAGGATCGTTATGGCAAAGTGTCGCTTCCCAAAGGCAAGATGGAGGCAGGCGAAACCGTTGAGCAGACCGCATTGCGGGAAATTGCTGAGGAAACGGGGCTTCAGGGCAATATCATAGCACCTATTGACCAAATTAAATATCAGTATCAGCATGACACCTATGGTACGGTCGATAAAGAGGTTCACTATTACCTGGTTGAAGCCATCGGCGGCGATTTGCAAGCTCAAGTAGAAGAAATTCGCGGAGTGGATTGGTTTGAGCCGCTTGATGCATGGAGACGCCAGAAGCAATCCGGCTATGATAACAACAATCGAATCGTCTCTGGCGCATTAGAGCTGCTCGGCATACCATTTACATAGCTTACAGTGCAGGGGTAGAGGTTTAGTTTGGGTGCTGTGCCCGTCGCAGTATTGGCAAATAGCATAGCGGCAGCGCAAGCAGCGAGCTAAAAATATTAAACAGCGTTTGCGCATGTGCAATTTGCGCTGCTGGAGCCGCGGTCAGCCAGACAGATAGTTCCGCGAGCAGGCCGACAAACGGCATAAACAGCAGCGCGCCTCCGACATTCAGCGTTATATGGGCGAGCGCAACGAATTTTCCCGCGCGCGATCCGCCAATGGAGGCCAGCAGTGCTGTGACGCAGGTGCCTACGTTTGCGCCTAGTACAACGGCAATGCCAACCTCTAGCGGCATCGCTCCAATTGCGGCAAAACCCATAATAATGGCAATGACAGCCGTGCTGCTATGCACGGCTGCGGTTAGCACCGCACCGGCGGCCAGCCCCCACCAGAGGCTGTCCGCCGTTTTGCTCATAAACCAGTCAAACATGGCGCTTTGCTGAATGTCCGGGCCAACGCTTTGCATCATCATCATGCCGGCGAGCAAAATGCCAAAGCCGAGCGTAGCAACGGAAGCGGAACGAATCGTGTTTAGCCAATTGCCCGTCCTTAAGGCGGGAATAAGCTGTAGCTCCCCAAGCAGTGCGGTCAGCAGCCAGGCGGAGACGGAGAAAATGAGCAGCGGCATTGTAAGACGCTCAAGGCTAAGCCCAAGCAGCTCCGTCGTCAGGCAGGTGCCGATGTTAGTGCCAAGAATGATGCCAAGCGTTCTCCGAAAGGTGAGCAGCCCAGCATTGACGAGTCCTATAGAGATGACGGTGACGGCTGTGCTGCTCTGAAGAAAAGCAGTAGAGATGGCGCCAGCCGCCAATCCGTGAATGGGCGTAGCGGTAAAACGCTGCAAAATACGATTCAATTGTGTGCCGGCAAGGCGATGCAGCGCCAGCTCCATCAGCTTCATGCCGCTCAAGAATAGTGCAAAGCCGATTGCAATCGGCAAAATAATAGATTGAAGCATGGGCTGAATCTCCTTTTCTAAAAACGAGTGACAGATGTACCCATACATATATGCAAAAAGCATGACAAGCATGACAAGCATGACAAGCATGAGAGAGGTTGGTTTTGCCATAATGACGAGAGCAAAGATAGCGCTGCAGCGCGGACGCAAAAAACGTTTGGAGCAGGGCCACCCATGGGTATATGCAAGCGAGATTGATAAAATGGAAGGCAGCGCGGAGCCGGGTGGCTTGGTTGACGTAGTCAGTCATCAAGGACGTTACCTAGCAACGGGCTATTGGAATCCTAAATCGCAAATTACGGTGCGTATTATTTCGTATAAGCAGCTGGAGGCGATGGATGCTGCGTTTTTCCGCGAGCGTTTCCAGCTTGCGAAGGAGCATCGCAGCCGTTTTGTGCCGGATCAAGATTGCAGGCTTGTGTACGGAGAAGCTGATTTTTTGCCAGGTCTGACCGTTGACCGCTTTAATGATGTGCTAGTCATTCAATTGCTGACACTGGGCATGGACATTCACCGCGAGGCGATCATTGAAGCGCTTATTCAGGTGTTTGAGCCGCGCGGCATTTATGAGCGCAGCGATGTTGGCGTCAGACAGCTGGAGGGATTAGAGAAGCGCACAGGCGTGCTGTACGGGGAATGTCCACCGATTTTGGAAATCGAAGAAAATGGTCTTAAGCTTGAGGTTGATATCGTAGAAGGCCAGAAGACCGGCTATTTCTATGATCAGCGTGAAAATCGCGCCTCCATCGCTCCGCTTATGAAGGGCTGGGGCCTGCGCAGCGGCATTAAGCTTGTGCCTAAGCCTTCTGAGGATAGCAGCGCAAGTGCAAAGACAACGGGGGAGCTCGTTCCAGTCAATGCAAATGGCAAAGAAGTGACCTTCCCTTACTGGGACGGCGCTACGGTGCTGGAATGCTTTGCGCATACGGGCAGCTTTACCCTGCACGCTTGCAAATACGGGGCGAAAAAAGTGACGTGCTTGGACATTTCCGAGCATGCCATTGATACGGCGCGCCGCAATGTGGAACGCAACGGCTTTACCGATCGCGTACAATTCGTTGTAACCGACGCTTTTGATTACTTGAGACTGCAAACGAAGGGGCTGGAGGAGCGTCTGGAGCGCAGCCGCGCAGGCACGGATACGTCCAAGCCGATTAGCGGAGGCGGCCAAACCTGGGACGTTGTCATTTTGGACCCTCCAGCGTTCGCCAAAACAAAAAATGCGGTAGCAGGTGCTGTCCGCGGCTATAAAGATATTAACCTGCACGGCATGAAGCTGGTGAATGAAGGCGGCTATTTGGTAACGGCAAGCTGCTCCTACCATATGCGTCCTGATTTGTTTCTGGAGACGATCCAGGAGGCCGCAGCTGATGCAGGCAAGCTGCTTAGGCTTGTGGAATGGCGAGCGGCAGGCAAGGATCATCCGCAGCTGCTTGGCGTAACAGAAGGGCATTACTTGAAATTTGCCATCTTTGAGGTGCGCAGCAAATAACGAAAAACCTCTTGAACGGCGAGCATGCTTTTTACTCGTTCAAGAGGTTTTTTTGCCACCAATTTAAGAACGTACGTTTGAAGTGGCCGTGAAAAGTGGCTGAGGGTATGGTAGTATGGTTGATAATAGAACGGTAACGGAAGGTAGGGCTGCATGATGCCGCTTCAATTAGTGCTTGGCCGCTCGGGAGCGGGAAAAACGACATATTGCCATGATGCGATTCGCGACAGGCTGAGCGCAGACCCGGATGGGGCTCCGCTTATTTTGCTCGTGCCCGAACAGGCGACCTTCCAGTCCGAGTACACGCTGCTTCGAGGTAGCGGCTTACAGGGAATGATTCGGGCGCAGGTGCTGAGCCTTCGCAGGCTTGCTCTTCGCGTCATGCAGGAAACGGGAGGAACAGCGCTCATTCCAATTGGCGATGAAGGCAAAAATATGCTGCTTTACAAAATCGTACAGCGGCTAGGCAATCAGCTGGAGCTATTCGAGCATGGAGCGGGCAAGCCGGGCTTCATTGAGCGTCTTGGAGAGCTGTTGGCCGAATGGAAGCGTTATGGCATTAATTCCGCGATGCTTGCAGAGCGCATGGAAGAGGCGGCTTCTGATCTCCAGGACTCAGCCTTGCTGAAGCGCAAGCTGCATGACTTGCAGCTTGTATATGAGAAGCTGGAGACCGAGCTCGCTGGGCAATATTTGGATTCGGAGGATTATTTGGCTCATCTGTCAACGGGGTTGTCGGAATTTTCAACGATTCGGGACACGGAAATTTGGATTGATGGGTTTAATGGCTTTACGCCAAAAGAATATGTCGCGCTTAGCTCGCTTATCAGCAGGGCGAAGAAGGTGACGATTACGCTTAAGCTGAATCGAACCTATGCGGATGGAGAGCGGCCAGGAGAGCTGGATTTGTTCCATCCTACAGCGAATGCTTATGTATTGCTGAGGGAAATGGCGGAGGGCTTAGGAGTTGAAATGCTGGAGCCTATTATGCTAGGTGGGCTTGCAGGTACGGCAAACGATGGTGGCGCAGTGGCGGGCAGATTCAGCAGCAGCCCTATGCTGGCTCATTTGGAGCGTCACTACGGGGGCCGGACCCAAATGGCGCTTTCAAATCCGGCTATGCTGGATGCAGCCAGTCCATTATGCGGCTTGTCGCTGCATGCGGCAGCAAATCGGCGAACCGAGGTGGAGCTGCTGGCGCGAGATATGCTGCGCCGGGTAAGGGAGGATAGAACGAGCTGGCGTGATATGACGGTTATGGTGCGGAATATGGGTGATTACAGCGACTATATGGAAGCTATTTTTCAAGAATATGAAATCCCCTATTTCCTTGATCAGAGGCACACGACCGTTCACCATCCGCTGGTCGAGTTCATTCGCTCGGCGCTTGAGACGGTGCTGCATAATTGGAGCTATGAGGCGGTGTTCCGCTGCATTAAGACGGAGCTGCTGTTTCCGCTTGATGGAAGCATTCCTCGTGATCAATTTGATTGGCTGGAAAACTTCGTTTTGGCGGCGGGCATTGACGGCTGGAAGTGGCTGGATGAAAAAAGATGGCGTCCATTCATTGTTGAGTCGCTTGAGGAAGAACAGAATGCAGCAGCCAATACGCCATCCATTCGTGCGAAGGCGGAGTTCGAAGCAGTTATGGCGGCGCGGGGCGTAATTGTCCCGCCCTTGCAGCAGTTTGGCAAAGAGCTGGAGAAGGCTTCGAATGTCACCATGATGTGTGAAGCTTTATACCGCTTGCTTGAGCAAACGGGGGCGGCGGAGCGGCTGGAGCGCTGGAGCCGGGAGGACAGTGCGGCTGGGCGTGTGCAGCGCTCACGCGGTCATCGCCAGTTGTGGGATGGGGTCATGAATTTGCTTGACCAATTGGTCGAGCTCGTCGGTAATGAACCGCTGTCTCCTGATATATTTGTTGGCATGCTGGAGACAGGCTTGGAAAGCCTGAAATTAGGAGCCATTCCGCCTGCTCTCGATCAGGTGCTGGTAGGCAGCATGGATCGGACGCGTTCCGGGCAGGTGCAGATCTGTTATGTGCTGGGAGCCAATGATGGCATCATGCCGACGCGTTTTCAAGAGGATGGCGTACTGACGGATCAGGAGCGGGAGAGGCTGGCTGAGGAAGGCTTGGCAATGGCGCCTGGCGTCAAGCGAAGGCTGCTTGATGAGCGCTTTCTGATTTATAGTGCGCTCACAACGCCGAGCCGCCATTTGTGGATGAGCTGGTCAGAGGCTGATGAAGAAGGGAAAAGCCTGCTCCCATCCGAAATTATCAGGCAGGTAAGACAGCTGTTTCATGGGCTGCCGATACAGCAAGTGCAGGCCGAGCCTACGCCGGCTATGTCTGTAAAGGAGCAAAGGGAATATATCCAGCACCCAGAGCGAGCTTTGTCTTACTTAATAACAGAGCTGCGCGCTTGGAAGCAGGGCAACGAAATTGCTCCTTTTTGGTGGGAGCTTTACAATTGGTTCGCAGTACGTCCGCAATGGCAGGCAAAGCTTGCGCTGCTTGTGAAATCGCTTGGATATGTGAATCAGGAGGAGCTGTTGACCGCTGATACGGCACAGCAGCTTTATGGCGTGCGCTTGAGGGCGAGTGTCTCGAGAATGGAGCGCTTTGTGTCTTGCCCTTTTCAGCATTTTGCCATTCATGGGCTGAAGCTGCGCGAGCGCAAAATGAACCGGCTGGAGGCGCCGGATGTGGGACAGCTGTTTCACGCTGCGCTCAGCCGATTGGCTGGAGAGGAAGGGCTTGGCCACGCCTTCGGCTCGGCTTCCGAGCGTGAAATCCGCGCGGCGGCGGTTCATACGGTGGACGAGCTAGCACCGAGGCTGCAATCGCAAATTTTGCTGAGCAGCGGCCGATATCGTTATATTGCCCGCAAGCTTAAGGAAATTGTAGCGCAAGCGGCCATTATGCTTAGTGAGCATGCCCGCCGGGCGGCGTTCCAGCCAGTCGGTCTGGAGGTTTCTTTTGGGCCAGGCGGAACGCTGCCGCCGCTTATCATTCCTTTGCAGGATGGACAGTCCATGGAAATAATCGGACGAATCGACCGAGTTGACGCTGCGGATACGGAGCAGGGTCTGCTGCTGCGCGTGCTGGATTACAAGTCTAGCGTGACCCAGCTGCGTCTGGAGGAAGTGGCCTTTGGGCTTTCCCTGCAAATGCTGACTTATTTGGACGTATTAGTGACGCATTCTTCCGGCTGGCTTGGAAAGCAGGCATCGCCCGCAGGCGTGCTTTATTTTCACGTGCACAATCCGCTGCTTGCGATGTCGAATCAAATGCCGGAAGCGAAAATCAAGGCAGAGCTGCGCAAGCGCTTCAAGCTGAGAGGGCTCGTTACGGCAGAAGCAGAGGCGGTGCGCCTCATGGATAATCAGCTGGAAACGGGTCACTCCGAGCTATTGCCTGTTGCGCTTAAGAAGGATGGAGCTTTCTACAGCAGCTCCTCGGTCGTAACGGACAAGCAGTGGGACATTTTGCGGGATTCCGTCAGGAGGACGATTAGCGGAATTGGCTCGGAAATCAGCTGCGGTAAAGTATCAATTGAGCCTTACAAGCTTGGGACAAAAATACCGTGCCAATATTGTGATTATAAAGCGGTTTGCCAGTTCGATCCGCTGTTTGACGGCAATGAATATGTGCGGCTTCGCAAGCCTTCAACAGAAGAGCTATGGCAGCGGCTGGAGAAGGGAGAAAGCAACGATGACGGAAGTGATAAAGGCCATTAAGCCAGAAGGCAGCACCTGGACCGATGAGCAGTGGAGCGCCATTGTAACGGAAGGCTCCAACATCCTTGTAGCTGCTGCTGCTGGCTCTGGCAAAACGGCTGTGCTGGTGGAGCGCATCATTCGCAAAATTTCTTCCTCGACCGATGTGGACCGCTTGCTCGTTGCGACTTTTACGAAAGCGGCAGCTGCGGAAATGAAGGAGCGGATTCGCCTAGCGCTGGAGAAGGAGCTGGATCGCCAGCCAGAATCTGAGCATTTGCGGCGTCAGCTCGCACTGATGAACAGGTCGTCGATCACGACACTTCATTCCTTTTGTCTCGATGTTATTCGCCGTTATTATCCGCTGATTGGGCTTGATCCCGGCTTTCGCATCGCCAATGAGACAGAGAGCGAGCTGCTGCGGATGGAGGTGCTGGATCAGCTTTTCGAGGAAAAGTATGACGAGGCTGATGCCGATTTTGGCGACGGCGGCGCTTTTCTGGCGCTGGCGGATCGACTGGGCGGAGAACGCGGCGATGAGCCGCTGTACAAGCTCGTACAGGATCTGTATGCTTTCGCGCAAAGCCATCCATGGCCTGAAGCGTGGCTGCGTGAAACGGCTCAAAGCTTTAATCTGCAAAATGCAGCTGAGCTTCAGCACAGCAGCTGGGTTGCCAGCTTGCGGGCCGATGTGGAGCTGGCGCTTGCCGGTGCGGAGTCGCTGCTGCGCAAGGGGCTTGATTTAACGCGCGAGCCTGCTGGGCCAGCGCCTTATGCTGCCAATTTCGAGGAGGATCTGGCACTTGTCCATATGCTCAAGACTGCCGTACACGGAAGCCCTTGGGAGCAATGGTTTGAGCCGTTCCATTCGGTGGAATTTGGAAAGTTAAAGGCGATGCGCGGCGACGAATATGACAAAACACTGCAAGAGCAGGCGAAAGATTTGCGGGATGGTGCCAAAAAGCTGCTCAGCACATTAGCCGATGAGCTGTTCGGACGGACACCGGAACAGTTTTTGGAGGAGCTGCGGGAGCTGGCTCCATTAATGGCAGCGCTGAGCGAGCTCATTATTGATTTTGGCAAAAGGTATGAGGCAGCAAAACGGGAGAAGGGGCTGCTTGATTTTGGCGATCTGGAGCATTATTGCCTGCGTATATTGCGTACGGAACACTCGTCCGTAGAGCAGACCTTGCCTTCAAATGCGGCGCTAGAATACCAGAACCAATTCGATGAAATTTTGCTTGATGAATATCAGGACATGAATATGGTGCAGGAAGCGATTGTAACGCTTATCTCAAGACCTGGAGCGGGGAACCGTTTTATGGTTGGCGATGTGAAGCAAAGCATTTACCGCTTCCGGCTTGCGGAGCCCAATCTATTTATGCATAAATACAAAAGCTACGCCGTACAGACTGCCGCTTCGGGCATGGATGAAGCGGATAAAGAAGCTGCAACTCCTGCATCGTCAATAGCTCAAGCTGCTGCTTCCGATGACCAATCAGCAGGCTTGCGCATTGATCTGGCGCGCAACTTCCGCAGCCGACAAGAGGTAGTTGACGGCGTCAATGATGTATTTCGCGGCATTATGCGTGAGTCCGTAGCCGAAATGGATTATGATCAGCGCGCAGAGCTTGTATGCGGCGCTTCTTATCCAGCAGCAGAGGAAACGGGTGCATACGAAGTAGAGATGATTGTCATTGATAAGGCTGGCTCTGTCGTTGTGGAAGATACAGTACAGCCAGAGGATGAGGAGGAGGGGCAAGATGCTGCTGAGTCTGCGGAGGATTTGCAGACAGCCCAACTGGAAGGCCGGCTGATTGCCCGTAAAATCCAATCGCTTATGGACAGCGGCTATCGCGTTTATGATGGCAAAAGCAAACGGAGCCGTCCTTTGGAATGGCGGGATATCGTGATTTTGCTGCGCGCGACATCGCAGTGGGCGCCTATTATCATCGAGGAGCTGCAAGCTGATGGAGTACCTGCTTATGCCGAGCTAAGCAGCGGCTATTTTGATGCCATTGAAGTGCAGACGATATTGTCCCTGCTTCGTGTCATTGACAATCCGTATCAGGATATCCCGCTCGCAGGTACGCTGCGCTCTCCTATTTTCGGCCTCAATGCCGAGGAGCTGGCGCTCATAAGAATTGAAAAGCCCGGTGTCAGCTATTTTGAAGCGCTGCTAGCTGCCGAAGGCAGCCTGACGCTTCCAGAGGCGCTGCGCCAGAAGCTGACCCAGTTTCTCGCGCAGCTGGAGCGCTGGCGCAGCGAGGCCAGACAGGGAGCACTCGCTGACCTCATTTGGCGTATTTACCGTGAAACCGCCTATTATGATTTTGCTGGCGGTCTTCCTGGCGGCACGCAGCGCCAAGCGAATTTACGCGCCTTGCATGACCGTGCTCGCGGCTACGAGGCCACCTCTTTCCGGGGCTTGTTCCGGTTTTTGCGTTTTGTGGAACGAATGCGCGATAGCGGAGGGGATCTTGGCACGGCAAGGGCGCTCGGCGAACAGGAAAATGTCGTCCGTATTATGTCGATCCACAAGAGCAAAGGGCTGGAGTTTCCCGTCGTGTTTACGGCAGGTCTCGGCAAGTCATTTAACCAGCAGGATTTGCGGAGTGCTTTTTTGCGCCATAAGCAGCTCGGATTTGGACCGCGATTTGTCAATCCACAGCAGCGTGTCAGCTATCCGACATTGCCATTTCTAGCCATCCGCCGCAGGCTGCGCATGGAAATGCTGGCTGAGGAAATGCGGATTTTATATGTGGCTCTCACCCGTCCAAAGGAAAAAATGTTTCTGGTCGGTACGGTTTCAGATGCAGCTAAGAAGCTGCCGGGCTGGCTGGCAGCTGTTGATGCAAGCGGCAGCATACCAGATTTTAAACTGGCATCGGCATCGACTTTTTTAGATTGGCTTGGACCGCTCGCCGCATCAAGCTTTGAGAAGCAGGATACAGAGGAAATAAATCAGCTAACCGGCATGACAAGAATGGAATGGCGAGCAGGCTTTGTTGCAGCGGCATTATTCAGCAGTGAAGCAGCAGCAGCTCTCCAGCCAAATGAGGGTCTTGAGGAGAGGGAGCTGCGGCTGCAAGGCGTTCTTTCGCTGGCGCAGCTAGAGCTGCAGCCGGAGGAGCAGGACAGCGAGCTATGCGAGCGAATGGATTTTCATTATTCTCAGCTAGCTGCAACACTTTTGCCTGCCAAAACGTCTGTTACTGAGATCAAGCGTCTTCATGGTGAAGCTCTTACTGACCACGAAGCCGCTCCTTTGTTTGACACGGTTGTCGCAAGTGAGCAAGGTGAAGCGAATAATAGCATGGACCTACAGCGAGCTCCTAGAGGGTCCTTCCGTTTGCGCCGTCCGCGGTTTATGGAGCAGATTTCACTTACAGCGGCGGAGAAAGGCTCTGTCAATCACCTTGTCATGCAGCATATACCGCTTCATGCCACAGTTGACGGGGACGTCGTGATGAAGACGGTCCACGGCATGGTAGAGCGCAAGCTCTTGACACCGCGCCAGGCGGAGGTTATTGATGCCAAGAGCATTGCGGCTTTTTTCGCAAGCCCCCTCGGCTTGCGCCTGCTTGCAGCTGGTGAGGTCAAACGCGAGGTGCCATTCAGCTGCATGCTGTCTGCCTCGCGGGTGCACCCTTCCGTTGCTGACGAAGCAAAGGACGAGCAGATTTTAATTCAAGGCGTGGTGGACTGCGTATTTGAGGATCAGCATGGATTGGTGCTGGTTGATTATAAAACGGATCGGATCATTAATCAGCAATGGGAGGAGGCCGCGGAGCGCCATCGGTTTCAGCTGGAGCTTTATGCGGAAGCGCTTGAGGCCGTTTTGCTTCGCAAAGTTGCCGAATGCCATGTGTTCTTTTTTGATGGCGGCCAGTCGGTGCGACTTCGTTGAAGATGGAGCAGCGCCTTTATGGCGAAGAGTTGCCAATTGCTGTAATTATAAATAGTAAGGCGATTTAACTTTAGGGGGAAGAAAGCGTGTCAGTAGAGCAACAACCGCCGAAGAAAAAGCCGATTGCATTGGCAATCACTATCGTGCTGCTGGTGTGCAGCCTTAATGGAAATATGTTTTTATACTCGCAATATTTGTCCAACATTCAAGAAAAAAAATATGAGACCGGGCAGCGTGTCACAACAGACGCCATCGGCGCCGCAGCATTTTATAATGAGGTATTGCCTGAGCTTGAGAAGCTGGGGAAATCAGCAGAGCTTTTGGAGCGCAATGAGGCCAAATTCAATGCTGGCGCTGCTTTTCGTCATGTGGATCATGTGATAGGTTATTTGAAGGAAGCGCATCAGTATAAGGGCACGGAGTTTGCTAGCGGCAAGCTGGAAGCTTATTTTAACGCAGTACAGCAGTCGCTGGGCAAGGTCGGCGGTCATGAGGGTGCCCTAACGGCAGCCGAGCAGGCTTATCTGACGAAGCTTGGGCAGGCATTCAGCAAGCAGCTGGAAGCAGTAATGGGTTTTAATACAGATGCATTGGAAAGCAGAAGCTTGTCCATTCAAATCGGCAATGGCTACACCAACTGGCTGGAAATTGCGGATAAGCTGGAGCAAGCGATAGGCGAACACACAGATGCCCGGCTGCCATAGCTGCGAGCCGTCAATAAGCGATGCCGCTCCATCTTTTCTCCTATAGGAAGACTGAAGGGATTTGAGGAGGATTGGACGAGCTTTGCTCATTCCGTTATGATGGAATAAGATTGTATAACATAATTTAGGGGGAGTTTTAAATGGATTGCATTTTTTGTAAAATTGTCGAAGGTACATTGCCGTCAACTAAAGTGTATGAGTCGGATACCGTCATTGCTTTTAAAGATATTAACCCGGAAGCGTCTGTACATATTTTAATCATTCCCAAAAAGCATATTGCCACAATGAATGATGTAACAGCAGACGACGATGCTGTAATGGCTGAGCTGTTCACAGCTGCACGTCAAATTGCGATCGAGCAGGGTGTTGCCGAATCTGGCTACCGTTTAATTAACAATGTGAATAGCGATGGCGGCCAAGTTGTGTATCATTTGCATTTCCACTTGCTCGGAGGGCAGAAGCTGGGCCCGCTAAATGCGAGATAAGGCAAAGCTGAACATGCAATAAAGGCTTTTGAAAGGAGTTTGTATGTCCCGTTCCCGAAAATATATCGCTGCCGGCCTATTGTCATTTGTCCTTCTAATCGCCGCCTATGCTACCGCAGTAGCCCATCCAGGTACGGTTGTTACGAAAAAAATCTGCACCTCTTGGGAGTTAGCCAAAAATCGAGCGTTTATTATGACGCACAAGCAAGCAAAACAGCCGCTGCTGGATGCAAAAGCGTTGACGCTGGCGGACAATGCTGAACGGGTACCCGTATTGATGTACCACTACATTGCTCCAAAGGCTGACATTAGCGAGCCGGACAACCATTCCATGATTAGTTTGGAATCGTTTGAGCAGGGGATGGAATATTTGCACACGAATGGCTATAAGACAGCGACGATGGAGCAGCTCGAGAAATATATAAATGGCGAAGGTGTGTTGCCGGAAAAATCGGTCGTTATTACGTTCGATGATGGATATCAAAACAATATTGTTTATGCATATCCTATTTTGAAGAAATATGGTTTTCACGCGACGATGTTTGTTGTTGGAACCCATATTCAGCAAAGGACGGCAGCATTCGATTCGAAAAAAACAAGCTTTCTTTCCACGGAGGAAATGAAAGCGTCGAGCGACGTATTTGATTATCACAGCCACACCTATGATCTACACAAAAAAGGGACGGCGGTTTGCGGCATTGCCTATTCTTCGCTTGCAGACGCCAGTCTGATCACGAATGATATTCACCAGATAAAAGAGCTGGGCATTAACTCGCCTTATTTTGCTTATCCGTATGGTGAGGCGAACACACAGATTATTTATCATTTGCGTGAAAATGGTTACCGGATGGCGTTTTCCGTACGCAGCGGCTTTGCAGAGCCGGGAACCGACCCGATGATGGTTCCGAGGTTGACCGTTACTTCTTCTACGGATATGCGGACGCTGCTTCATCCGGAAGCTATTTTGAAATAATAAGCAAAGGCGCAGCATTCGCATGAGACGCTGGCTCCTAATGAGAAGCGGGAGCCTGCCTTTTTACGGACAATGAGGTTTATTCATCTAGTAATGAAAGCCTTGCTGCTTGGCGGCATTAATAATTCGGAGGTTATTTTAGTTGTTGAAGACGAAATATAAAGTGTTGACGATCGTTGCTCTCGCTTTTTTGATGCTGATCGGTTGCTATTATTTATATAAATTTAAAGCAGCTTCTACCGATCGTTTATCTATTGATCGCGTTCAGGCCCCCTTTACAAAAGTTGAATCGGTCGAAACCGTAAAGTCGAGCTATGATTTAATAGTTGTCGGTACCGATCCAGAAGGAATAATGGCTGCTGTGTCTGGAGCCAGAAATGGGCTAAGCGTGCTGCTGCTTGAAGGCAGAGACCGCGATATTTTGGGCGGATTAATGACGCTGGGCGGGCTGAATACGCTCGATTTGAATTATTCCCCAAATCAGCCGTGGTATTATCGCTATTTGCACAAATCGAAGTTTTTGAATGAAGGGTTATTTCAGGAGTGGTTTGATCAGGTAGAAGGCAGCTCGGTCGATACACATACGGCAGCCAACGTCTTTTACAAAATGGTTAAACAGGAGCAAAACATTGATTTGCTCATGCATGTGCAGAAGATGGAGCCAATTTTGCAGCAGTCCGGTGCAAATATGCAGCTAACGGGGCTGTCGATTATTAAACCGGATGGCAAGGCCGAGAAGGTTGCAGCAAAAGTAGTCATTGATGCCTCGCAGGATGCGGATATCGCCGCCGCCGCTGGCGTGCCGTACTCCATTGGGCGTCAGGATATTGGCGAAGGCAAGGCAAAGATGGCGGCTACGCTCGTGTTCAGAATGGATAACGTGACGAACGAGGCTTGGCGGAATTTTAAAGGCCTGGAAGGCTTAGGGTTGGATAGCACGAGTATTTGGGGCTTTGGCGATGCCAGAAAATATCCGCCAAGCGATCCCCAGAAGGTGAAAATTCGCAGTCTTAATATTGGCAGGGAAAACAATCAAACGATGTTATTTAATACTATGCAAATATACGATGTTGACCCGCTTGATCCCGCCTCGGTAGCTCGTGGCATGGAGGTAGGCAAAAAAGAGTCGCCGCTTATCGTCGATTATTTAAAAAGGACATACCCACAGTTTGCCAATATGAACTATGCGGGTACTGCATCAGAGCTGTATATAAGAGAGTCAAGGCATATTTATGGCGAATACAGGCTGACGCTGGCCGATGTGCTGGAAAATCGGGATAAATGGGATGCAATCGCTTATGGCTCCTACGATGTGGATATTCAAAGCATTAACTACAGCGATGTGGGAACCATTATGCTAAGCCCGATGCAATATGGCGTTCCTTTCCGCAGCTTAGTTCCACTTAAAGTCGATGGGCTGCTTGTAGTCGGACGCTCAGCCAGCTTTGACACCATTCCTCATGGCAGCGCAAGGGTCATCCCGTTAGGCATGGCGACGGCAGAAGCTGCAGGAGCGGCGGCGAGCCTTGCCATTAGCAACGACATCACGGTCAGAGAGCTGTCCCAATCGAAGGAGCTCATCAGCAAGCTGCGCAAGAAGCTCGTTAAGCAGGGCATGGACTTGACGTATGAGAAGTTCGAACAGCCTGCTTACATGAAGCACAAGGACTATAAAGGTCTTGTGACAGCGGCCAGCATGTATATGACATCTGGAAGCTATTCAAATGAGGCATGGGACCTTGATGGCTCGATGAGCATTGGGCGCTATTTGAACAAGCTTAGAACGCTCAAAAAAGCGCATCCTGACCAGTTCTCCGGTTTTCCTGACGGTGCGCTCAAGGATATGAGGGATTTATTGACTGGCCCCTTGACATTGGAGCAGGCGGCCTATATGCTGGCACTGACGGCTGGGCTCGATACGACGAGAGAAACGGCGCTTAAGGATCTCATTTCCCGTGGCTGGATTAGCGAGGAAATCATTGGTCAAATACTCAATGTAAAAGAGCTGACAAATGGGGATACTTATATGATGTTCTACGATATTTTGAAAAACGGATTTGGCATTGTTTACGAGTGAAATTAGTGAGTTGACACTGTATTTTGTTTTGACTTATAATGGAGTTTGATAAACCGTGTTTAATGCTCTGGACGGTCTGTTTCGGAGGGAGGGAAAACTTGTGTCTGAAACTAAGGTTAAGAAAAATGAAACCATTGACTCTGCACTTCGCCGCTTTAAACGTTCTATCGCTAAAGATGGCGTGTTGGCTGAGGTTAAGAAACGCAAACATTATGAAAAGCCGAGTGTAAAGCGTAAGAAGAAGTCCGAGGCTGCTCGTAAGAGAAAGTTTTAGGAGGCTCTTAGTATAATGAACCTGAGCGAAAGATTGAACGACGATATGAAGCAGGCCATGAGGAATCAGGACAAGTTCCGGCTTACAACCATTCGTATGATGCGTGCGTCAGCTAAAAACTTGGAAATTGATTTGAAGCGTCCTTTGGACGACAGTGAAATGCTTGATATTCTAAGTCGTGAAATCAAACAACGTAAAGATTCCCTCCAAGAATTTAGCAAAGCCGGCCGTGAGGATCTGGTAACAGGTCTTAACGCAGAAATTGAAATTATTAGTCAATACCTTCCCACGCAGCTGACCGAAGAAGAGATAAAAGCGATAGTAACGCAGACCATCCATGAACTCGGTGCTTCTTCCAAAGCCGAGATGGGGAAAGTCATGGGCGCCTTGTTGCCTAAAACAAAAGGGCGCGCTGACGGTAAACTAGTAAATCAGCTCGTACAACAATTTCTGCAATAACGATATGTTCGGACGAAAACATCCCTTCCGAGGGGTGTTTTTTGCTTTTTAGACGACAGCCGTTTGCGCTTGATGCAGTCATTCATAGGTGGATGCGGATAAAAAAATGTGTGTTTTCTTATTAGAAAGATCAGCTGGCGTAAGTTGGTGTAAGCTATTTAAGCTTATTTTGCAACGTTTCAGGGTAATCCATCGTAATAACGAATATAATGGATATAAAGGAGGGGTGGAAGGTTGAATATAAAAAAATGGCGCCAAACCGCTTTCTGGGCGAAATTAGCTGTTTTTTCAGCATTGGTTGTCGCCTTAGGCAGCGGTTTGCTGGTCGGTATGCAGCCTGTAAAGGCACAGCAGCTTGCTGCGGATGAGGCTGGTGGAGCGGTCTACATTGTTCCCGTCAAACAGACGATTGAGAGCGGGCTTAAATCCTTTTTGGAGCGCGCTTACAAAGAAGCGGCCGAAGCAAAAGCGGAACGTGTCGTTCTCGTTATTAACACGTTCGGCGGAGAAGTAACCAGCGCAGAGGAGATCGGGGAGGTCATCCGCAAAAGCGCAATTCCTACAACTGCCTATATTGAAGGCAAGGCGGTGTCGGCAGGTACGTATATTGCGCTCAATGCGCAAAATATTGTAATGGAGCCGGGGAGCACAATTGGCGCAGCGGCTGTCGTTAATGGCGAAGGTGAGCTGATTGATAACCCGAAGATCATCTCCTATTGGACGAAGACGATGATGGAGGCTGCAAAGCTGAATGGACGAGATGCGAATATTGCAGCTGCCATGGTGGATACGACAGTGGCGGTCAGCTTGCCGAAAGCAGGCATAGAGAAGCCGGCAGGAGAAATATTATCCCTATCCGCCGACGAGGCGCTGGCTAGCGGCTACGCAGAGCATATAGCAGCTTCTGTAGGGGAAGCTATTACATGGCTGAAGCTTGATCAGAAGCAGCTTATTTCGTTTGAGCCATCGCTCGCGGAGAAGGTATCACGCTGGCTCGTTAATCCGTATGTGATGACTGTGCTGCTCATCCTTGGTATTGCGGGCATCGTAGTTGAGCTTCTAATGCCAGGCTTTGGTGTGCCGGGCATTCTAGGCATCATTTCTTTCAGCTTGTATTTCTTCGGTCATTATGTTGCCGGATTTGCAGGCATGGAGTCAATTGTGCTGTTCGTTATCGGCTTGGCCTTACTTATTATTGAAGTATTTGTTCCAAGCTTCGGCATTTTGGGACTGCTAGGCGGCGCAGCACTCGTTGCTGGTGTGATTACCGCAGCATCGGATCCGATGACGGCATTTATCTCGCTCGTCACAGCACTCGTTGTAGCTGTTCTTGTGATGTATTATATTTTCAGAAAATATAGACATAGAGGCATTTGGAATAAATTCATTCTTCGCGATAAGCTGACGAAGGAAGAGGGCTATGTATCCGCGGATGAGAAAGACAGCCTAATGGGACTTGAGGGAGTTACGCTTACTCCGCTAAGACCTGCCGGGACGGTACAAATTGGCGATAAGCGGATTGATGTCGTAACGTCAGGTGAGTTTATTTCAACTGGGGCATCTGTTGTCGTCATCAAAGCGGAAGGCACTTGGGTCGTTGTGAAAGAGATAATGAAAGCATAACATAAGCGCGAATCAGCGCTTAACTAAAGCAATGGAGGTATTTATAAATGGGTCTGGATCCGGTTGTATCTATATTGATTTTAGCGGTTATTGTTATTATTGCGTTGTCCGTATTCCTGAGCTTTTTTCCAATTATGCTCTGGATTTCTGCACTTGCGTCGGGTGTTCGTATCGGTATTATTACGCTCGTTGCCATGCGCTTGCGCCGAGTTGTCCCGAGCCGGATTGTTAATCCGCTCATTAAGGCTACGAAAGCCGGCCTTGGATTGAATATTAATCAGCTGGAAAGCCATTTTCTTGCAGGCGGTAACGTTGACCGCGTTGTCAATGCATTGATTGCGGCACAGCGTGCCAATATCCCGCTCGTATTTGAGCGTGCGGCAGCCATTGATCTAGCTGGACGAGATGTGCTTCAAGCGGTACAAATGAGTGTTAATCCGCGCGTCATTGAGACGCCGACGGTTGCGGCAGTAGCGAAGGACGGTATTGAGGTTAAAGTTAAAGCGCGTGTTACGGTACGTGCCAACATTGAGCGACTTGTCGGTGGTGCCGGTGAAGAGACTATTATTGCTCGTGTCGGGGAAGGTATCGTTACGACGGTTGGTTCATCAAATTCGCATAAAGACGTTCTTGAAAACCCGGACATGATTTCCCGCACCGTACTCGGCAAAGGGCTTGATGCTGGAACAGCATTCGAAATTTTGTCCATTGATATTGCAGATGTTGATGTAGGTAAAAATATTGGTGCCCATCTTCAAACCGAGCAAGCGGAGGCTGACAAACGGATTGCCCAAGCGAAAGCGGAGGAACGCCGGGCAATGGCAGTTGCACAGGAGCAGGAGATGAAGGCGCGCGTAGTAGAAATGCGGGCGAAGGTCGTAGAATCCGAATCGCAAGTACCAGTAGCTATGGCTGAAGCGCTCAAAAACGGAAAAATCGGCGTCATGGATTATTTGAATCTTAAAAACCTGGAGTCGGATACACAAATGCGTAATTCCATCGGCAAGAGCGACGCCCCAACTGAAAAAAATGACAATTAAGGATGGCAAATAAAGCACAGGCGTAGCGGCTTACCCTGGAGGTGAATCTGAACCAGTGGAACATGTATTTGAATTTATTACAAAAAATATTTATTTCGTCGTTATTGTCGGCGGCTTTCTCCTGTCGATCTTTAATCGGGTCAGTGCAAAAAAACGGAGCAATCCGCGAATGCCGGATTTTAACGGTCAAAGCGCTTCTGATCCTGCCTATCCGAAGCAAGGTACAGCTATGGAGCAGCAGTCTGGCCGCTTTGATCAAGAGGCATATCAGGAATGGGAAGACGACTCTGATTATGAGGAACGGTCAATTTCCTATCGCCAAGCAGAGGAGGAGGCTGAGCGTGAGAAGCAGCATCGCCTGTCAGAGCTCGCTAGAGCGCTTGAGCGCTCGCAGCAGCAGCAAGCCGCTGTAACTGTGTCACAGCAGCGTGAAGCGGCCGCAAGGCGCAGCAGCCAGGCTAGCAGCGACGCTGAGGCTGTTCCTGACACGCGTTTAGCGCCTTTGAGCGCTGATGAGCTCCGCAAGGCGGTTATCTGGTCAGAAATATTGGGCCCGCCGAAATCGAAGCGGCCTTATGGCAAGGTCAGATAATAGTAGCTTTTCTTTTAAATAGCGCAGCTTTCAGAAATCCACTGCGGATGACTGAAGGCTGCGCTATTTTTCATAAAATCAGCACCCCGCGCATAGCTTGATATAGTACGATAATGGCCTTGTGTCATATTTAACGTCTGGCGAGCGTGATAAGGGGGACGATCCTTTACCTATGAACCGTTTAAAACGCAAACTTCGCAAAATGACAGCGGATATTCTGGATTTGCCCCAGGATGTCGTCTATGATCTTCCACGGCTGACGATGATCGGCGATCGCCAGTTATATATTGAGAACCATCGCGGCGTTATCCATTTTTCTAGCGAGCAGCTTAGGCTTGCACTCAGCAAGGGCGAGCTTGAGGTGACGGGAAGCTCGCTCGTCATTCGAACGATTTGGACGGAAGAGGTTTTTATTGAAGGTCAAATTACAGGCATAGCCTTGCGGGAGTAGGAGGGGAGCGGCATGAAGCTGAAATGGTCGGACTGGGTACTCGGCGTCGTTACGGTTAATATCAGGGGCGGACAACCTGAGCGGCTTGTGAATCGTGCTCTCGAAGGGGGGCTTGCGCTTGCGTCCATCGGTTGGACGGGCGATGGCAAGCTGCAGTTTGATGTGTCTGTGAGCGATTATTTTCGCTTAAAGCCTTTTTTAAAGGAGACAGGCTGCAGGGCGCATGTCGTTAAGCGGCAAGGCATGCCGTTTTGGCTGGTTAGGCTGGAAAAAAGGAAATTTTTCATCGCAGGCATTGCTTTGTTTTTCATAGGCATCTACCTGCTTTCCTCGCTTGTATGGTCGGTTGAGGTTAAGGGGAACTTGAAATTAACCGAGGAGGAAATTATAGAGGCGGCAAGGCAGGAGGGGATTTTCCCGCTCCAATGGTCGTTCCGTTTGCAGGATATGGACATTATTTCCAAAAGACTCGTCAACAAGCTGCCAAAAGCAACGTGGATTGGGGTCGAGAAGAAAGGAACGAGAATCCTCATCCAAGTGGCGGAAACGACAGAACCGGAGCATCGAGAATTGGAAAATCCCCGCCACCTCATTGCGTCAGCCGATGCGGTCATTACGGAAATATATACGGAACGCGGTCGTGCTGTCGTAAAGAAAAATGCGAAGGTCAAAAAAGGACAAACGTTGATTTCAGGCACGCTGGGCGGAGGCGCTTATACGCAAACGGTTGTGGCAAAGGGCTCGGTACGCGGGCTAGTCTGGTATGAATTTAATATTGCTTCACCGATGTCGCAGCAGGTTAAAGTATATACAGGGGAAAAAAAGCAGAAGTGGTACATCGTCATTGCAGGCAGAGCGCTGCAGGTGAGCGGCTACGGCAAAAATCCGTACGAGCAGTCGGAGACGATCGTGGAGGAGGATCAGGCAAACATTAAAAGCATCGTTCTGCCCTTCGGCCGGATGAAGCAGACGGTAAGGGAAGTACATATGGAAGAGCTGAAACTATCAGCGGATGAAGCGCGTGCGGGCGGAATTTTGCAGGCGAAAGCGAATGTAATGACGAAAGCGGGCAGCGATGCGGTCATCCGGGATGAAATTGTTTTGCATGAAAAGACGGAGAATGGTAAAGTTTATATGAAAGTTCTTTTTGAAGTAGAGCAATCCATTGTGAAAGAGATGCCCCTAGTCCAGATGCAAGGAGATTGAGGTTGTTTGCAAAATGAAACAATAGTCGTCAGAATTCCGCTGGAAAACGCGGGAGAAGGATTAGCGGTATTTGGTCCACAGGACAAGTTCCTGAGACTGGTAGAGGCGCAGTGCGAGTCCTCCATTACATCTCGTGAGGCAGAAATCGTCATTTCCGGTGCTGTGCAGGAGGTACGCTCGCTTGAGCAGCTGTTCAGCGTCATGCTGCAGCTGGTAAGAGGCGGCTACATGCCTTCAGAGCGGGACATGATGTATGCGCTTGATTTGGCCCGTACAATGCAGGCAGAAGAGCTTCTTGATTTATTCAAGGCTGAAATTACAACGACGTTTCGCGGCAAGCCCATCCGGGTTAAGACAATCGGCCAGCGCCATTATGTAAAGACCATTCACAAGCATGATGTCGTATTCGGGATTGGTCCAGCCGGCACAGGAAAAACCTACCTGGCTGTCGTGCTCGCTGTAGCCGCCTTAAAGCAGGGCTTGGTGAAGCGAATTATTCTGACAAGGCCAGCTGTCGAGGCAGGGGAAAATCTCGGCTTTCTGCCAGGCGATTTACAGGAGAAGGTCGATCCTTACTTGCGTCCGCTTTATGATGCCCTGCATGATGTGCTGGGACCTGAGCAGACGGTAAAGGCTTTTGAGCGCGGCACGATTGAGGTTGCCCCTCTTGCTTACATGCGAGGACGGACCCTTGATGATTCCTTTATTATTTTGGATGAAGCCCAGAACACGACGCCGGAGCAAATGAAGATGTTTTTGACACGGCTAGGCTTCGGCTCCAAGATGGTTATTACCGGCGACGTGACACAAATTGATTTGCCAAGAGGGAAAAACTCAGGTTTAATAGAGGCACAGCGAATTTTGCAAAATATAGACGAACTTGGCTTTATCTTTTTTTCCGAGCAGGATGTTGTCCGTCACTCCTTAGTGCAGAAAATCATTGTCGCCTACAATCAGGACGCTGAGAACAAAGCATAGAGAGGAATGTCCGCTCCATGAACCAGAACCAGAATCATTCCGGTAAACAGGGGAACCTGCAGAGCACCAAGGCTGCGGGGTGGAAACAGAGCGTAGCTGTCCGCTTCGTGCTCATGTTATTATTTGTGTTGCTGTTTTATTTCAGTCTCGCTCCGCATCTCGTTCCGGAAACCTATGATATTCATGAGGGCGTTGCCAGCGAGAAGGATATCGTTGCTCCCCACCAAATACCGGACAGCAAGGCGACGCTTCAGGCGCAGGAGGAAGCAGCGAACCGCGTAGATGCAATCTACTCGAACGTTGCGCTGCGCAGCGAGCTGCTGTTAAACGAGATATTTTCGCGCATGGAGCAGTTGAATCAGGACGATCAGGTTACGACGCAAAATAAAATCGATATATACCGCAATGAAATTCCCGGCCGGTATCCCGATTTTGTCGATAATTTCGTCAAGGTGAATAAAGGCAATGGCACTTATAGCGATACGCTGCTTGATGAGATGGCGGTCGTAATTAAAGAACAGGAATATGCGATTCCAGAGGAAACGTTTTATAAAATGCCGCGGATGTCGCTAGACTCAATCACGGAAATGCGCCAGGTAGCGCAGGAGATTGTGCGCAAGCTAATGAGCGAGCAGCTCCGCAGCGCTGATGCTGCGCGTACCCGTGTGGCGGAGCTGGTTAACGCAAGCTCCCTCTCCGATCGGACTAGCCGTGAAATCGTGCAAGAGCTGGCACGTTTCTCGATTATGCCGAACCGTTTTCTGGATAAGGATGCAACGGATGAAGCGAAAATTCAGGCGAAGAAAAACACGCCTCAGGTTGTCATCAAGGAAGGCGACGTTCTCGTCAAGCGCGGTCAAGTCATTACGCCTGAAATGTATGAGCTGCTGAAGGATTCGGCGCTTCTCCAGGATAAACGCAATTATTGGCCGCAGCTTGGCTTGCTTATTTTGTCGATTTTGTTCATCGCGGCAATGTATGGCTATTTGCATCAGTCGGGCGGGATTTCTGGGCTCAAGCCCAAATATAATAATGCTCAAATTTTAATGCTGTGGCTCATTTATTTGATCAATATCGTTGTGATGATCATTATTTCATTGATTCAGACGGATGAGATTCCGTACGTTGGCTTCCTCGCTCCGGCGGCGCTGGGAACGATGCTGATAACGCTGCTGCTGGATATGCATTTGGCGTTGATCAGCTCGATTCTGTTTGCGATTATCGGCAGTATTGTGCTGAACTCGGGTACGGGTCAAAATCAAATTTTTGATTTTCAATACGGCTTTGTTATTATCGTTGTATCCGTCGCAGCTATCTTCTCGATTCATCGAGCAAGCCAGCGGTCGACGATATTAAAGGCAGGCATTATGGTCAGCCTGTTTGGCACGTTTTCCGTGCTAATGCTTATGCTGCTGACGGAGCGGCTGGATCAGGGGCCTCTTGTGTATTCGCTTTGCTTTGCTTTTGCGAGCGGCTTGCTTACAGCTGTGCTTGTTATTGGCCTTATGCCGTTTTTTGAAGTGACATTTGGCATTTTGTCGGCGCTCAAGCTTGTCGAGCTGTCTAACCCGAACCATCCGCTGCTGCGCAAGCTGCTAACGGAGACACCGGGAACGTATCATCACAGCGTCATGGTCGGCAATTTGTCGGAGGCTGCGGCTGAGTCCATCGGGGCGGACGGGCTGCTTTGCCGTGTAGGCTCGTTCTACCATGACATAGGGAAGACGAAGCGGCCGAATTATTTTATTGAAAATCAGACTAACATGGAAAATCCGCATGATTCAATTGATCCAAAGCTCAGCCGGTCGATCATTTGCGCCCATGCGCGGGACGGCGTCGATATGCTAAAGGCGCACAATATTCCAAAGCCTATTCGTGATATTGCCGAGCAGCATCATGGCACGACTTCGCTGAAATTCTTTTATTACAAGGCGCTTAAGCAGGCTGAGGAGCAGGGGGAGGAGCCTTCATTTACGGAGGATGACTTCCGCTATCCCGGCCCGAAAGCGCAGTCGAAGGAAGCTGCCGTGGTCGGCATTGCCGATTGCGTGGAAGCGGCTGTCCGCAGCCTGCGCAGCCCTACGGTTGAGCAAGTAGAAGCGATGATCAACAAAATCATCAAAAGCAGACTGGACGACAATCAATACAATGAATGCGATTTGACGCTCAAGGAGCTGGACAAAATCGCACAGTCGCTCAAGGAAAGCGTCATTGGGATTTTTCATTCCCGTATTGAGTACCCTGAGGATGTTAAGTCAAAGGAGCGTTTAGCATGAGTTTGCAGCTGGATTATAGCAATGAGCAGAATAAGGTCGAAATTCCCGAGGCCTGGATCGGCCGTTTGGAGCAGCTGCTTCAGCTGGCTGGTGAAGCGGAGGGGATGACAACGGGCGAAGTGACGCTGACTTTCACCGATAATGAGCAAATTCATCAGTTGAATCGCGATTACCGCAATATAGATCGTCCTACTGATGTTCTGTCATTTGCAATGCAGGATGACGGCACGGATGAACTGGACATCATTTTTGAAGTGGAAAGCGAAGATGAGATCGATCCTATATCGGGCATGCTTGGCGACATCATTATCTCCGTGGAGAAGGCAGTTGAGCAAAGCGAGGAGTATGGTCACTCGCTGGAGCGTGAAATCGGCTTCCTATTCGTGCACGGCTTTCTGCATTTAATCGGTTATGATCACGAGACGGAAAGCGATGAGGCCGTGATGACGAGCAAGCAGGAAGCGGTGCTTTCGAAGGCAGGCTTGTCGCGTTAATGAAAAAATTCATGCGCAGTTTAGGATTTGCGTGGGCGGGTATAGCATTTGGTGTGCAAAATGAGCGCCATATGCGCATTCATGTGCTGGTCGCTGCTTCCGTCATTCTGCTCGGTGCTTTTCTATCGCTTTCAGGTATGGAATGGGCACTGCTGCTGCTCACGATGGCACTCGTTATCGTAGCAGAAATGATCAATACTGCGGTGGAAAAGGTTGTGGATCTTGCAAGCCCGGAGCGCCATGCGCTCGCTAAGACGGCAAAGGATGTTGCTGCTGGCGCTGTACTGCTGGCAGCATGCTTTGCCGTCTTCATTGGTTTTATTATTCTTGGCCCGCCATTGTGGCAAGTAATAACGGCGGGAAGTCAGTAATTTTAAGGGAGCTACTAATAAATGACAGTTACTTATGAAGGTTTACAGGAGAATTATGCTGCGCTGCTTAATCAGGCAGGCGAGGCGATGACGCGGGCATATACCCCATATTCCAAATTTAATGTTGGCGCTGCCCTGCTGGATAACGACGGGCATGTCCACTTTGGCTGCAATGTTGAAAATGCCGCTTATGGTCCTGGCAACTGCGCGGAGCGCACAGCTATGTTTCGGGCCATTGCCGATGGCAAGCAGCCAGGTCAATTTCAGGCAATAGCGGTTATTGGAAATACGGAAGAACCTATAACGCCATGTGGAATTTGCCGCCAGGTGCTCGTTGAGTTGCTTTACCCGGATACGCCAGTCATTATGGGCAATCTGCGAGGAAACTGGTCAATTTCGACCGTCTCGGACTTGCTGCCTGGAGCATTTACACCAATGGTATTGAAAAAGGGGCAAAAGGAAGCCTAATGAGTACACCTACAACTGACAACCGTACAAACGGCAAATTTCGTTCCGGCTTTGTAGCCATCATCGGCCGACCTAATGTGGGCAAGTCTACGCTGATGAATCATCTAATTGGGCAAAAAATTGCCATTATGTCGGACAAGCCCCAAACGACGCGCAACAAAATCCATGGCGTATATACGAAAGACAATACGCAAATCGTATTTCTGGACACGCCTGGCATACACAAGCCGCAGTCCAAGCTTGGCGACTACATGATGAAAACCGCGCAAAGCGCGCTTCAGGAGGTCGAAGCGGCTCTTTTCCTCGTTGATGTAGCTGATGGCATTGGCGGAGGCGACCGCTTTATTATCGAGCAATTAAAAAAGGTTAAAACACCGATTTTTCTCGTGCTGAACAAAATCGACAAAATCGAGCCGGAGCAGCTGCTGCCGATTATTACGCAATATAAAGATCTGCATGATTTTGCGGAGATCATTCCAATCTCGGCTTTGCAAGGCAATAATGTGGCGACGCTGATGGATCAACTGGTTCGCTATTTGCCAGAAGGCCCGCAATATTATCCTGCCGATCAAATTACAGATCACCCGGAGCAATTCGTTGTAACGGAGCTAGTGCGTGAGAAAATTTTGCATATGACGCGTGAGGAAATTCCACATTCCATTGCGGTTGCGATTGAGGACATGAAGGTGCAGGAGAATGGCGTAGTGTATATTGGCTGTGTCATCTATGTGGAGCGCGACTCCCAGAAGGGCATTATTATCGGCAAGAAGGGTGCCTTGCTCAAGGAAGTTGGCAAGCAGGCCCGCCGTGATATTGAAGCGCTGCTTGGGTCCCGTACGTTCCTTGAGCTGTGGGTTAAGGTTAAGAAGGATTGGCGGAATCAGGAAAGAGTGCTGAAGGATTTAGGCTTTAAACACGAATAGCGGGCCGCTTCTAAATTTGACGTAAATTGCTAAGGATAACATTCATTCGATCAACGTAATCTAATACCGTCTTGAGCAGCATTTCCGAGGCGGAAAGGGTTGATACGATTGCGGAATTTTTCGTGGAAGTATTTTACATTGACCGGTGATGTGGAGTCCTATATGCTCTACAAGGAAATGGATCAGCTTGGAGAAGCGGATCATCCTAACGCTTTGCTCGGTGATGACCAGCAATGGGCATCCGAGCTAGAAGAAGCTTCTCCTTAGTTCAGCGGGCTCACAGCCTTCTGGCTCTTAAGCAGGTCATGGGGGAGTTTCATTATGCTGTATCGAGTGGAAGGCATCGTTATTCGCAGCATGGATTACGGGGAAAATAATAAAATCATTAATGTGCTGACGAATACGAATGGCAAGGTAGGAATATTAATACGCGGCGCGAAGAAGGCTCGGAGCAGGCACGCTTCTCTCGCGCAGCCCTTTACATATGCGGAGTTCACTTTTTTTCGCACAAGCGGACTGGGTACGTTGAATCATGGCGAGATTTTAGCCTCCAACCATCTGCTTCGCGAACAGCTGGAGCTGACTGCTTATGCTTCCTATGCGGCAGAATTAACGGATAGGGCGATGCAGGAGGAGGATACCAGCTCTTTTCTATTCGAGCAGCTGAAAGCTTATTTAAGCGGCTTGTCAGAAGGGAAGGACCCGCAAATTGTATCTCATCTTTACGAAATGAGAGTACTGGATATGTCGGGCTATGCACCTGTACTAGATCATTGTGTAGAATGCGGCGGGGAGAATACTCCCTTCCGTATTAGTGCGGCCGCAGGCGGTGTATTATGCCGTCGCTGTGGTCACAAAGACCCTCAAGGCATCGTATTGTCTGAAGCAGCGTATAAGCTGCTGCGGTTGTTTGTCCGAATGGATTTGCGCAGGCTGGGTTCCATACAAGTCAAGCCGGAAACAAAGCAGGAGCTCAAGAAGGTAATGCGTATGCTCATGGATTTGCATATTGGCATTCCTCTGAAGTCGCGCGGCTTTCTGGATCAGCTTGATAAATATAGCTTATAACAAATAACGTTCGGTCTTAGGGCCGAGCGTTTATTCGTAGGGGGAATTATTCATGTCTGCGAGTCAAAGTAGACTTGGCTTCGTCGTGGCAGGATTATTGCTGGCTATCTTCGTTGCATCAATTGATAATACGATTGTTTCAACGGCTATGGCAACGATTGTGAGCGATTTAGGCGGTATGGACAAATTTGTATGGGTCACCTCCGCCTATTTGGTAACGGAGATGGCGGGAATGCCTATTTTCGGCAAGCTGTCCGATATGTACGGCAGAAAACGATTTTTCGTATTAGGCATTTTCTTATTTTTACTCGGCTCGGTACTTTGCGGAACCGCAGAGTCCATTACACAGCTCAGCATTTACCGGGCTATTCAAGGTATCGGTGGCGGCGCCATGCTGCCGATTGCCTTCACGATTGTATTTGACGTGTTTCCGGCTGAAAAACGGGGCAAAATGGGCGGCTTGTTTGGAGCCGTATTTGGCACCTCAAGCTTATTCGGCCCGTTGGTTGGCGCCTATTTTACCGACTACATCAACTGGCGCTGGATTTTTTATATTAATATTCCGTTTGGTATTGTAGCTTTGCTATTTATTTTATTGTTTTACAAGGAATCAATGGAGCACTCCAAGCAGAAAATTGATTGGTGGGGAGCCGCAACACTTGTAGGCTCGATTGTCAGCTTAATGTTTGCTCTGGAGCTCGGCGGCAATGAATATGCTTGGGATTCGACCCAAATTTTAGGGCTGTTCGCCACTTTCGCAATTTTGTTTATCCTATTTATTTTTGTGGAGCGCAAGGCGGCTGAGCCGATTATTTCGTTCAAGATGTTCCGTGTGCGCCTGTATGGCGCAAGCACGGGAGCGGCTCTATTTTATGGCGCAGCCTTTATTACAGCAGCTTTGTACATTCCGATTTTTGTGCAGGGAGTGTATGGAGGCACAGCTACTAGCTCGGGCCTAATGCTGCTGCCGATGACATTAGGCTCGGTATTTGCAGCGCAAATGGGCGGTGTTCTCGCTAATAAAATGCCATATCGCAATGTTATGGTGCTGTCCGCCATTATTTTTATTGCAGGCATTGTACTTCTCTCAACGATCAGTCCAGAAACGACTAAATGGACGCTCGCCTTCTTCATGTTCATTACCGGCTTTGGGATTGGCTTCTCGTTCTCGGTGCTCGGAATGTCTACCATTCACAGCTTCGATATGAGGCAGCGTGGCTCAGCGAATGCCACGATGTCCTTTATCCGTTCGTTCGGGATGACTGTAGGCATTACCGTGTTTGGGATTATTCAGCGCAACAGCTTTACGAATGGCATGACCGACGCTTTTTCAGGCGGCAGTGGCGGAGCGGCGCTTCCTACTGAAAATGTGCGGCAAATTTTAACCCCTGAAAAAAGGGAGTCTATTCCAGTCGAAATCATGGACAAAATCATTGGCGCGCTGTCTCATTCGATTTCCACAACGTTTATGTGGTCGATTGTGCCGGCTATGCTTGCGCTTGCTTGTGTACTGCTGATGGGTAATGCCTCGATGAAGGAACTGATTGAGAGGGAACGAATGCAGGCAGGCAAAATGGCTAAGGGGAAATAAGGAATGGCGAGGATAGGGAGCGGGCCGTGAGCCTGCTCTCTTTTTTGCTATAAAAGGGGTTGCCTCAAAAAAGCACCAGTTGTCTGGAAAAAGTCTGGCTAATGTTTAGCCAATTCCATCGTATTTATTTTATCAGCATACATAAAAAGAAAATACTATCCAAAATTTGCAAAAGGATGTATAATCAATTCCATCTTGTAAGCGCTTACCATTAAATGACTTGCTTGCAGGATAGAAAGGAGGATTCGATAGTTCAGCAGCACCGCTTCACCAAAACCCAAGAGGAGGTAAGGCAATGCTTTTGAAAAAATGGTCTATGGTTTTACTTAGTACGTTAATGGTGAGTGCTTGTTTAGTATCAGCGCCAGTTTCCGATTTTGGCGTAACTCGAGCAGAGGCGGCTTCAACAGGCGGATATGCTACGACAGACGGCTCTACAGCTGCAGCGGTTACGGTCACCAACCTATCCGAGCTGCAAGCGGCCTTCAACAGCGGGAAGCATCATATTATTGTTAAGGGCAACATATACGGCGGTCCCCAATTAACGACGCTGACCTTCGCAAGCACTAGTTGGAACAATGTGACGATTGAAGGGGCAGCGGGTGGACAAGCGGTGCTGCAAAATATTCAGCTTAAGTTCAGCGGAGAGCTGCTTGCAGCAGGAACGAATATTGAAAATATCGTCATTAAGAATATTACCTTTTACGGCAACATTAAAGATTTACAAAATCTTTCGGGCGCAGCAACGCAGCCAGGCGGCAGCGGCACTAACTATTTGGGCGTATCCTTCCGTCGAGTAACCAATGCGATCGTTGATCACTGCACCTTCTACAACATCAGTGATGATTTACTGCTCGTTTCGCTAAAGTCGGATAATGTAACGCTTTCTTACAACCATTTTTACTTCACAGACAGCTGGGTGAATATGAATCCAAACCCATTATGGAATTGGGTGGGTGTTAATCAGGATCTCGCCTCCGAGCGTCTCGCTCTCATTATTGGCTCCAACGCCAGCGATTCATACACCTATGGCGGCGGCAAGCTGCATGTCACGATGCATCATAACTGGTTTGGCCCGAACATGAAAGGCCGTCCGCTGATGAGAGGCTTTGTTCACCTGTACAACAATTATTTTGATAACAGCACAACGCCGAGCGGAAACAATTCAGCCGGATTTAACCAGCAGCAATACAACGCTAACCAGATCGGCAGCGGCAGCGTCA